>CACICY010000001.1 GCA_902585265.1 uncultured Pelagibacteraceae bacterium
CTTGGTAATCACATGGATCCTGGTGAAGAGCTTCCAGAAACAAAGGGTAAATTAGATCTTCTTAATTACGAGTTTTTACATAAGCGAAATATGTTATTTGGTACTCCTGAATATGTAACAGATAAGATTAAAGAGCTTCAATCAGAGCTTAATCTTCAAAATCTTCAAGTTTGGTCTAATTTTCCGGGTGTTAAACATGAAGATTGTATGAAAAGTATTAAGCTATTCACTGAAAAAGTAATGCCTAACTTTAAAGATGATCTAGATACTGAAGTTAAAAAAGTATCGTGATCAAGACCAAGAATACCTTGACCGGTGGTCAAGCGGCAGTGAAATCCTTAAAAAAAGAAAAAGTTAAAAACGTATTTGGTTTAATTGGTTCAGCTACAATGGAGATGTTTGATGCATTATATCATGAAAAGAAAATCAAGTTTATAGGTGTAAGAGACGAAAGAACTGGAACGCATATGGCAGATGGATATGCAAGAGCTTCTAATCAACCAGGTGTAATAATTGCCGGCCAAAACGGTCCAGGAGCAACTAATCTCGTTACAGGCATAGCACAAGCAAAAGCAGCATTTTCTCCTGTGGTATCTATTGCAGGTTTATATTCTACTAAAGATAAGATGGAGGACGCCTTTCAAGGACTTGATCAACAATCACTTTTTGATCCTATAACAAAAAAAACATGGACAGTAAAAAAGGCAAGTCATATACCAACAGCCTTTAAAGATGCTTTTAACCTTGCAATGTCACCACGCAGAGGACCAGTTTGTATAAACCTTCCAAGAAATGTTCTTTCTGATACTTCAAAGTTTAAGATTAATGAAAATAAAAAATCTTATAAAGCTGAAAGTGACTTAAAAAGTAAAAAGAATTTAATTGATAGAACTATAAAACTTATTCTCAACTCAAAAAAAACAGTAATTGTTGCTGGAGGAGGAATAAAATATAATTCGAAATTTAAGTCTGTAACAAAGCTTGCTGAATTTTTAAATATTCCAATTGTAACTGCAGCGGGACATGGAGATGCAATTCCCTTTAGTCATAAGTTAAATGCCGGACAAATGGGACCTAGAGGAAATATTGTTGCATCAAGATTAGTCAAAGAGGCAGAGCTAATTATTGCAATTGGTACAAGACTTGGTTTCAATTCCACTTTCTATTCGTATGACAATATAAATAAAAACGCAAAAATTGTACAAATTGAGTTAGAAAAAACTATGATAGGAAGATACTTTCCAATTAATGTAGGTATTCATGGCGATGCTGCACTTGTGACAGATCAAATTTTAGCTGAATTAAGAAAACAAAATAAAATTTTCAATTACAAAGAATGGACAAATAGCTTTTTATTAGAGAGATCAAAATTTCTTAAAGATAGAGATAATATAAAGTCAAAAAATTTTCCAATCCAACCGAACGGTCTATTCAGAGAATTAAGAAAAGTACTACCGAAAAATACTGCGATAACACTTGATGCTGGAACACTTTGTCTTCAAGCAACAGATGCTTTAGAATATTACAATCCTCCTTCCCTTTTCACACCCCTTGATTTTGGTTTAGTAGGCTTCTCATTTGCATGTGGTTTGGGAATAAAGGTTGCAAAACCTAATAAAACAGTTGTTAGTTTAATGGGTGATGGTGGATTTGGAATGACTATTTCTGAATTAAGTACAGCTGTAGAGCATGGCATTAACACAATTACAATTGTAATGAATAATAAAAGTTGGGGGGCAGAAAAAGCTTATCAAAAAGATTTCTATGGTGAAAGATATTTAGGAGCTGATATTCAAAGTCCTCCTTTTGATGAAGTTGCGAAACTATATGGTGCTAAAGGAATTAAAGTTAAAAAATTATCAGAAGTTAATGAGGCAGTAAAAAGTGCATTAAGAGTAAATAAACCAGTTGTTATAGATGTTGATGTAGATCCAAAAGCGTTATACAGTTTTAGAAGAGATAGCTTTATACATAGAATTAAAAAATGAAATTAGAATTACGTAAGTTTACTAAATTTGTAGATAAGACTTTTATTGAAGGTGGAAAAGAAGCTAAAGAACCAGTTTTGATGGTTTCTGTTGCTGCAGTTTTTAAAAATCCTTGGGATGGAAAAGGTTTTGTGGAAGACTTAAAACCCATTATTTTAGATCTGGCTCCTAAACTCGGAGATTTATTGGTTCCTGAACTTATAAAAGAAATAGGCTCTCCTGATAAAATATTAGCGTATGGGAAAGCAGGTGTGGTTGGACTAAATGGAGAAATAGAACATGCATCAGCATTTATTCATACATTAAGATTTGGTAATAAGTTCAGAGATGCTGTTGGAGGAACTTCTTATTTAAGTTTTACGAATACAAGAGGTCCGGCTGGATCAAAAATATCTATTCCAATGATGCACAAAACCGACTCTGGTTTAAGACCATATTATCTTACACATGAGTTTACAATTCATGATGCTCCATTTGATGATGAAATTGTTATTGCAATTGGTGGCGCTTCGACAGGTAGAGCTCATGCAAGAACAGGTGATAGATACCAAGATATGAAGGAGATGGGCATTGATCCAAAATAATAATGATCAATGCAACAGACTCTAAAGGTACATTCTATAAACTAAACCAAAAAGAAGGAATTCCAATAGTATTTATTCATGGTGTAGGTCTTGATCATAATATATGGGATCCACAAATTAATGAATTTGATAATACAGTTTTAATTTATGATATCCTTGGACACGGTAGAACACCTTTAAATAAAGAAAAAATAAGTTTTGATGATTTTTCAGATCAAATTATTGATCTTATTGACGAATTAAAATTTAGTAAAATTCACCTTATTGGATTTTCAATAGGCTCTTTGATTGCAAGAAACTTTGCAACGAGATTTAGTGATAGATTGAAATCCCTAACATTGTTGTGCTCAATATTTAATAGATCTGATAATGAACAGAAGATAGTAAATGAAAGGTTTGAACAGACAAAAAAAGATAAAAAACTGACAAAAGATGCACTCAATAGATGGTTTAATAAGGACTTTATTGAGAAAAATCCTCTAATTTCAGATAAAATTTTCTCAATACTTAACAATAATAATATGGAAAACTTTATTAAAGTTTACTCGTTATTTGTAAATCACAAAGATAACGAAAAATTTGAAAATATTAATGTCAAAACACTTGTGATGACTGGAGAAGGTGATGTAGGCTCAACTCCAGAAATGTCTGATAATCTGAGTAAAAAAATTAAAAACTCTGAAGTAAAAATAATACCTGTAGGCAAACATCTATGTAGTATTGAATGCTCATATGATGTAAATAAAGCAATTAAAGATCATATACAAAATGCCTGAATTAAAAAAATATAAAATGTTTATAGGGGGACAATGGGTTGACTCTGATACTAAAAGAACTTTTGAAACTTTAAATCCGGAGGATAATAAACCCTGGGCAGTTGTTCCAGAGGCAAGTGCTTCTGACGTAGATAAAGCTGTTCAAGCAGCTCAAAAAGCCTTTGAAGGAGATTGGCCTAAAATATTACCGCGTGAAAGAGCAAAGTTTCTAAGAGCTATTGGAAATAAGCTTAGAGATAACGCAGAATTACTTGGAAAAATTGAAACTATAGATACTGGAAAACTTTATAGAGAAACAAATAAACAAGCAAATTATATTGCTGAGTATTATGATTATTATGCAGGTATGGCAGACAAGGTCGAAGGCACAGTTCTGCCAATAGATAAACCAAATATTCAAGCCATAACTTCAAGAATACCTATTGGTGTTATCGCTGCGATTGTTCCATGGAATTCTCAAATGTTTTTAACAGCTACAAAACTTGCGCCTGCTTTAGCTATGGGAAACACGGTGGTTATTAAATCATCAGAACTTGCTCCAGCAGTGATGTTTGAATTTGCACAACTTATTGAAGAAACTGGTATTCCTAAAGGAGTTGTTAATGTTATTACAGGATTTGGAGACCCATGTGGAAAGGCTTTAACTACACATAATTTAGTTGAAAAAGTTGCTTTTACAGGAGGACCCGAAACTGCAAGACATATAATTAGAAATTCAGCAGAAAATTTATCAGAAGTAAGCTTAGAACTTGGAGGAAAAAGTCCTGTTGCAGTATTTGATGATGCTCATCAAGAAAATGCTATTAATGGAATTACTGCAGGAATATTTGGAGCTAGCGGACAGAGTTGTATTGCTGGTTCAAGGTTATATATACAAAAAGGAATTTACGATGAGTTCCTTGATAAACTCACAAAAAGAGCTGAAAAAATAAAAATTGGCGCTCCTATGGATCCAGATACAGAAATGGGACCATTAAGTAATTATAAACAATTAGAAATTATTGAAAAAAACATAAAAAAAACCACAGAACAAGGTGGAAAAATAAAGTGTGGTGGTGAAAGGCATCCATTTTCAAATGAGGGATACTACTTTCCTCCTACAATAATTGAATGTGATAATCATAATCTTCCAACTGCAGAAAACGAGCTTTTTGGACCAGTTTTATCTGTAATGAAATTTGATACGGAAAAAGAGGTAATAGAGAAAATGAACGATAATCAATATGGATTATCTTCTGGTGTCTATACAAGTGACTTCTCCAGAGGTCTAAGAGTTTCTAATGCAATAAGAGCAGGTATAACATTTGTAAATACTTATCGATTGATTTCTCCATCAGCACCTTTTGGTGGTATTAAAGATAGTGGATATGGAAAGGAAGCGGGAATGGACTCAATTAAAGATTATACTAGAGTGAAGACAACTTGGTATTACACATCTGATGAACCAACTTTAGATCCTTTCTCTATAAGATAATTTTTGTCTGCGAAACATACTTTACTTATTTTATTTGTTGTATTTTTATTAGGAAGTGCATATCCAACTGGCAAGCTTGGGTTAAACGACACTATTCCACCAATTCTTTTTGGTTCATTAAGAATGGCTATTGTCTTTATTTGTTTAATTCCATTTTTTAAAATTCAAATAATAGACAAAAAATATATTATTCCCTTAATTGGGTTTTCATTATGTTTTGGTGTTGCAGTAAATATGTTTTTATATTTGTCTATAAATGCATCAAGTATACTTGCACCAATTACAATAGGAGCTCAACTTTCAATTCCTTTTGGAATAATATTAAGCTCAATATTTTTAGATGAAAAAATAAGTTATAAAAAATGGATATTAATTATGATATCTTTTTTTGGTATTGTCATACTCGCATTCGACCCAAAAGTAGTAGAAGAAATAATAGGGTCTCTTCTTATTTGCGGTATGGCTTTTTTCTATGGGCTATCCCAAGTATTTTCGAGATATTTAAAAGAATTAGATGTTAAATTTACAAATACTATAATGAGCTTCACGGGATTTATAATTTTAATAATATTATCTGCAATATTTGAGGGAAATACCTTTCAAACAATAAAAAATATTAGTTTAGGAAGTTGGTTCACAGTTTTATATGCAGGAGCAATTATTTCTTTGCTTGGACATTTAATGATGTTCTATCTTTATAAATTTTATCCTCTTGATATGGTATTGCCATTCTACGCTTTATTCCCTGTATTTGGTTTAATCCTTACTTTTTTTATTTTTGGAGAAATTCCATCTCTAATAACAGTAATTGGAGGAATAATTGTTATTACTTCAGTGTTTTTTGCTCAAAAAATGAGATAATTTTCTCATTGAAAATTTAAATCAATAGGATTTAATTTTGTTTATATAAATTGTTAACAATTAGAGGGAACATATGAAAAAACTAGTATTAGCGATGTTTGTATTTGTTTCATGCTTTGCAACTAAAGCATATTCAGATGGACATGGCATTAAAATGGGAATTATTTTAGGATTTACGGGTCCTATTGAGTCCCTAACTCCAGCAATGGCTGCATCTGCAGAGCTTGCATTTAAAGAAGCATCAGATTCAGGTTCATTACTTGGAGGAAAGAAAATTTCTGTTGAAAGAGCAGACTCAACTTGTGTTGACTCAGCTGCTGCAACAGCTGCTGCAGAGGGTTTAATATCTGGTGGCGTAGTAGCAATTATGGGTGCTGATTGTTCCGGTGTAACCGGAGCTATTGCAACTAACGTTGCTGTTCCAAACGGTGTAGTTATGATTTCACCATCAGCTACTTCTCCAGGATTAACAGATCTTAATGATAATGGATATTTCTTTAGAACTGCTCCATCTGACGCAAGAGGTGGTCAAGTATTAGCAGATATAACTAAAGATAGAAAAGTTAAAAGTATTGCAGTTACACACACTAACAACGACTACGGTAAAGGTTTAGCAGATGTATATGTTGCAGCTGTTAAAGCTCATGGAATAAACGTAACAGTTGTTACAGCCCACGAGGAAGGTAAAGGAGACTATGGTGCTGAAGTTGCAACATTGGCAGCAGCAGGTGGTGATGCTTTAGCTGTGTTAGGTTATTTAGACCAAGCTGGCGGAAGTATCATTGATGGTTCATTAGACTCAGGTGCGTTTGATGTATTTGTTTTATCTGATGGAATGATTGGTGACTCTTTAACTGACAGATTTGGAAATGATCTTAATAAATCATTTGGATCTTTGCCAGGATCAATGGGTAAAGGTGCTACAATCTTTAAAGGTGTAGCTGGTGGAGCAGGAATTGATTCATCTGGACCTTATACTTCGGAATCTTATGATGCTGCAGCTTTGATTGTACTTGCAATGCAAGCTGGTGGAAAAGCTGACAGAGCTACTGTTCAAGCAAATGTAATGTCTGTTGCAAATGCTCCAGGAGAAAAGATTTATCCAGGAGAATTGAAAAAAGCATTAGATTTACTTGCTAGTGGTAAAGCAGTTAACTACGAAGGAGCATCTAGTGTTGAATTTACCGATGTTGGAGAAGCAGCAGGTGCCTTTATAGAAAAAGAAATTAAAGGTGGTAAATTTAAAGACAAAAAACAAAGATAATACTTAATTATTTAACTCCAGCGGTGAAAATCGCTGGAGTTTTTTTATCCTAAAATATTGATTAATACGTAAATACTAACAGCCGACATAAAGATAATTATTAAGATGTTAATAATTCTCCAAACTTTATTGCTATTCAAGTAATTAGATAAAAACTTAGATAAGTATCCTAACGTAAAAAAAAATATTATTGAGGAAAAAGTTGCACCAAATCCAAATGATAACTTTTGATTAATTAAAAAACTTTTCGAAAAGTTTCCTAAAAAAAATACAGTGTCAGAATAGACATGGGGGTTTAAATAAGTAAAACCTAGAGTTTTAATTATTATTGGGCCTAGACCTGCTGTTTGATTTTTTTGATTTATTTCAAAATTAGTATTTATACTTTTTATTTTTTTCCATACAAAATGTATTAAAAATAAAAGCAAAAGAATATTTAAAATTAGTTCAGCAAAAGGTGAAAAAAAACTTTCAAAATAGTGAAATAAGAATATTCCTAAAAAAATAAGAATGAAATCTGAAAATGCACAAATTGCACACACAATAAAAACGAATTGTTTTTTTAAACCTTGCTCAATTACAAATATATTTTGAGCACCAATAGCTAATATTAAACTCAGTCCTGTAAAGAACCCTAAAATAAAAAAACTCATTATAAATTATTGTTTTATAATTTTTTCTGGAATTATTCCTTGAGGTCTAAATCTCATAATCAAAAGAAGCCCAATACCAACAAGCAAAAATCTAAAGTATGGAGCACTATTAGTTAAATGAACTTTGATTTCATTTGTTTCAGGTAAATGAGCTGTAAATAAATTTATAAAGAATAAAGCAATTGGTGCTGCTTCTACCCATAAAAACCATACAACAAACCCTCCTAGAATTGCTCCAAAATTATTTCCTGTACCACCGACAATTACCATGACCCAAATTACAAAAGTATATCTCATTGGTCTGTAGCTTCCTGGGGTAAACAGCCCATCATTCGTTACCATCATAGCTCCAGCAATACCAACTATTGCTGATCCTAGAATAAATATAAATAAATGTTGTTTAACTACATTTTTACCCATCGCACTTGCAGCTTCTTCATTATCTCTTATTGCTCTCATCATTCTACCCCAAGGCGAGTAAAGAGCTTTTTGTGTAATTATTAATAAAATAATAACTACAACTAAAAACATGCCTGCAAAACATAGTTTTACATAAACAGATGAAGCATCAATTACTAACTGATTTAAAATATCTTGTCTCTCCGATAATGAATTTGCTAGATCTAATTTTGCTGAGTGAAATTTTTCTACTAAATTTATAAACCAAGGAGAAGTTTGTAGGTCAATTTCATAAGGGGCTGGTCTTTTTAATCCAATAACGTTTTTTACACCTCTTGCCAACCAATCTTCATGTTTAATAATAGAGACAACAATTTCAGCTATTAATAATGTAGCAATAGCTAAATAATCTGCTCTTAATCCTAAAGCAACTTTCCCTACAATAAATGCTAACCCAGCAGCAAAAAGACCTCCAACTATCCATGAGAATAAAACTGGTAACCCAAGTCCTCCAAGAAACCCTGTCTTTGCAGGATCAACAGCTTCTATTTGTTCAATTGCAGGTCCAGCAATTATTTTTATTAGGATTAATCCAACTATAATTATTCCAGCTATTAAATAATTTCTTTTTTTAGATTTTTGAATATTTTTTAAAATATACCTTGTAGAAAAAATCATTAATATGACGATTCCTAGACAAGTCATCATATTTACTCCACCCACACTCCAAGCTTCGGGGACAGGTGCTACAGATACTAATACTACTGCTAAACCTCCTAATGCTGTATAACCCATAATTCCAAAATTTATTAAACCAGCATAACCCCATTGAATATTTGCTCCCAATGTCATTACTGCAGAAATCATACAATAATTAAAAATTGTTAGTGCAATGGACCAAGACTGAAAGATACCAACTAAAATTATTAAAAGCATCATTATCGAATATGCTATAATTATATTTAAATAATTTCTCATATGCGTTTTCCCTCAAAAATTCCTGATGGTCTAAATATTAGAACAATTACTAAAATCGAAAATGAAATCGCAAATTTATAATCAGTTGATAATAATTGCATCAATGAATTTGGTTCTAGTGACTCTGGCAAAATATAAACTAAAAATCTTTTATATGCATAAGTCAAAAATATTTCAGCAAAAGCTATAACATAACCTCCAAAAAACGCTCCATATGGATTTCCAATTCCACCAACTATCGCAGCAGCAAAAATCGGTAGCATATTATTAAAATACACAAACGGTCTATAACTTTTATCTAAACCATAAAGAATCCCACCAATTGTTGCTAATATTCCAGCAATGATCCAAGTAATTAGAACTACTTTTTTTGGATCTATTCCAGAAAGAAGTGCTAAATCTTCATTATCTGAGTAGGCCCTCATACTAGTTCCAGTCTTAGTTTTATTTAAAAACCAAAACATAATAGCAACAACAATAATAGTAACTACAATTGTTATCATTTGCGTAGATTTAATTGTCAAACCTTCTGCAAGACCTGTCATTTCTTTAAATTCAGTTGCTTTTAAAATGAATTTTTCACCATCTAAAAACCTTCGATCAGTTGGTCCAATTATAATCCTTATGACTGCTTGGGTCACAAACATTACCCCAACACTAACCATAGCAAGCTGTACTGGTGGACTTTTTTTAATTCTGTAATATTTAAAAACTGTTTGATCAATTAAAAGCATGTATAAAATCATCATAAAAATTGCAAAAGGAATAGTGAGCAAAGCAGTGGGGAGAAAACCAAAGCTAATTCCGATTGATTGAAAGTAATAAGTCAAAAGTACAGCAAACATTGTACCAAATGACATCATGTCTCCAGTTGCAAAGTTAGCAAATCTTAAAATACCGTATATTAAAGTTACAAAAATTGCTCCAAGAGCTAACTGAGAGCCATAAGTTAAGGCTGGAATAATTGTATAATTCAATAAAACTATTACTGCATTAATTAAATCCATACTAAGCTCCTAAGAAAGATCTCCTAACTTCTGGATCATTTAATAATTCCTTACCAGACCCCTCAAACTTATTTTCACCAGTAACAAGCACATATCCCCGATCAGAAATGCTTAAAGCCTGTTTTGCATTTTGCTCGACCATGATGATTGCTACTTTTGTATTTTTAACTCTAATAATGTGTTCAAATAATTCATCCATAACTATTGGGGAAACACCTGCTGTAGGCTCATCTAACATAAGAACAGATGGTTTTATCATTAGAGCACGTCCCAAAGCTACTTGTTGTCTTTGCCCTCCCGATAATTGTCCTACCACTTGATCTTTTTTTTCTCTTAAAATTGGAAATAAATCATATATTTCTTCGATAACATTATTTACATTATCTGTTCTTAAAAAAGCACCAACTTCTAAATTTTCTTTTACAGTAAGTTCTGCAAAAACATTTCTAGTTTGTGGTACAAATGATATTCCCTTTTTTACTCTTTCTTGAGGAGATAGTTTAGAAATATCTTCTCCATCAATTGAAATATTACCTGATTTTAGATTTAACAATCCTAGCATTGCTTTCATTGCTGTAGATTTTCCAGCTCCATTTGGTCCAAGGATTGCAACTATCTCTCCTCTATTAACATTGATAGTGCATGAGCTAATAATATCAGGACCATCGCCGTATCCTCCTGTCATTTTATTTCCTTCAAAAAATGCCATTTACTTCTTTCTACCTAAATAACTATCTATAACTTTTTCGTTTTTCTTAACTTCATCTGAAGATCCCTCAAAAAGAACAGATCCTTCTGACATTACAATAACTGGATCACACATTCTGCTTATAAAATCCATATCATGTTCAATCATACAAAAAGTATAGTTTTTTTCTTTATTAAGTCTTAAGATTGCTGTTCCTAATTCTTTTAATAATGTTCTATTAACCCCTGCCCCTACCTCATCCAATAATACAAGTTTTGCATCAACCATCATTGTTCTTCCAAGTTCTAGCAACTTTTTTTGCCCTCCGGATAAATTACCAGCACGTTCATTGGCAAGATGTTTAAGATTTAAAAACTCAGTTACTTCATACGCTTTTGCTCTAATTAAATCTTCTTCTTTTTTAATTAAATTTGGTTTTAAAAGAGCATTTATTAAAATTTCTCCTGTTTGGTTGCCTGGTACCATCATTAAATTTTCAAGAACGGTCATATTAGAAAATTCGTGAGCTATTTGAAAAGTTCTTAGTAAACCTTTTGAGAAAAGTTCATGAGATGGAACGTTTGTTATATCTTCTTTATTAAATAATACTTTTCCGTCAGATGATTTGAGATTACCTGCTATAAGATTAAATAAAGTAGTTTTACCTGATCCATTTGGACCAATTATTCCTGTAATTGAACCCTCTTTTATTTTTAATGAGCAATTTGATACAGCTGCCAAACCACCAAAATATTTTGATAAGTTGTCAATTTGCAGAATGTTTGATGATTGCTGCATGTAAAATTATACTTTATTTAATCTTTTAAGAATACTATTTAGGGTTTTGTTAGTGGCTTTATAGAAACCAGCTTTTTTTAATTCATTTACACCTTGCTCATTTAATCCTTTTGGTGTTTGGGAGTCTTTGACAAGTATTTTTAAATCTCTATTTGAATTAACTACAGCATCTTCTGAAAGTGCTAAAAAAAGAGATGTTATATATCTCTGAGATTGGTCTTTTTGAATTCCCCTTTTATTTAACCATTCAGACATTGTTCTTAATAATTCATAAAAAGGTGCCATCATTCCAGATGTTGACCAAAAATTTTTAGATAATTTTTCGTTTTTAATTTCAACAACTGTTCCAAGATGTTTAAAAAAGTTTTTAACTTTCCTGTTTGGTGGAAAAATAGGAATTGGTCCTTTTTTAAAAGAAATAGGTGGTAAAGGAATTACTCTCGAAATATTTGCTTTTACTTTGACTG
Organism: uncultured Pelagibacteraceae bacterium; assembly: GCA_902585265.1. Lineage (GTDB taxonomy): Bacteria > Pseudomonadota > Alphaproteobacteria > Pelagibacterales > Pelagibacteraceae > Pelagibacter. The sequence continues at coordinate 11,938 of CACICY010000001.1, forward strand.
CCTTCTTAATGTTTTGAAGATTCATTGTTGATATGAAACTTACAATTACCTGACTTTTTTTAAATTTTAGCTTATGTATAATTTGATTAGCCACAGCAGGTGTTACAGCTAGAAAAATCCAGTTACAATCATTAACAATATCTTGATTATTTTTCGCAATATAAATTTTTTTAAAACTTTTTTTAAGTTGTTTTGAAATTTTTTTATTTCTTTCAGATAATATAATTTTGGTATATTTAATTTTAGACTTGCATATACCCGTCACCACTGCTGATGTAATTTTACCGGTTCCTATAAATCCAAGTTTCATAAGTGTATTTTCTACACTTAATTGTTAAAAAAGGAACCTCTTATTCTTAGTAATTCTCTTGATAAATTTTTATTTTCTTTAAAAGGTTTTCGACCATGAAGCCAAAAATAATTATTCGCCACAACAGCACTTCCAACCGGCAAAGATGTTATTATCTTATTTTTACTACCCTCAAGAGCATCAGATAGTCTTTGTAAAAACAATCCTTGATCCATATTTTTTGGTTCAGGAAATTGATCGATGTAAGAAATAATGGGTTTTCCATCACTATCTTTAGAAAACACAGGGTGTTCAACTTTATAATCAATATTTTTACTTTTTGGAGATCCCCAAATAAATTTTTGCTGTCCAATTTTATCATCTGAGAGATCAGACAAATGTTCCCAATCATCAAGATGTAGTAAGGCGGTCTCTCCACCAATCACATTCTCCTCCTCAAGCTTTGACATTAATATCCAATCAGTTATTTCTCGTACATATGTTCCATCAGTATGTAAATCCATATTTATATATGCCTTACGAAGATATGAGTCACTATTATCTTCATGTTTAACGTGAAATCTTGCATAGTATTTTCCAGCCATTGAGTCGTGATTTGGATTTCCAATTAAGTGAGTTATTGCAGTTGATAGTTTAACTAAAAATGTTTGATCTATTTTAGAAGACTTATTTTTTGGACCAATTATAAAACAACCAGTATCTCTATCTTTAATAATTTCGTTTAAAAAATTACTTAATTTGTTAGATGCAGTTTCATCTAAACTTTTTGCAATAGTGAACCTTGTAAATGGTTTATACTCTAATGCTGTAATATTAAATTTTTTAAATGGAAATACTAATCGATCAATAATTTGATCTTCAATTTTTATATTTATTATCCTCTTAGATTTTTCATGAAAGGAAATTTCAAATCCATCTAATTTAAGAAGATTCTTCACAAATTTATTTATTACAAATACCTATAGAGTCTGGTCCACAAATTTCTCCCATTGTCCAAGTAGCACCAATTAAATTAGCACCATCGAAATTTGCATTTAAAATATTAGATGAGGTAAAGTTTGCCTCCATTAAATTGGAATTCTGAAAATTTGAATCTATAAGAGTAGAACCTGTAAAATCTACTCTTGTTAAGTTAGCACTTGTAAAATTTGATTGTTCAAAATTTCCTCCACCTAAATTTGACTCATATAAATTAGCTCGTATGAAAGATGACTCTGAAAAAGTTCCAAATGTTAAATCTGAATTCATCATTATACTTTTATCAAAATTTACTTGAATAAAACTAGCAAATGAGAGATTAGAGTTTGGAAGAAAGCTTCCTTGTAAATCCTGCCCATCTGAAAATTTACATTTAGTATAGTCTACTCCATCAGTTATAGGATCATCACATCCAGCATTCGCATTACTAGAAAGTATTAAAAAAAATATAATAAAAAAAAGTTTTTTCATACCGCAAAACTGTTTAATGCAGCTAAAATTATAGCAGATAATATGGTCGGATAAACTAAATTTCTTTTAGTTACATAAAAAATTAATATTGATAATAAAATGACAATTATCCTTAAAATATAGTGCACATCTGAAAGATCTCCTGACGGAAAAATTAACATTCTCGAAATTAAAGCCGCAAGAGTTGAATATGCTACACAATTAAACCATTTGTAAATTTTAGATGTCTCTCCTATTTTTTCTGATGTTAAAGCACCAAGAAATCTTGAGATATAAGTTGCAAGAGAAGTTACTAAAATTGCTAAAACAATATTAGCTGTCATAAACCTCTCCTATAAGGTAAGCAATTGAACCAGCTACCAACCCACCAAGTAAAACACTCCATTCTGGTGAAAAAAAATAAAAAATTGGACCCAAAATTGTACCCAGGATAATTGCAGAGGAAAGTTGTATAGTTTTCATAACTCCTATCATTGCACACATAAAATAAATTGGATTTACTATAGCAAGTCCAATTATCATATCTTTGCTTAAAAAGTCGGCAGCATAAAATCCTAATACTGTTGAAAAAATGGCAATTAACCAAGTGGCTGTTCCTATACCAATCCAAAAATCTATTCTATATTTCCTATCAATTTCCTCATAATTACTTTTTAAAATCAACCACGACGAAACAGCTACAAAGTGACAAGATATATAATATTTCCATCTAGGTTGACTATCATGTTTAAGTAATGGCATAATTGAAACTGTCATTGGAAATAGTCTAGAATTTACCAACCATACTGCTAAAAAAATATTTACAAGTGAAGCGCCAATAAGCATTGACTCTGCCATAACTAATGATCCTGGAAGAGCATAAGTTAAAAATGTTGAGAAAATACTTTCTTGTATATTAAACCCTAAATTTTTTAATAAGGCACCTATAGCAATGAAACTAGCTCCTAATGCGATTGCTGGACTATCAAATTTTTTTGAGCAGACTATTCCTTTGATAAAATATTTTAGGTTTATCATTAACCGCCTAAGAATAGACGGCCGACATCTGGATTATTTAAAAGATCATCTCCTTTACCTGCAATAGCTGTTTCTCCTGAAACTAAAACATAGCCAATATCAGCAAACTCTAAACCTTTTTTGGCATTCTGCTCAACTAATATAATTGTTTTTTTTTCATTTTTTTGAAGATCGTCTAAAATCTCAAAAACCATTTGAATATATCTGGGCTCAAGACCAATTGATGGTTCATCAACAAGTAAAATAGAAGGTTTCATTACTAGGGCTCGAGAAATTTCTAAAAGTCTTCTTTCTCCACCCGATAATACTTTTGCAGGTTGATTTCTTCTGTTTCTTAATCTTTCATATTTTTGAAGAACTCTCTCAGCTTCTTCAAAAGATTCTTCTGTTTTATCTTTAATGTATCCACCCATTAAAAGATTTTCCTCTACAGTCATATCTGGAAAAACCGAATTATCTTGTAGAATATACGCTATGCCCTCAGATTTTAATTTTTCTGCGGGACTGAGGTTAGTTATTTCTTTTCCATCAATTTCTATTTTTCCTGAAAAGATATTTGTAAAACCATATATTGAATGAAGTATAGTTGATTTTCCTGCACCATTTGGACCAATTAAACAAAGAGATTGTGCTTTACTTACAAATAAATCAAAATTGTGTAGTATTTCCATCTTACCATAACCAGCAGATAAACCTTTGATAGTTAGGTGAACATTTTCAGATGATAGTTTTTTTAAATCCTCTGCTACAGGAGCTTTGCCAAGAACTTCGTATTGATTTGCCATTATTGAGCTCCTAAATAAGCGTCAATCACACGCTTATCATTTTTAATTTCATCAGGTGTTCCATTTGCAAGCATTTTTCCATGCGCAAGACAAAAGATACTTTCAGCTAATTGCATTATTACTCTCATATTATGTTCAATAACAAGTAGAGTAATTCCAAAATCTTGATTTACTTTTATCAATCTATCAATAATTCCATTTATTAATGTAGGGTTGATACCTGCAGTTGGTTCGTCCAGTAATAACATCTCAGGCTCATTCATTAATGCCATTGCTAATTCTAATAATTTCTGCTGGCCAAATGATAAATCTCCAGCTCTTAATTTTCTTTTTTGGTATAATCCAACAAAATTTAATAAATTTTCAGCTTTTTCTGTAAGGTTTTGTGGTATCTGGGAAAATATAGAAACTAAACTTTCATCGCTTGCTTTGTGACTTATAAGCATATTATCTACGCAATTCAATTTTCCATAAATTCTTGTTTGCTGGAAAGTTCTAAGCAAACCAAGTTTAGCTATTACTGGAACTGGTAATTCAGATACTTCTTTACCATTAAATTTAATTGATCCTTGGTCAATAGGATACGTTCCAACTATAGAATTAAACAATGTAGTTTTTCCAGATCCATTTGGCCCAATTAAACCTACGATTTTTCCTTTTTCAACTGACATAGATATATCAACATTGGCTTTAACCCCACCAAATGACTTACTGACATTGCTTACCTCTAGAATACTCATTTAAGTGTAACCTGTGCTTTCCGATCTGCTTCATCTACAACTTCACCAAATCGCTCTGGGTATTTTTCTCTCAACCAACCCATAATCCCCTCTGGGAAATAAATTACAATTACAACAATCAAAACTCCTAGAGCAACATATTGCCAACCTAAGAAGAAAGTCCAAAAACCTTCTTTAAATATATGAAATAAAGTTGCACCAATTACTGGGCCCCACAAAGTTCCTTTTCCTCCTAGTATAGCCATCAAGACCATGAATACTCCCATTTCTCTTCCATCAAATGCTACATCGGTTGAGTCTATATATCCAACTAGTCCGCCCATGATACCTCCGGCCAATCCACAGAAAAATGCAGAGATCATCCAACCAATAATTTTATATTTCATTGTTTGAATACCCATTGCTTCAGCCTTATCTTCGTTATCTCTAATTGCATTAAGAACAAGTTTAAATCTTGTTGAATAAATTGCTTTAACTGCAAGAAATGTGAAAACTAAAACTATAAAACTACAAAAGTAGAAAAACTCACCTCTTGCTTCTAACCTATCGACATTAGGAAATGGAGGTGTTGTAAAACCTTGTCCTGCTCCAATGATTTCTATTCCACCAGAAATTTCTCCAGCTGCAACCCCTAAACCTAATGTGCAAATTGCAAAGTAATGTCCTCTTAAACCTAAAATTGAATAACCAATTAAACCTGCAATAATTGCTGGAACTACTGCTGCAACTGCCAAACCAACTGCAAACCCTTGAAAAAATTGAGCAGGGGTATGAACAAAAGTTTTTTCTCCACCACCCTCAGTCCACTCTCCTAAAGGAAAAAACATTCCTACTTGAACTGAGGCACATAAATACATTCCCAGTCCATAAAATAAAATATTTCCAAAAGTATTATAACCCATTTCACCACCTTGGACATTCCAAGTGATAGCTAGAATTATTAATATACAAAGGATTGATAATTGAACTTTAAATGCTGGAAAAATAAAAGGTGCGGCAATACCAAATATTAAAATAGCACCATATAAAATAATATTTTTGTTCATTATTTTAGATATTCTCTTTTTCTTGAAAGTTTAAATCTTCTATAAACAAGTATTAAAACCAATAGTAAAAATACTGATCCAATTCTAAATTCTGTTCCTAAAATATAATCTGCAAACTCCTCAAATACACCCAGTCCCATACCTGACATTGCAACACCAGGTAAATTTCCAAGTCCAGCAACAATTACAATCATAAAAGATCTAATTGTGTAAGGTAAGCCCATATAAGGGTGTATAGTAAATGTAATGGAAATAAGTGCTCCAGCTACTCCACAAAGAGCAGCATTTATTCCAAAAGTTGCTGCATAAACTTTTTCAGTATCTACGCCTAATATTTTTGCGGCTCTAGCATTTTGAGCTGTAGCTCTAATAGCCCTTCCAAGCTTTGATTTTTTCATATAAATCACAAGTCCGATAGCAAAAACAATACTTATAAATGCTGAAAAAATCTTTGAATTTGGCAATGTAACTGAATTATCAAACAACATCGTTGTTCCATATCCAGAGTTTGCAAGAACTACATCTGCACCAAATGCAAAATTCATTAATTGCATAAATAAAATGCTTATTCCAAACGTCGCTAAAATCGAAATGAATAAGTCTCTATCAACAACTTTGTTGATAACTAATTTGTAAATAATAACTCCAACAAAATACATTATTATTGGTGAAATTATTACTCCCCACGCTGGATGAATTCCATACAGATACATAAAGTATGCAATGTATCCTCCTAATATAACTAAATCACCTTGAGCAATGTTAATAATATTCATAACTCCCCACTGGAGAGCCATTCCGTAGGCGATTAAAGCAAATAAAACTCCAAGTAACAAACCATCTAGTACAGCTTGTAAAGTTAACATCGGAACTTGGAAAATTAAAAAATCCATAATTTCTAAATGCTATATAAAAAAAAGCCCCCTATTACTAGGGGGCTAACATTATTTTTAATTATCTTTCAGACCACTTAGGAATTGGGTGAATTAATTCTGCTGAAGCCCATTTTAATGGAGCTACAACTTTATTTTCACATTTTCCTGCATCGTCACACATAACTTGGAACAATACCATTGGTTTGTCAACATTTTGACCACCTTCTGCAAATTTGATATTTCCATAGAATGTTTGCATATTAGTATCAGCAAGTGCGTCTCTTACTTTCTTTTGATCAAAAGAATTTGCTCTTTCAAATGCATCTTTAAAAACTAACAAAGCAGCTGAAGACTCTGCTGATTGATATGGCGGATCATAACCAAATAATTTTTCAAAGTCTGCAGCGTATGTCATGCCATCTTTGAAGAAATCATCTTTATAAGTTAATGTTTTATGCCATTGAGATGCACATAAAGCGTACTGTGAGTTCTTGCCATGTTGCTTAGATAATTTAGCAGCATCACAGTGTGTCATTGCTAACATTGGAACGTCAACTTTCATTTCAGCAATTTGTCTAATAGCTGTTAATGCACCTTTTGTGTGTCCAGATACAACTAAAACATCTGGTTTAACAGCTTTAACTTTTGCTAAAGTTGCAGCCATGTCATTTAGCTCTTTTGGAAGTTTATCATCAATTATAATTTTAGATCCAGTTCTCTCTGCAGCATCTAAAATACCTAATCTAACGTCTTGTGAAAATGCATCTTGCTCAAAAGCTTGAGCTATTCTTACACCTTTTCCACCGTTTAACTCCACAGCTGTTTCAATCGCAACATCTAAATATAAGTTCGCTGGCGCAAGCACTGCGAATAAATATTTATAACCCTTTGTAAACAAAGATCTTGATGCACCATTAGCCTCAACCATTGGAACACCATATTTCTCTGTTACAGGTGCAATTGCTTTCGTTAAACCTGAACTATAAGGTCCAAGCATAAACTCAACACCATCTTGTGAAATTAATCTTTCTGCAAGTTGCGCTGCTCTTTTAGGATTTGACTCATCATCATAATAGATAATATCAAACTTATAAGTTTTTCCTCCAACTTTAATACCACCCATGTCGTTAATTCTGTCAACGGCCATATTGTAACCATTTTGAGTATGAACTCCATTAGATGAATATTTTCCAGTTAAAGAAATTGCAGCACCTAAAATAATTTTATCTCCAACAACTTTTGCTAAAGAAACAACTGAAGTTGAGAATAAAATTGCTATTGCAGAAACAAATGTAATTATAATGTTTTTAATTTTCATTTATCTCCTCTTTATTATTAATTAATTTAAACCTTATTAAACTAAGAAATTAATTTTTTTGCAAGTAACAGTAGTATCGCATTAAAGACTAATATTGTTGCATAAATGCAATTATTGCTGCAATTACAATTAAAACGCACGCAGAAATTGTGTTTATAATTTTTGCATTAGCTTTAACCCAGATAATCATTTTATTTGCTAGAATGGCGTAACCGATTAAAGATAAAAAATCTAAAATTACATATGTAGTTATTAAAATAATGAATTGAGCAACATAATTAGAGTTGAAATCAATAAATTGTGGAAAAATAAAAGGAAAAAACATCCAAGCTTTAGGGCTTGTTCCGGCAACTAAAAAACCATCTTTATAAAAAGATAAAAAAGTTTTTTCTGATTTTTTATCAGAGTTTATACTTTTTGGTCGAGATTTATAAATATCATAAGCAAGATATAGAATATAAATTATTCCTATCCACTTAATTGTATTAAGCAATTTAAGATTATCCGAAATAAATGAGCCAATAACAAATATAACAAGAGTTGCTTGAATAATATTTGCAGTAACATCCCCTAATGCTGTCCATACACATTTCTTAACTCCATAATTCATTGAATATGAAATAATTACAATCCTTGGTGTTCCAGGAGTAATAAACATAAAGAGAATAATTTGTAGAAAAAGGAAATAGTTTAATGGGAGCATTTTAGGATAGTCCTAAAAAACCGGGAGCTAAAGATGGCTAGATAGGACTATCTAAAAGTGATAATATCATAGGCATTAAAATTTGCATTAAAATTTATTTAAAGTTTTGCTGAAAAATCTATGAAAAAAAGTCACAGGCCTACAACCAAAGTCAAAAATCCTGAGCCAAAACCAGGAAGTCCAGACTGGGTCATCTGGGCAGCATGGGCTGACAGAATTACATTCGAGGAAATAGAAAAAAAAACAGGCAAAACTGAAGCCGATGTAATTAAGATAATGAGAAGAAATCTCAAACCCTCATCTTTCAGGTTATGGAGAAAAAGAGTAAATTCACAAAGTATTAAACATAGAAAAAAATTTGAATATTCAAGAAAACAAATAAGAGTAAAAATTAAGAAAAATGAAATTCTTAACTGGTAAATTTAAAAAATATAATTATATCTAGATTATGAAAAATATTACTATGTACTCAGGCCCAATGTGTGCTTTTTGTGATGCAGCAAAAAGGTTACTGAATAGAAATAATCTTGAATATAAAGTTATTGATGTATCTACGGGTCCAGAGCTTAGAGATGAAATGATACAAAAAGCTAATGGAAGAAGAACAATACCTCAAATTTTTTTTAATGATGAACATATTGGTGGTTATCAAGAACTTAGAGATCTAGAAAAAAATGGTACTTTAGAAGCATCTTTAAAGTAAATTAATTCCAATCAACTAAACCTAATTGTTTTTTAGCTAGTTCACTTAAATCATTAATTGTAACTCTATCTTTATAATTTACTTCATAATCTTCAGCAGCAAAATCAGGTGGACTTTTACCTTCAATAAATTTTTTTGATTGTTTTTTTATGTAATCAATATTTTTTTTACAGTATGGAGTTGCACCCACATAAATAACATTTGAAAAAGTTTTACCCATATGTTTTTCCTCAACAGCATGCACAACGTCAGGGTGCCACCAAATAGTATCTCCAGGATACATTTTGGGAATTGAAATTAAACCTTCTAATAATAAGCTATGATATTTTTCATTTATTGATAAAGCTTTTCCTGCTTTTGAACCGCATAACTCGTTTTCAGGCACATCATCTAGCAAAGCTCTTGTTAAAACATATGCCATTCCTTTGGCAATAGGAATTAATTGTAAAGTTCCATCATTTGGACCTTGTTCTGTTAAGGCTGTCCATCCTTGGAATGTTCTAAATACATGCGCTACTGCAGGTGACTCAAATTCAATTGTTTCATCTCTATATTTAGCATCAAACGGATTATAATTTTCGAAATTATCTGAAAAAATATAATTATAAATTTTTTGATATGCTTTATCTGTCCATCTTTCAATTGACCCAGCATCACAATGTGGGGATAAACCTAAGGTATCGTCTCCTGGTTCTCTTCTTCTCACTCGATCTGCGTAAACAAGTTCTCTATTTGGATCAAATACATTTTTACCCTCATAATTATAGTTCCAAAGATTATTTAACCATTTTTTAACAGTTTCCATTTCTTTAGAATGTCTAATTTCCGATTGAGCTTTAGACCAATACAATCCAAAAATTTGGGGTTTCCCTGATTTTAAGTCGCTAAAGTATTTGTCTATACCTATCTTTTTTTTTTGGTCTTTAAAATAATTATTTTCTAAGACATATTTATCTAAATCTTCATTTAATTCTCTAACCTTTTTTTTATCAAAAACATTTCTAATGATTACACAGCCACGCTTGAATACTTTATCTTTAATTATTTTTTGATCCTTAATAAAAATATCTTCAAATTCTATTTCTGGAATAACTGAGTCTTTTGACTCTTTAACTATCGCAACTTCTTTTTGAATATATTTTTCAATTTTTTTAAAATTATTAACAAAGTTTTTTGATTTTTTTCTGAGCTTAATTTTTTCAGATATAATCTTATTTTGTATTTCTTTTAAATTCATAAAATAAAATATCAAATTTCTAGAAAAAAAATGAATTAAAATATTAATTTATTGTAATGGTTACGTCTGGCTCCGCTGCATACATACCAACACTTGCGTTTGCAGTGTCACAATCCTCCCCCATATTACCTACTGCTCCTAAAGCAGCACTAGTTCCAAAAGCAACAGTTACACTTGGTATATTTCCTGGTTCCATTACAAATGTGCTTGCTAGCACTTGTCTGTATTGAAAGAATTCGTCACCCGCTGTGACAGTACCTGCAGTCTCAGTATCAGTTAGCGAAGTTAGGCTGTTTAATGCTGTACTGTGAGAAGTACCTGGCATCGCTGCATACAGAGTTGTAGAGCCAAGAGCACCCGAGTCCCCAGATCCTTCTGAGTTTACAGATGCTGTACCTGCAGTTCCAGCTTTTGTATAACAGGTGTTTCCTGCACTATCATCTACTGAACCCTTTAAGGTAAATGCTCTGTTCATAGTTATTTGTATATAAGTATACGATGTTCCAAATTTTGCTGCTGACGCGTTACCCAAACTTGCGGCTGCAGATCCTGCAGTTGTATTAGCTATGTCAATATCTCCAGAATTTCCTGAATAAAGTGTAACTGGGTTATTGCATGAAGCTTGTGTGCTTGAACTATCACATAATTCAAGTTTTCTTATTTTTATTTTATATTCGGTTGCTTCACTTGTCGCCGCAATTGAGCTATTTGAGAAAATAAAAAATAAGAGTGTTAAAGTGACAAATATTTTTAAACTTTTCATATTACTTGCTTGTAACAATTACAGCTCCTTGTATTTCAACAGTTAAATTATTACTTCTTCTAACTTTTTCTTTTAATTTTGTTTCTACATTTTCTTTTTCAAAGGCTAAATTTGAGATAAATCCATCTTTTAGTGTATATTTTGTATCCCTTGGCGGATGAACAAAAGTTAGTTTATATGTGTACTCATCATCTACACCTGCATTATCACTAAAATCTCCTGAAATATCAAATTGCACAGATGGTGTAATCAACATCTCTAATGATAATTTATTACCTTCAGTATCACTGCTTGCCTTTTCTTTCTCCCACGAGTAATTTTGCAAATTTAATTTAGACCAAGGCAAATAAGGAAGTTGACTAGTTAGATTTATCTCATAACCTGATAGAACTTGCTCTTCGTTACCATCTACAACCTCCATATTCGTTATTTTATGATAACTATTTGCGTTTAAGTCAAACATAGCACCTCTAGCTTCTATACCTATACTTCCTCTTTGATGACCTTCTAAGTCGTAATCAAAGAAAGTATTTATTCCAAACATACTAGTTTTATAATCATTTAATGTTCGATAACCAAGACCTACATTTGTAATAAATCTATCTGATGAATTAATTTCCTGAGTATGAATACTAAATTGAGTAAAAAAATTTGAATACTCTGTTGAGTCAATATCTCTAACAGCTAAAATTTCTAAGTCAGGATTATCGTCCTCGTTAATCTGTATAGATGCTTCAGTATATCCATCGCCAGGAACTAAATTTACTAAAAATTGATTATCAGAAGATGAATTAGAGATTATTAAAAAAGAAAAACTTAGTATGAAAATTATTATTTTTTTCATAACTTTTTATATATCTTAAAATACCTTAATAAAAGCTGATTATTCTGCTTTAAAAACTAAGCAAACACCATTATTACAATACCTTTTACCAGTTGGCTGTGGTCCATCATCGAATATATGTCCGTGGTGTCCACCACAATTTTTACAATGATATTCTGTTCTCGCGTATCCAATATGATAATCAGTTTTTATTTCAAAAACATCAGGAAGTGATTCATAAAATGAAGGCCAACCAGAACCACTTTCATATTTAGTATTTGAGTCGAACAATTTTATTCCACAATTTGCACAATAATAACTCCCTTTTCTCTTTTCAAAATTTAGTTCACTAGAACCAGGAGGTTCTGTTGCTTCTTCAAATAATACTTTTTTTTGTTGGTCTGATAAATTTGGATTATTTTTTGTCATATAAATATTTAGCACAATTTTTATGTAAACTTGAGTGCAATTCAACAAGTTTTTTAAAATCTTTATTATAACCGCCACCTAAAACTCCGCAAATAGGAATTCTTCTTTCGAAAAAGTTTCTAATAACCATGTTGTCTCTCTTATTTATGCCTATGTCAGAAATTTTTAACTTGCCTAATCTATCACCTAAATGAATATCAACTCCTGCAATATAAAATACAAAATCAAAATTAAAATCGTTTAAAAAAATCAAATTTTTTTTTAAAATATCTAAGTATTGTACATCTTCCATGTCTTGTTCGAGCTCAACATCTAAATCACTTTTTGATTTTATTGGAGGGTAATTTACTTTTGAGTGCATGCTAAAAGTAAAAACATTATTTTCATTTTTAAATATTTCTGCATTTCCATTTCCCTGGTGAACATCTAGATCAAGAATGAGAATTTTATTAGCTAATCCTCTGTTCAAAAGATATTTTGCAGCAACTGCTACATCGTTAAAAACACAAAAACCAGCTCCCTCGTCATAAATAGCATGATGACTTCCACCAGCTGTGTTACAAGCTATTCCATAATTTATTGCTAATTTAGAGGCCAATACCGTTCCGCCTGTTGCAACTAAAGATCTTCTGACCACACTATCAACTAAAGGAAACCCTATTTTTTTAACCAATCTTTGCTCTAATGTTTTATTTTTAATTTTAAAAATATACTCCTCCGAGTGAACTTCTTTTAGTGTATCTACTGAGCATGGATCAGGTTTATAAAACTTCTTAACTACCTTTTCTTTTTTTAGAAAACTTGCTAATTCACCAAACTTTTTAATTGGAAATTTATTATCATCACCAATTTTTGCTTCATAATCAGGGTGATTTACAACTGGTAATTCCACTTTACTTTATTTCTCGAATAGGCTTACCAGCAACATAGGCTTCTAAATTCTCAATCATTTGAGTATAGAAAATAGAATAATTTTCAGCTGTGACGTAGCCTAAGTGTGGAAGCAAAAGTGCGTTAGGCACAAATCTCAATTTATGACTACTGGGCAGAGGTTCTTTATGATAAACATCAATACCAGCTCCAGCAATTACATTAGTTGAAAGAGCTATAATTAGATCATCTTCGTTAACAATTGGACCTCTTGATGTATTAATTAGAAAAGCAGATTTTTTCATTTTATCAAATTCAGCAAGTTTTATACAATCCTTGTATCTTTCTCCTCCTTGGACATGAATTGATATAAAGTCTGAATTTTGAATAAGATCCTCTTTATTAGATGGTAAAACATCAAGTTCTTTACACTTATCTAGACTTAAGTTTTCACTCCATGCCATTACTTGCATACCAAATGCTTTTCCAATTTTGGCAACTTGAGATCCAACTTTTCCTAAACCAATAAGGCCCAGAATTTTTCCTTTTAATTCAACGCCCACTGTTGTCTGCCAATAACCTTGGTACATATTATCAACTTCTACCTTAATATTTCTAGCTAGCCCTAAAATTAACGCCCATGTTAATTCACAGGTAGGGTTTGAGTTAATTTCTGTTCCAGTAACAACAATTTTAGCTTTTTTTGTTGCCTCAAGATCTATGGCTTTATTTCTCATTCCGCTTGTAGAAATGTATTTTAGTTTTTTCAAACTTTTAATAAGGTTTGAAGTAATTGATGTTCTTTCTCTCATAATAAACAGAGCTTCAAATTCTTTTAATTTTTCTATGGCATCATCCTCGTTTTCAAAAGGTTCACTGAAAATCTCAATATCAAACTTTGATGAAAGATTTTTCAAATCTATAAATTCTTGAGCAACGTTTTGATAATCGTCTAAAATAGCTACCTTAAGCATTTTGAGTTTTTTTATTCGAAATTGTAATACCAGCAATTATAAAAATTGCACCTAAGAAATGATAAAATAAAATTTTTTCTTTGAAAATTATCATAGCCATTATTGCACCTAGAATTGGCATCAAATGAAGAAAAACTCCAGATCTATTAGCCCCAATAAGTTTTACACCTTTTATCCAAAACAGGAATGAGATTAAACCAGGGAAAAAAACAACATAGAATAAAACTAAATAAAAAGAAGATTGTAATTTGATTACACTGCCCAAACTATAATCAATAAAATACATCGGAATAAGAAAAATAACTCCAAATGTAATAACAACCTGCAGAAGAGAAATTGGGGATAGATTGAATTCCTTTTTTTTCAGAAGCGCTGAATAAAGAGACCATGCAAACATTGCAATTAATGCAAAAATGTCTCCTTTGTTAAATGACAAATTTAATAAATTATTTAAATTTGCTTTTGTTATTATAAACAAAACACCTGTAAGTGAGAGAAATACTCCTATTATTTGAAATGAATTTGTTTTTTCAATTTTAAGTAAGAATGAAAATAATATAATCATAACTGGTACTGTTGAAATCATAAGTACTCCAGTAATAACTTGAGTATGTCTCAGAGAGTAAAAAAGGGCTGAATTAAAAACAGTCACAGCCAAAATTCCCAATAATGAAAATAAAAAAATATTATCTAATATAATTTTTTGGTTATTTAATAATTCTTTATAAGTGAATGGAAGCAAAACTAACCAAGCCAAAAACCATCTATAAAAATTTAATGATATCGGAGGAATATCAATAATGCTTGCAGCTTTTCCTACTATAAAGTTGCCTGCCCAAAATAAACAAGCTAAAACCAAATATAGAGAGGCTAAATATAAAGGGCTAAGTGTTTTCATGAAAAGAATTTAGTAAATCTGTCCTATAGTTTATTGCTTCTTTTATATTCTTTTCCTTAACATGTCCAAAACCTCTGATTTGATCAGGTATTGAAGCTATTTTAACTGCTGTTTCGTAGTTTGATTTATTTATTTTTGTTCCTATGCCAGTAATTGTTTGCTTATAATCTCTTATCAATTCTCTCTCCTTTTTTCTTTCATTTAAATAACCAAATGGATCAAACTTTGTACCTCTTAAGAATTTAAATTTAGAGAGTATTTTAAACACTCTAAATAACCATCCTCCAAATTTAATTTTTACCAATTTCCCATCAACTTTACTTTTTTTACTAAAAATTGGAGGGGCTAAATAAAAATTATAATTAAAATTACCTTCAAAGTTTTTATTTACATCGTCTACGAATTTTTTATTTGTCATTAATCGTGATACTTCATACTCATCTTTGTATGCCATTAATTTGAAATAATTTTTTAAGACTGCAGTTGAGAATTGACTACCGTTTCCTATATTTTTATCTATCTTTCTTGCATAGCTTACGAGATCTCCAAATTTTTGAGCATATTTTATATTTTGATAATCTTCTAAAAACTTAAATCTATTCTTATATTTTTCCTCAAAACCCTCTAGTACTTCTGGCTCATCTTTAATTATATCTACTACTTCCTCTTTTAAATTTTCATAGTGTCTTCCAAATCTAAATGCATCAATATTGTCCTTTACACTTGCACCATTTAACTCAATTGCTTTTTCAATTGATGAAGCTGAAATTGGTATTAAGCCTGATTGATATGCTACTCCAACATTAAACATATTTGATAAAATTGAATTTCCTAAAATCTTTGATGTAATTTTATTTGATGATATAAACTTTATATTTTCTTGACCTGCTATGTTAATTAAATTATCTCTCATTTCATCAAAAGGTAAGTAAAAATTTTTATCCCTTGTAAAATCTCCAGGCATAACCTCATCTGTATTAACTATTAACTTTGAAATTTTTTTATCTAAGGTTTTTATTATTTCTAAATCATTTGATACAAGTAAATCAAATCCCAGAAGTAAATTTGTATCACCATAAGATAATCTTATTGCTCCAACATCCTCAGATTTTTCAAAAATTCTCAAGAAACTTTTAACAGCTCCACCTTTTTGAGCTAACCCAGTCATATCTAAAACCCCTGATCCCTTTCCGTCTATTTGAGCGGCTGTTGCAAGCACTGCTCCAATAGTAACAACACCAGTTCCACCAATACCAGCAATCATTATTCCATAAGATTTATTTATGTCGGGTAATATTGGCTCTTCAATTTTTGAATTTATTTTATTTATAAGGTTTTCATCGTAATTTTTTTTAATTCTTATCTCTCCCTCAAGACTTACAAAGCTTGGACAAAACCCATCTACACATGTGTAATCTTTGTTACAAGAAGATTGGTCAATTTGTCTTTTTCTTCCGTATTCAGTTTCAACAGGTGCAATAGAAACACAATTAGATTGTATTCCACAATCTCCACAACCTTCGCATAGGTCTTTATTAATAAAAATTTTTTTCTTTGGCTCTTCTAAGATGCCTTTTTTTCTTCTCCTTCTTTTCTCAGCCGCGCAGGTTTGATCATAAATAATAACAGTTGTTCCATTAATTTTGCTTAATTCAATTTGAACATCTATAATATTTTTTCTATCATAAACTTTTGAATTTTTCGCAAAACCTCCTCTATCACTATATTTTTCAATTTCATCTGTGATTATTGCAATTTCTTCAACACCTTCTGCTTCAAGCTGTTTAGACATTTGCGCAACTGTTGGTAATCCGTCTAATGCTTGACCTCCTGTCAACGCTACAGCATCGTTATACAAAATCTTAAATGTCATTTTAGTTTTTGCTGCAACTGCATGTCTTATAGATAGAATTCCTGAATGAATGTAAGTCCCATCTCCCATATTTTGAAAAATATGGTCAGTATTGCTAAAAACAGACTCACCAACCCAAGTTGCCCCCTCTGATCCCATTTGTGAAAAGCCTTCATTATCTCTTTCCATATGTTCCACAAGGTATGCACAACTGATACCTGTAATTGCTCTACTACCCTCTGGTATTCTAGTTGAAGTATTATGAGGGCACCCAGAGCAGAAATGTGGAACTCTTTTTAAGGAGATATTTGAATTAGTTTTTTCTTTCAAAGACTTTAAATTTTTTGAAAGATTATGCACTTCATCCGGTAAGTTAAGGTAATTAATTATTTCAGATATTTTTAAACCGATTTCTCCTGGGTCTAAAGCTCCAGAAGAAACAAATAAATCATTATTATTTTCATCATTTTTTCCAACTACTTTTATATTTAAATTTTTATTAAATAATATTTCTTTAACTTGTGTTTCAATGATTGATCTTTTTTCCTCAACAACAATGATTTTTTCTAAATTTTCCGAAAATTTTTCAATTATTGTTTCTTCTAGCGGCCAAGGCATAGCAATTTTAAGAAATTTAATTCCTGCTTTATTAGCAACATCTTCATTTATTCCTATTTTTTCTAGCCCTAATTTTGTATCTAAAAAAGACTTTCCAGTGCTAATTATTCCAACTTTTGGATTTTCTGAATCAAAAATTAATTTATTTAAACTATTTATTTTACAAAATTCTTTTACATATTTTATTTTATGATGATGCAAACGATATTCTTTTTCTTGAGCAGTATCTTTGAGTCTTATATTTAAACCTTCAGATGGATAGGTTTCACTTGAAATATCTAAAAGATTTAACCTATTTTCATCTAAGTCAACTGTTGCTCCTGAACTCACGTTATCATGAACACACTTTATCCCAACCCAACATCCACTTTTTCTTGATAATTCTATTCCTATTATTCCATAATCTAGTATTTCTTGAACACCACTTGGATTAAAAAAAGGTATCATCGCATCAATCATTGCAAATTCACTTTGATGAGAGGTTGTTGAGGACTCACATATATGGTCGTCTCCCATTAAAGCAATGACGCCTCCAAACTTTGAGGTACCTGCCAGATTTACATGTTTTAATGCATCTCCTGCTCTATCTACTCCTGGACCTTTACCATACCATATGCCAAAAACACCATCGTATTTATCTTGTTTTCTAAGATTTACTTGCTGTGTTCCCCATAAAGAGGTTGCAGCGAGTTCCTCATTTATTCCTGGTTGAAAATAAATATTGTTTTCATTCAAATATTTTTTGTTTTTTAAAATCTGCTGATCATAGCCACCTAAAGGAGATCCTCTATAGCCAGAAATGTAACATGCGGTATTTAAGTTTTTTTGTTTATCTCTTCTTGATTGAACAATTGGAACTCGAACAAGAGCTTGAGCACCAGTTAAAAATCTAGTGCCTTTTCTTAATTTATATTTATCTTCAAGTTTAATTTCCACACTATTTAGCTTTTTTAGGCAAATCTAACTGAACTGTAAGGTTTTAAATCCATATTAGTATTTTCATTTGCAATCATACCAGACACTATTTTTCCAGAAATTGCACCTAAAGTCCATCCTAAATGATGATGACCAAATGAGTAAAATACATTTTTATAATTTTTTGATGGTCCAATTATTGGTAAAAAATCTGGCAACGTAGGCCTAAACCCTAACCACTCATCTTTATGCTCAGGTAAGCCGTCAAGCATATCCTTTGCATTTAAAATTAAGTTTTTGATCCTAGATTTTGATAAAGAATTTTCTAAACCACCGAACTCCACAGTGCCAACTACTCTTAACCCTTGGTCCATAGGTGACATTCCAAACCCTCTGTTAGAATAAACCACTGGTCTAGAAATTAAATGATCAAAATCTTTAAAATGAACATGATACCCTCTTTCAGTATCCAGTGGAATATTCTCATGAAGTTTATCAGTAAGTTTTTTTGAAAAAGCACCGCATGCAATAACTAATTTATCAAAAACAAATCTCTGAGTTTCCGATCTCAGAACAGGTTTTTCCTCATCAAAATTCAAATCTTGAATATTAAGTTTTAAAAACTTTCCTCCTTTATTAATAAAATTTTGAAATAACTTAACTAGTATTTTTTTTGGATTTCTTGCATGTCTAGCATAATCGTAAAAAACACCCCCATGGTAAAATGGTTTTAAGTTAGGTTCTAAATCATGTATTTCTTTTTTATTTACTACTTGTTGCTTAACGCCTAGATCATTTCTAATTTTTATTTCTAACTCTCTACTTTTTAAATTTTTTTCATTCCAGACATATAAAATTCCATTATTTTCAACTAAACCCTCTAGATCTATCTCTTCGAATAGTTCATCATAAGCCAGTAATGATTGATCTAAAATTTGATGCATATTTTTTGCGGTATGCATCATTTTATCATTAGTACAATTCATTAAAAATTTTGAAAACCAAGGGATCATTTTTGGAACATAATTCCATTTAAGTGCTAAGGGTCCTCTTGTACTCATAAGCATAGATGGAACATCACTTACAATATCTGGCCTATTTAATGGAACTGATGCATAAGGAGAAAAATGACCCGCATTACCATAAGAGGCTGCATTTCCAGGTTCATCTCTATCGAACAAAATTACTTGATAGCCTTTTTTTTGAAGAAAAAGAGCATTACAAACTCCTTGAATTCCTGCTCCTATTATACCAACTTTTAAAATTTTTTCTGACACAATAAAAAATATAGTTAGTGGGATAAATTATAATAGATGTTATTTGATCGCGGTGGATAACTGTTTACAGCATCTTAATTACCGATCGGATCTCTGCTATAAATTTTACAGCTCATTACGATGCCTAAACCAAGCATTATTGATAACATAGATGACCCTCCGTATGACATGATAGGAAGTGGTGCTCCAACTATTGGCAACAACCCAACTACCATAGCTATATTGACAAAAATATATAAAAATAAAGCTGATGCAAAACCAAAACAGTATAGTTTTGCAAAAAATGATCTACATAAAAAACCAATCCTTATTATTCTGTAAATTAATAAAGCATATAATAAAATTAAAACCAATGAACCAACAAAGCCAAATTCTTCAGAAAAAAGAGTAAAAATAAAGTCAGTGTGTTTTTCAGGTAAGAATTCAAGATAACTTTGTGTACCTTGCAAGAAACCTTTACCTAACAATCCTCCTGAACCAATTGCTATTTTAGATTGAATTATTTGATAACCTGCACCCAAAGGGTCTCTGTCTGGGTTAAAAAAAGTTAATATTCTTGATTTTTGATATGGTTTTAAAATTGAAATTACAAAAGGTAATGAGACTAATAATATTAATCCTGAATATACAAAATATTTTAAATTAAGTCCTGCTAACCAAATAATAGCCAACCCACTTCCTGCTATTAAAATTGCTGTTCCTAAATCAGGTTGAGTTATAACTAAATAGCAAGGTATCAACAAAAGTATAATTGGTTGTAATAAATATTTATAACTTTGAATATCTGAGCTTTGAATTCGATGGTAATATCTTGCAAAACAAACTATTATTGCAATTTTCATTAGTTCTGAAGGCTGAAGGTTCATTATGAAAAGATTTATCCATCGTTTAGATCCTGATGCTGAAATTCCAAAAAAAATTACAAGTAATAGAAGTAAAGTTCCTAGAATATAAAAAATATATGCCTGTCTATACCAAAATGAAACTCTTACAAATGATATCACTAAAAACATAGAAAAAAATACTATAAATCTGGTAAGATGATTTTTAGTGTAAAAAGAAAAATACCCACTTTCTGTAGAATAAATTGAAAAAACACTCATTGAACCTATTATGGCAACAATTGTTATTAAAAAGTAATCAACAGCTTTCAGTTTATCAATAAATGAATAACTAGTGGAATTTAGCGACGTTGAAAGTATCATGCAATATTTTTTAAATCTTTTCTAATTTTTTCTCTTAATTCATGCCTATCTAAAATTTTTTTTATTAATTTGTTTGCTATTGGAGCGGCTGCTTTACTCCCAGAGCCTCCATGCTCTATCAAAACACTGAGGGAATATCTTGGTTTATTATAAGGCGCAAATGCAATAAATAAAGCATGATCTCTACTTTTATATTCTATCTCTTCAAGGTCCAAATCAAGCTCTCTATCTTGATCAGTAATTCTTTTAACTTGAGAAGTTCCAGTTTTTCCAGCAAACTTGTATTTATCTTCTTTGTGTCTAGATCTAAAGGAGGTTCCAAACTGTTCATTGGTTGACCCATACATTGCATCCAGAACTAACTTTAAATTATTTGGATTTCTGTAAAGTCTTTCATAATATTTAAATTCGTGATCTTTCAAAATATTTTGACTTACAGTTTTATTTTTTTCGCTTTCAATTTTTGATTTAATAATATCTAAATCTATTTCTTTATCATAAATTAAATTTGGTTTAATTTTGAAGCCTCCATTAGCCAACTGCGCTGTCATTAAACATAATTGAAGTGGGGTAGTCTGAATGTAACCCTGTCCTATCCCAGTAATTACAGTTTCGCCAAGATACCAAGACTGCTCTAAAACTTGTTTTTTCCATTTAGTTGAGGGGACAATTCCTTTTTTTTCTTCTGAAAAAAAATCTTCCAAGACTTTTGAACCTAGGCCATATCTTTTTGCAATTAGTGAGAGCTTATCTACGCCTAAAAGCCTTGCGACTTCATAAAAATAAATATCACATGACTGTTTAATGGCATTTCTCATACTCATCCATCCATGACCATTTTTTTTCCAACAATGATATCTCTCTCCATACAATTCATATGGATGATCATGGCCTTTACAGTTTACTTTAAATTTTTGGTCTATTATCCCATATTCTAGAGCAGCAAGTGCAACCAAGGGTTTTATAGTTGATCCAGGGGAATATAATCCAGCTAATGATTTATTTAATAAAGGTCTTAACTTATTATTTTTAATTTCATTCCAATCTTTAGTGCTTATTCCATGCGTAAACTTATTTGGATCATATGTTGGGGATGATGCCATGGTAATTACTTCACCTGTGTATATATCCATAACACATATTGAGCCAGCCTGATTTTTTAGTAACTCTTGAGCCAATTGCTGAATTTCTAAGTCTATGGTTGTTCTTAAATTTTCACCTTGAGTTTCTTTATTATAACTAATTTCACTTATTTTTTTTCCTGATGCATTTACTTCATATCTTTTAGTTCCATGATTTCCTATTAGGTCAGTATCTTTTGAATTTTCAATACCAATTTTTCCAACTTTTAAACCTGGTACAAAGTTTTCCTCTATTTTTTTTTTATTTTGAATATCTTGAGTTGTTGCATCACCAACATAACCAACAACATGTACTAAATCATTGGAGTAAGGGTAATATCTTGAAGTAGATAAAACTGGCTTCGCTCCATCTAATTCATGCAAGTACAAATTTAATTTAGAAAATTCTTTCCATGATAAATTTTCAGAAATTATTAAAGTATCCCATGGCTTAGACTTTTCTTTCTTCTCATATATTTTTTTTATTTCATCCTCTTTAAGACTAATAATATTTTTAAGTTTAAAAATTGAATTATTAAAATTGGAAACTTCTTCAAGAGATAAATGAACTTGATAAACTCTTTGATTATCTGCAATAACATTATTAAAATAATCAGTTATTATTCCTCTTTGAGGTGGAGTTTTCCATTCTCTAATTCTATTTTTGTCAGATAAAACTTCATATTTTTGCTTTTGAGAAATTTGAAGATTATATAATCTTGAAGTAACAATCCCAATTAATGCAATCTTTGCAGCAACTAAAACAAATAGTCTTCTACTTATAATTTTATTTTTATTTAAATTACCTATTTTTTTTATCATTCTCTTTAACTAGCACCATATTATCTATCCAAGCAAATATTTTGAAAAATATAGGGTAAATTAAAAATGTAACAAATAAACCCAATATTAAACTTTCATAGATAATTGGAATTTTAAATATTGTTATTAATATAATATAATTTAATGATCCTACAATTAAAATTGCTATGAAAAATGATATCCAATCATAAATTAAATTGTATATGATTGACCTATTTCTTATAAATGCTCCAATCGCAGATAATAATAAATAATTTAGGGAAGATATCCCAATTGGCAAACTTTGAACTACATCATTTACAATACCTGCAAAAAAAATTAATCCATAACCTAGATGCTCTGGTTTTTTTAAACTCCAGAAGAATACAATTATGTAGCTAAAGTTTATGATAAAATCATAATTTTTATATATAATATTAATATTTAAACCTAAAATTACGACTAAAAATAAAATTAAAGTGGGTAAACTTGTAATTGTCTTAGAGTAAATTCTGTTAGCAAATAAACTCACTTTTTAAAATAAACCTTAACAAATTTAATTTGATCGAAATCTGTAAAAAATTTAACGTATTTTTTGTTATTTATAATAGTTATTTTACCTATAGGTATTCCAGAGGAAATTATCCCGTCAGCTCCTGAAGTATAAACAATATGACCCTCTTCGACTTGATTTTTTTCAGGTAGATACTCAATATCACCATTTAATTTACTTCCATTTCCTGAAACTATTGCGCTTATTCCATTAGGTTCAATTATTACTGGTATCTTACTATTAAGATCATTTATTAATAAAACTCTCGAGGTTAAGTAATTAACTCCTACTACCTTTCCTATAAAATATGATCCACTTCTCACACCTGAGCCTATTTTAATATCATGTTTGAAACCTTTATTAATCACAACTGATCGTAAATATGGGCTCTTTTGATCTAGTAAAATTTTAGTTAAATGATAATTATCTGAAAAGAGGGTTTTTTCTTCAATCAGTGCATTAAGTCTTGAATTTTCTTCTTTTAAAAATTGATTTTCAAGCTTTAACTCTTCAATATTTAAATCAATAATCTTAAATTTTTTATTTTCTTCATGTATTTTTAAAAGATCACTAGCACCGTGATAAGCATTTTTTAAAGATAAAAATGGAAATGATATAATATATGAAGTTTTAAGAACAGCATCTTTGGCTACTGACCTAAATTGATTAATAGGTCCAGTTTTAAAATATTCTAATGATAAAACAATTATAGATAATATAATTAAAGTAAAAAGTGAAAATTTTCGTCTATTACCTTTATTTAAAAAAATTGAACGAGCAGATATAACCAAATCATCTCTGCCCATTTCTCTAGACATTTTGATTAATACTCAGATAAGACTGATGAAAAAGTTTCCTCTTGGTCTAAAGCTTTACCAGTTCCAATTGCAACGCAAGATAAGGGATCATCTGCAACATTTACTGGAAGACCTGTTTCTTTCGAAAATCTTTTATCTATATTATTTAATAGAGAACCACCGCCTGTAAGGGTTAAGCCCATATCAACTAAATCAGCAGATAACTCTGGTGGAGTATTCTCTAAAGCTTTTTTTATTGCAGATACTATATCTTTTAGGATTGGATTTAGTGCTTCTGCAGTATCTTCTTCTGAAATATTCACCTCTTTGGGAGTTCCAGATCTTAAATCTCTACCTTTAACTGCATATGTATTATTGTTTGTTGGTATAGCTGTACCTATATCTTTTTTGATTTTTTCTGCAGTACTATCGCCAATCATTAAATTGTACTCTTCTCTCATATATTCTTTCAAAGAATTATCCATTGCATCTCCAGCAACTCTTAATGATTCGGAATATACAACGCCACCTAAAGATAAAACTGCAATTTCAGTTGTGCCTCCACCTATATCAACAACCATTGACCCAGTTGCTTCAGATATTGGCAGTCCAGCTCCTACCGCTGCAGCTATTGGTTCCTCAATTAAGTTAACTTTACGAGCTCCAGCTGCGAGGGCACTATCTTGGATTGCCTTTCTTTCGACTGGTGTTGAACCAGTTGGCACACAAATTAAAATTCTCGGATTAGCTAATGTTTTTTTATGAACTTTTTTAATAAAATGTTTAATCATTTCCTCTGTAACAACAAAATCTGCAATAACACCGTCTCTCAAAGGTCTGATTGCTTGGATATTTCCTGGCGTTCTTCCAAGCATAGTTTTTGCTTCGTCTCCAACAGCTAAAACTGATTTTTTTCCTTTATTGTCAACAACTGCAACTACTGATGGTTCATTGAGAACTACACCTTTGCCCTTTAACACTACAAGTGTGTTTGCTGTACCAAGATCTATTGCCATATCTTGACTCCATAATTTCTTTAAGTTGCTGAACATTGCCATTTTTATATACCTTTCATCTTTTGATTTTCAAAATTCTGATTTTCTATATTTGTCCCTGGTGCTGTTTTATCTCTTTTTATAATCATTTTATTAAGTGAATTTATATAAGCATTTGCAGATGCAACTAATGTGTCAGTATCTGCGGCTTGTCCTACAGTTGTTTTTCCATTCTCTTCAATTTTAACACTTACTGTGGCTTGAGCATCTGTTCCCTCTGTAACAGCGTGAACTTGGTAAAGTTGTAAGTTTACCTCATGTGGGTATAGTTTTTTTATACATTTAAAAATTGCATCAACCGGTCCGTCACCTGTTTCAGATGCTTTTTTAACCTCTCCAAAAACATCTAATGTCATTTCTGCTCTTTGAGGTTCACCAGTACCAGCAAATACTTTCAGAGATTTCAAATTAATCGCACTTACCTTGTTATCAATTATTAGACTATCATCTATTAAAGCAATTATATCTTCATCATAAACATGTTTCTTTTTATCCGCTAAAATTTTAAATTTTGCAAAAGCATTATCGACAACGTCATCAGTCAGATCTGGATATCCTAAACTGGTTAATTTATCTTTAAATGCGTGTCTACCTGAGTGTTTACCCATTACGAGAGATGTTTGTTTAACACCAACACTCTCTGGTGTCATAATTTCATAAGTTTGCCTATTTTTTAACATTCCATCTTGATGAATACCTGCTTCATGAGCAAAAGCATTTTTTCCAACAATAGCTTTATTATATTGGACTGGAAAACCTGTGGCATTTGATACTATCTTAGATGCTTTACTAAGAAGAGTAGTTTCAATTCCAGTTTCATATGGCATTAAATCAGGTCTTGTTTTCATAGCCATCACAACTTCTTCAAGAGCTGCATTTCCAGCTCTTTCTCCTAGACCATTTATAGTACATTCAATTTGTCTAGCTCCTGCCTGAATACCTGCCAAAGAATTGGCAACTGCCAAACCTAAATCATTATGACAATGAGTTGAAAGAATTGCTTTATCTATATTTGGAACTTTATTCAACAAAGTTTCAATAATTTTTGTAAATTCAGATGGAATAGTATATCCAACAGTATCAGGAATATTAATAGTTTTAGCGCCACATTTGATTGCTAGTTCTACAGTCTTACACATATAATCCATATCTGTTCTAGTCCCATCTTCGCACGACCATTCCACATCATCGGTAAAATTTCTTGCATAAGTTACATTTTGTTTTATTGCTTCATAAACTTCTTCTGGTGATTTATTAAGTTTATGCTTCATATGCAAAGGACTTGTGGAAATAAAAGTATGAATTCTAAATCTTGGAGCATGTTTAAGAGCCTCATAACATCTATCAATATCTTTTTTTGAATGTCTTGCTAAACCTGCAGGAATTGATTTTTTTAATATTTTACTGACTTCGGTTACAGCTTCAAAATCTCCTGGAGATGCAATTGGAAATCCAGCTTCAATAATATCTATTCCAAGTTCATCAAATACTCTGGCTATTTGTATTTTTTCTTCCAAACTCATTGATGCGCCAGGAGACTGCTCTCCATCACGCATTGTAGTATCAAAAATGTATACTCTGTTATTATCTGTCATTTAATTAATTAAGCTTGAGTATCATACATGCTCACGCTCAGATTGCAAAATAAAATGCCTATTTTAGACCAAATAAAACAATAATTTATCTACTTCTTATCGCTATCAACAAGTTTCTTTTTTGAAATCCAAGGCATCATAGCCCTAAGTTCAGCGCCAACTTTTTCAACCGAGTGTTCTGCTAATTTAGCCCTAGTTGCAAGAAAGTTTTTTTGACCGTTTTTGCATTCTTCCATCCATTCTTTTGTAAATTTACCAGATTGAATTTCTGCTAAAACTTCTTTCATTCTTTGCTTAGTTTCATCTTTTTTAATTATTCTTGGACCGGACTGATACTCACCATACTCTGCTGTATTTGAAATTGAATAATTCATATTGGCAATTCCACCTTCATATATTAAATCCACAATCAGTTTAACTTCGTGAACAGTTTCAAAATAAGCCATTTCTGGTTCATATCCAGCTTCGACTAAAGTTTCATATCCATTTTTAATTAATTCAACAAGCCCACCACATAATACTGTTTGTTCTCCAAATAGATCTGTTTCTACTTCATCTTTAAATGTAGTTTCAATTATTCCAGACCTACCTCCACCAACAGCTGATGCATATGACATTGCCAAATCTCTTGCTTTACCAGATCCATCTTGGTGAACAGCAAATAAACAAGGAACTCCACCACCTTTTTCATATTCACTTCTTACTAAATGACCAGGCCCCTTTGGGGCAACCATAAATACATCTAAATCTTTTCTAGCTTTTATAAGATCATAGTGAACATTTAAACCATGAGCAAACGCAATTGATGTTCCTTCTTTAACACGTTGCTCTATATGGTTTTTATATATTGATGCTTGTAATTCGTCTGGAGTTAGAATCATAACTACATCTGCCCATTCTGCAGCATCAGATAAATTCATAACTTTTAAACCTTTAGACTCTGCTTTTTCAATACTTGATGAGCCCTCTCTTAAAGCTACCACGACTTCTTTAACACCACTATCTCTTAGATTAAGTGCATGCGCATGTCCTTGGCTTCCGTAACCAAAAATTGCTACTTTCTTATCTTTTATTAAGTCTACATTAGTATCTTTTTCATAAAACATTTTCATAATTTCTCTCCTTTAATTTTTAATTTATTTAAATATTTCTGATCCTCTTGTCATAGCGACTGCACCTGTTCTTGAAACACTCACTAAACCAAATTTTTTTAAATTTTTTGACATAGTATCTATTTCTCTTCTTAAAGCTGTAATTTGTATAACATTTGATTTATTTGTTTTATCTAATATTACTGGATTAAATTTTTTACAAGCTTCAAAAGCTTTATTTAATTTACCATTGTTTGCAACAAACTTAAATAATGCCATTTCTTTAAAAATAACATTTTTATCTTCTCTCTTAAAATCTGCTACTTTATGAACTGGAACTAATTTTTTTAATTGAAGTTTTATCTGATCTACTACTTGTGGTGTACCGGTAGTTACAATTGTTATTCTTGAAATATTTTGCTTCTGATCGACCTCAGCTACTGCTAGGGACTCGATATTGTAGCCTCTTCCAGAAAATAAACCAACTACACGAGCTAAAACTCCAGCCTCATTATCTACCCATACAACTATAATATGAGTATCAGGCTTCTGTTTTTTTCCTGCAAAACTATATGCTGATTTTGAGTTAGCCATTAAACTAGTGTTCTACCCTTTCCGGTAATCTTTTTTTCTTTTTGATCTTTAGGGCCAAGTAACATTTGATTATGAGGTTTTCCAGAAGGTATCATTGGAAAACAGTTTTCTTGTTTATCTACAAGGCAATCAAAAATTACTGGTCGATCTGTGTTTAACATCTCAATGATCTTATCATCTAATTCTTCAGGTGTTTTTGCTCTTATGCCTACGCAACCATAAGCTTCTGCCATTTTAACAAAATCTGGTAATGCAGCTGTGTAACTTTCTGAATAATTTTTATCATGTAATAATTCCTGCCATTGTCTTACCATTCCCATATACTCATTATTCAAAATAAATATTTTTATAGGCAAATTGTACTGAACTGCAGTTGACATTTCTTGCATAGTCATCAAAACAGACGCCTCGCCAGCAATATCAATTACTAATTTCTTAGGATGAGCAATTTGGACACCAACTGCTGCTGGCAATCCATATCCCATTGTACCAAGACCTCCAGAAGTCATCCATCTATTTGGTTTATTGAATTTGTAGTGTTGAGCAGCCCACATTTGATGTTGGCCTACTTCAGTTGTTATATATGTATCTTTATCTTTAGTAAGTTCATATAATCTTTCAATCGCATATTGAGGTTTAATAGTTTCTTCACTACCAATGTAGTCTAATGATCTTTTAGATCTCCATTTCTGAATTTGTTCCCACCAATTTGATATTTGATGTTTGTTTGATTTAGAAAAATTATTTTTAGATTTTTTTAAAGTTTTTAGCGTTGATGTTAGAACTGACTTAATATCTCCCACAATTGCTAAATCTACTTTTACATTTTTATTTATTGAGGATGGATCTATATCAATATGAACTTTTTTAGACTTAGGTGAGAACTCATCAATCTTACCAGTAATTCTATCATCAAACCTAGCACCAACATTTATCATTAAGTCACATGAATACATAGCGTTGTTTGCTTCGTAGGTTCCATGCATACCTAACATTCCTAAGAATTGATTATCATCAGCAGGAAAACAACCAAGACCTTGCAAAGTTGAAGTTATTGGAAAACCTGTTGCATAAACAAGTTCTCTTAAAAGCTCACTTGCCTTTGTGCCTGAATTAATTACTCCTCCCCCAGTATAAAAAATTGGTTTTTTTGCTTTAGTAATTAAACTAATTAATTCATCAATATTTTTTTGTGAGAAGTTGTTATGAGACTTTCCATTTAATTTTTTTAATTTTCTATAATTTTTATATTGAGCTTTTTGAAATTGTATATCTTTTGGAATATCAACTAAAACAGGTCCTGGTCTGCCTGTTGTTGCTACCTCAAAAGCTTTATGCATTATTTCAGCTAAGTCATTAACATCTTTGACTAACCAGTTATGTTTAGTACAAGGTCTAGTAATTCCGGTTGTGTCACATTCTTGAAATGCATCGGTACCAATTAAATGTGTTGGAACTTGTCCTGTGATGCAAACTAATGGGACGGAGTCCATGTAAGCGTCTGTTAACGCAGTAACAGCATTGGTGGCTCCAGGACCTGAAGTTACTAACAATACACCTGGTTTTCCAGTTGATCTTGCATAGCCTTCTGCGGCGTGCCCTGCGCCCTGTTCATGTCTTACTAAAATATGTTTTATTGAGTTAAAATTTTTTAATTCATCATATATTGGAAGGACTGCTCCTCCCGGATAACCAAAAATATGACTAACATTTTGATCTTCCAAACATTTGAATACTATCTCAGCTCCTGAATAAAATTTTGGCATTCAGTCAATCTAGCTGAAGTTGTACTGATTGGTCAAGTTATTGTGAGGATTTTTATAATTTTTTTATAAATTTTGAAAGAGCCTCAGCATCAAATTTTTGCCAATCTCTCATTTGACCTCTAGACCAAGTTCGCTGTCTTTTAGCGTATTGTCTAGTTTTTATGACAATATTTAGTTTTAAATCATGCATAGAAATTTTTTTATCAATAAAATCTTTGATCTCTCTTATTCCTATAACTTTGAAGATATTGCTATCACTCTTCAAATTAAGCTTTAAAAAATCTTTTACCTCTTTAATAGCTCCATCTTTCATCATTTGATCTACTCTTTTAGAAATTTTACTGATTAGTTTATCTCTAGGATAATCAATATAAATTTTAATAAATTGATCATTTCGAAAAGATGGTTTTGTTTTCTTATACCATTCAAAAATTGATTTCTTTGTAAATGAAATAACTTCATAAGCTCTGATAGATCTTTGAAGATCAGTAGGATCAATCCTGTTTTTTACTAATGAATCATTTTTTAAAAGTTTTGAATAAAATTTTTTTTGACCTAAACTAATTTGCATTCGTCTTATTTTATTACGAAAAGAAATTGGTATTTTTGGAATTTTAACCAAGCCATCAGTCAGTGCTTTAAAATAAAGACCGGTCCCACCAACTAAAACTGGTATTTTATTTTTATTTCTAATTTTTTTTATATTTTTTTTTGCTAATTTTAACCATTCCCCAGATGAAAAATCTTTTTTAACAGTTCTAAAGCCATATAAATGATGTTCTATTTTTTTTAAATCAATTTCCAAAGGTCGAGCAGTCAATATCTTCAATTCTTTATACACCTGCATACTATCTGCATTTATAATTTCCCCATTTATTTTTTTAGCAATTTTTAATGCAAGTTTAGATTTGCCTGATGCTGTAGGACCTGAAATTAATATTATTTTGGACTTAAGGTCCATTTGATTATTTTAATTTAACACCAACATATGTTCTTTGATTTTGGTTATTATATATCGCAATCAGTAAGTTATTTTCATCACTTCTTAATTTCAATTTTACCACATTATCAAGATCACCTATTGTATTAATTTTTTTTCTATTAGCCTCAACAATAACATTATTTACTTGAAGATAATTAATTGGACTATCTTTATCTATTTTTGTAATTACTACTCCACTTGTACTCTTTGGAAGGTTTCTAGTCTCAATATCATCTTTACTTAATAAACGAACATCGATTTTTAAACCATCAATTCTCCTCACCTTTGGTTTTTCAATTACAGGTTTTTGTGCTTTAAAGTCCTCGGATGTTTCTAATCTTCCAAGAACTATTTCTTTTGTAATTTCTCTTTTATTTCTCCAAACTTTTACAATTACTTTTTTTCCAACATCCGTTTCAGCAACAATTTTAGGTAATTCTTTCATTTCATTAATTGGTTTTCCATCAAACTCTAAAATTATATCACCAGGTTTAATTCCTCCTTTATCTGATGGACTATTATCAGCAACACTAGCAACCAGAGCACCTCTAGGTTTATCTAGCTTTTCTGCATCTGCTATTCCTTGATCTACAACTTGAATTCTAACACCAAGCCATCCTCTTTTTGTTTCTCCAAATTCTATCAATTGATCAATAACTTTTTGAGCACTATTAGATGGGATAGCAAATCCTATTCCAATTGATCCAGACTGTCCAAGTATAGCTGTATTTATTCCAATGACATCTCCATTCATATTAAATAACGGTCCACCTGAATTTCCTTGATTTATTGAAGCATCAGTTTGAATATAATCTTCATATCTTGAAAGTCCTATGCTTCTATTTCTAGCAGAAATTATTCCTGCTGTTACTGTGCCTCCAAGACCGAATGGATTACCTATCGCAATAACCCAATCTCCAATTCTGGCTTTATCTGAGTTGCCAAATTTTACTGGCTTAAATTTTTCGTCAGAGTCTATTTTTAATACCGCGATATCCATACCTGCATCAGCACCAAGAACCTCAGCTTTATAATCTTGATCTCCGTTTACTCTGACAAATATATCTGATGCTCCTTGAATAACATGATTATTTGTTATTACAATTCCATCTTCATTAATTATAAAGCCTGATCCTAATGCACTTGTTTGTCTTTGCTGAGGAGAACCAAACATATCTTCGAATGGTGAACCTGGTGGAAATTCAAATGGTAAAGGATTTGATCTAGTCGTAACAGTAGTGGTAGTTGAAATATTTACAACTGATGGCATTAATCTTTCTGCTAAATCTGCAAATGATGATGGAATTTCCTGAGCTTTAGAAATTGAAAAAAAGCTTATTGAAACTATTAATATTGATAAAATTTTGTACATATTTTTCATGACTTTGAATACCAAATAATTATAAATCCTATAATTGCAAATACCAATCCACCTGCTCTCAATTGTTTATCAGCTACAGCATCAAGTTTTTTTAACATATTTTTCATTTTTGATGGAAATAAGGCATATAAAACACCTTCGATAAATAAGAAAAGACCAAATGCTATGATCAATTCTTTCATGTTAACTAAAATTGTTATTTTTCTTTATTTCCAAAAAACTTAAAAAATTCACTATCAGGAGATAATATCATTGATGTTTCTCCACCAATTAAAGCATTTTGGTAAGCTTGCATTGCTCTGTAAAAACCAAAAAATTCAGGGTCTTGTCCAAATGCATCAGCAAAAATTTTATTTTTTTGACCATCACCTTCCCCTTTCATAATTTCTGACTTTTTTTGAGCGTCAGCTAGAATAACAGTAACTTCCTTATCTGCTGTAGATGTTATAGTAACTGCCATCTCAGCACCTTTAGCTCTAAATTCTTTAGCTTCTCTCTCCCTTTCAGTTTGCATTCTTCTAAAGATTGCATCACTGTTTGCTTGAGGTAAATCAGCTCTTTTAATTCTTACGTCAACTATCTTAATACCAAAGTTTTCTGCTTCATTGTTAACACCTTGTTGAATCAAAGCCATTTGCTTTGATCTATCTTCAGATAATAATGTTTGTAGTTTTTGTTGACCTAATACATTTCTTATTCTCGAATTAATGATCGTTGCTAATCTTGATCTCGCAACTCTTTCGTTTCCTACAGATATATAAAATTTTAATGGATCAATTATTTGAAATCGTGCAAATGCATCAACTATTAGACGTTTTTGATCAGATGCAATTACCTCTTCAGGTGGAGTATCTAAATTTAAAACTCTTTTATCTAAAAACACTACGTTTTGAATAAAAGGTAGCTTAAAGTTTAAACCTGGCTTTAAAATAATTCTTTTAGGATCACCAAATTGAAGAACTATGGCTTGGTTTACTTCTTTAACTATAAATATTGAAAAGAATAAAGTTGCTCCTATTAAAATGATTATCGGTAATATAAATTTTCCAGCTTTCATTAGTTTGTCCCTGATTTTAACTCTTGTAAAGGAAGATATGGCACAACTCCAGATCCTGAGTCTTTGTCAATTATAATTTTATTAATATCAGCAAGAACCTGCTCCATTGTCTCCAAATACATTCTTTCCTGAGTAACTTCTTTTGCTTTAGCGTACTCAGTGTAAATTGATAAAAATCTACTAGCTTCACCTTCTGCCTTTGCAACAACTTCTTTTTTATAAGCTTCAGCAGCTTGTAAAATTTTTGCAGCTTCTCCTCGAGCTCTTGGTATTACGTCATTCGCATAAGCCTCTGCTTCGTTTTTCGATCTTTCCATATCAGCTCTTGCAGCTTGTACATCTCTAAATGCATCTATTACTTGATCTGGTGGGTCTGCTTTTTGCGTTTGAACTTGTGTAATTTGTACTCCACTCTCATATTCATCAAGTATTCCCTGAATAATGTCTTGGGTATCTCTTTCAATTACCGCTCTTCCTTCTGTCAAAATTGGTTGAATATTTGATCTCGCAATTACTTCTCTCATTGCAGTTTCTGCTGCAGCTTTTACAGTTCCTTCTGGATCTTGAATTTTAAAAAGAAAATTACCAGCATCTTTTATTACCCAAAATACTGAAAAGTCAATGTTAACAATATTTTCATCACCAGTTAGCATCAAGCTTTCCTCTGGAACATCTGCAACACCACCACCTTGACCAAATCCACTATCTCTTTCTGATCTAAAACCAATATCCATTCTATTAACTTTAGTAACTTTAGGAGTTAACACACTCTCAATTGGGAATGGAAAATGATAATTTAATCCTGGTTGAGTGGTATTTACAAACTTTCCAAATCTTAAAACCACACCCTGTTCATCAGGTAAAACTCTATACAAACCGCTCAATGCCCAAATTACAACTAAGATTATCAAGCCAAGTATAATTGGTTTTTTACCACCTGTACCACTTCCAGTAAATTTATTTATTGTATCCTGTAGTTTTCGTATTGCCTCATCTAAATTAGGAGGTGTTGGGCCTCTTCTGAAACCTCCACCATTTCCACTTCCTCCACCACTTCCTGGAGGGCTTCCCCATGGGCTTTGATTTTTGTAAATCGTCATTATGACATTCTATATAGTGTCTTTGTGAGCAAAAACAAGGTAAGTGTATTTTTATGAATGATAAAAAAGTAGGTCTTAGTGACACAATGAAGGCAAAAACTGAGCCAAAAACCTTCAAAAGAAACCCAATTCCAGGCACTAAATTTACAATTGCAATATCTAGTGCAAAAGGTGGAGTTGGTAAATCCACTTTTGCTACAAATTTAGCTTTAGCCTTAAAAAAAGTTGGATGCAAAGTAGGAATTTTAGATGCTGATATTTACGGACCATCTTTACCAAAACTTTTTTCTATAAATGAAAAGCCAGATAGTGACGGTCAAACTTTAAAACCAATTATAAAGTATGACATTCAATGTATGTCTATTGGTTTTTTAACAGATGAGCAAACGCCAATGATCTGGAGAGGTCCAATGGTAACTAGTGCTATTAAAACATTTACTCAAAAAGTAGGTTGGAAAGATTTAGACTTTATTATTGTTGATATGCCTCCAGGTACAGGTGACACTCAATTAACATTTGCACAAGAAATTAGTGTAGATGGTGCGATTATAGTGTCAACTCCTCAGGAGATAGCACTCCAAGATGTAAAAAGAGGAATTAGAATGTTTGAAAAATTAAAAATAAATATTATTGGATTGATTGATAATATGAGTCATTTTATTGGCGATGACGGAAAAAAATATGCAATTTTTGGAGAGAATGGTGTTGAAAGAACCGCACAAGAATTTGAGAAGAAATTTTTAGGACAAATACCAATAAATCCTGATGTCGGAAAATATGGAGATATGGGAATTCCTATAGTCGAAAAAGATCCAGAACATGAAATTACAAAAATTTATTTAAAATTTGCTGAGGAAATTAAACAATCTTATCTGTAATTTCAAAAGCTTCCATAAGTTCATTCCACTCTCTTTTTGAAAGTCCAGATTTTTCTAAATTTATTTCCTCACCTTTCAATAATTTTTGAATAATAACTTTTCCTTTAGCAGAGACTTCTTTACCACCTACTCTATAATCCATGAATGCATCATAGGTAATAGGAACCCATTTTTTTAATGTATCTAGCATTATATCTGCATAAACTCTAATTTCATATTGAGCATGATGATCTGCACGTAATCTTAAAAAATTCATTAGATTTAATAAGTCTGTTTTCCAATACCACTGTGTATATGTATTTAAAGTTAAATTCATTCTTGCTAACTCTCTAGCTAATCCTTTTTTATTTTCATCAATTGTAGAACCGTCAAATTTTTGATTAAGCATAGTTTCATAATTATCGTATGTTCTTTCAGCATCATTTTTTAAAAGTTCTAAAACTTCCTTTGCCTGATCTCCCTCAATCACATCACCTCTACCTTGTCTGTTTGCGATTGATTGAGCTGCTAAATTTTGAGGATCAGGTAAATAAAATTCTTTATCTAAAATTGAATATCTTGCAGAGTATTCATTGACGTTTGCTGTACGATGTCTAATCCATTGTCTTGCTATAAATATTGGTAATTTTACATGATA
The DNA here is from genome assembly GCA_902585265.1 of uncultured Pelagibacteraceae bacterium. Taxonomy (GTDB): domain Bacteria; phylum Pseudomonadota; class Alphaproteobacteria; order Pelagibacterales; family Pelagibacteraceae; genus Pelagibacter. The sequence goes on from CACICY010000001.1 coordinate 48,153, forward strand.
TTTAATTTCACACATTTCGAATGGAGTGCTATGCCAATGACGCATTAGATATTTTATCAGACCGCTATCTGTTGAAACCTGTTTAGTTCCTTTGCCATAAGAAACCCTTGCAGATTGAACAATTGAGCTATCATCTCCCATGTAGTCAATGACTCTTATAAAGCCATGATCTAAGGCTGGCATTGCTTCATATAATACTTTTTCTAATTCAGGAGCAGTAACTCTTTTAGTTACATTCTCTTGGGATTGTTGATCTTTTATGTCGTTTATTTGTTCTTTTGTAAGTTTCATGATTAAATTATTGAATCTCTTGTATTTGGTTTTATATTAATAGTGTTGGTTTTCCAACTATGACGATAAACGAATTTCGTAATAACCATTACGGACGTGGGGGCAGTACCCACCACCTCCACCATTTACAACTTAAGGGGGTGAATTAGGATCGACGGGTGTCTAAAAGTTGTTCTTTCGTTCGGTATTGTTCCGCCGTGATGGGCTAATTTATAAATGCTAACGAAAGTTACGCACTTGCAGCTTAATTAATTTACTAATTAAGTTACGGGGTTTGGGGCACCTGGCAACAGAACGCCCCTTCCTTATTCGTGATTCTCTAATCATAGCAACGTTAATAATCGAGTGTAGGTCTTTTACTCGTCCTGTACTCGTCACAGAAAGGAAAAAGTTGTTATGTACTATCGTAAAACAAAAAAAGGAAAGTTTATCTTTGAGATAAATAAAAAAGGAGCTCCACGTATTTCTAAATCTTTTACTGATCTAAAGTTAGGAAAAAGATGGGCTGCTAAAGTAGAGCTGCAGATTGAAAATAATGAGTATGAAGATTTATCAATCGCAACAAAGACAGATCTAAAACACGTATTAATAAAATACAGAGATGAGATCACATCAAAGAAAAAAGGACACAAAGAGGAAGCAGCAAAACTAAATGTTTTGATTAGGCATAAGATTGCATTTACTACGTTAATGAAATTGAAGCCACATCACATACATCAGCTGCAGCAGGAATTTTTAAAAACAAGAGCACCTGCTACTGTAAATAAATATTTAAGTTTATTACGTAATACCTGGAGGAGCTGCAAGAAAGTTTGGGGCATAACATTGCCTCCTTATAATCCTTTTGAGTTAATCTCTTTTGAGAAAGTAAAAGACGCTAGAGAACGTATATTAACCATCAAAGAATATGACCATCTGTTGATGGAGTGCAGTAATAGCAATCTACCACAATTAAAAGACATAGTAATCTTTGCCTACGAAACAGGGGCAAGACAGGGCGAGATAGTTAAGCTGCTTAATCATGACGTTAATTTAGAAAACTCAACCTGCACATTTAGGGACACAAAAAATGGGGACGATCGAACGATCCCTCTAACTTATGCTGCTCTTGATATACTAAAAAGAAATAGATTTAGTATTAGACCATTTGATGTTTTAGCAAGACGTATTAGGAAACATTTCAGCAGAGCTTGTAAGAGATCCAAGATCCATGATTTTAGATTCCATGATCTACGTGCTTGTTTCTGTACCAATGCATTATTAAGTGGAATGACGATCCCACAGGTTGCTGCCATTTCTGGTCATAAGGATTGGAGTCAATTAAAGAGATATACTCGGATCAAGGCAACAGATCTTACAGACCACGTTAATAAGATCTCATCAATACGAGAATTTAAGAAAATAAATAAATAATATTATTAAATTCTTATTTTCTTATTTACGTAAGACATAACAACAAAAGGGGCTGCCGAAAGGCAGCTCTAACTCACCCCCTAATCACACCTGTCCCCACGACCATGTTTCATGTTCCATGAGTCTTTATGCGAGTAATTTACGATAATTAAAAAAATGCATGAGAGTGAATTTAATAGTTGAATCCAGGATAACTTTTCTGTAAATGACGTACATCAGTTGGATCCAGAGCCAACACAAAAATTCTAGCGAAACATTAATCACGAATAATTAACCAAGAAACATTTGTTTGATCGTGATTTTATGTTAAGAGATTCACAGTAATAATTCCAATTACAAATCACAAATCATCACGATCGCAGTTTCTCTAACTAATCACTAGGGGAGCTGCATTTATTTAACTTAACGTTGAAAGGACGTGATTGATTATGAAGAATAGAACAATAAAAGATCCCACGTATTCGATCTATAAAGATGGTGGAAACGTAGAGAATAAAGCAAAAGCAGCAGGTAAAGATGAGCTGCTTAAATTAGCAAAAGATGAAGCAGATATAAGGTTTGATGTTGAGGGCGAGATTATCGACATCTTACAAGAGAACTATCAAAAAGAAAAAAAACCAGGTCAGAGTTTTTTAGATTGGTTAGATACAAAACCTAGATCGTACTTTTTAAAAATTCCTCTTTCATTAAAAGATGGAGGAAACGTCATCTTGTTATCCGACTATTTGAAACAAAAAGAAAAACCAAAAATTAAACGTATCAATTTAGATTCAGCAGCTCCTGGCAGAACTCTTGATAGCTTAACAGAAGCAGAGAGAGAAGTTGTTAATAAATTATTACGTATGACATTTGGTAAGGAGGACTAACATGAGATCTCTTGATGATTTGAAACGTTGGAAAGATTATGGATTTGTTTTAACACCTGTTGCAGAAGATAAATCTCCAGGATTAAAACCAAAACAAAAATGGAAGTATGATTGGTCAGATGAAACTTTATTAAGTGCTGATCGTTTAGGTGTGTTCCATGATCCGAGTAGCGTGTTCTCGATTGACTTTGATGATGATGATTACGTAGCTCACAAATACCTGCAGCTGCTACCAGATACTTTTACAGATGGTAAAGTTATCAATGGTCATAGAGTCATGACTCATAGAACGTATAAAGCTAATGGACAAGGAGCTCCATCTATAAATGGTTATCCTAAATATCCTAAAAATATTTCTAAAAAGAAAGGATTACTTGTTGAAGTTTTAACAGGTAAGCAAACAATCTTTACAGGGGGCGATAGGTTTATCGCTTTAGATATTCCACCTGCAGAGGTTGATATAAAATCTTTAGAAAAAAAATTAAAATTAATTTGTTTCTTTACAGAAGTTGAAAAAGTTTGGAGTGCAGAGGGTGGCAGAGATGAAGCTCATCTACGTCTTGCAGGAGCTCTAGCTAAATTACCTGCAGACGAATATCCAGAGGAGCTGCTACAGCAATTCCAGGAACAGCTTTGTATAAACACAGGGGATCATGAGTTAAAAAACAGAACTCAAAAGATACGTTATCAAAGAAAGCAATTAGAAAATGGTAAGAAGATCTTTGGTATTACAGAGTTAAGATCCCATTTAGAGAGCGAATTAGAGGCATATAACCTACTGTTTGAGGAGGAAGTAAAGGAGGAGGACACAGATCCGAAAGAGTATCCATTAATAGATGGATTAACTTTTGATACGATTGAATATCCGAAAGTAAATTTAATTGTAGATCCAATTATTCCAGAACGTAGTTTCAATCAGATCTATGGTTATTATGAATCTGGAAAGACAATGTTTGGTGTTGCTCTTTCAATGGCCATGTGCAGTGGTCGAGATTTTCTAGGTTGGACAATTCCTAATCCTGTTCCAACGTTATATGTTGAGTCAGAACTACCTGGAGATCAATTTAGATCAAGACGTAATGCAATCAAAACAGATTACTTCGAGAAAGGAATTCCATTTAGAGCTGAACATCATTTCACATTAACACAAGATGATTTGACAATGGCAGGTTTCAAATATGGATTTAAGTCAATCGCTGTTGCACAACATGAGGGCAAAGACGCTGCTAAAGATTATGGACGTAAAGGTAGAGAGTTTATTGAAAACATTCTTTACAAGATAGAACAACGTACAGGTCGAAAGCCATTTTATTTTTTAGATAACATGACACGTCTTGCAACCATTGATGAAAACAAAGCTCCAGATTGGCACCCATTTATAAATTGGGGAATAGATATAAAGAACAAAGGATTTGCAGGTTGCTTTGTCCATCATGCTAACAAGGGAGGAAACTCTAAAGGATCATCTGGATCAAGTACAATAGGAAGATTATTAGATACGTCTATTGCCTTGAGAAAGTTAGACAATGAGTATCGTTTTGACATGACAGGTAAAGCTAATATGCAGAGCTCTATTGAGTTTGATAAGAGCAGAGGTTTTGGAGGATCGGACGCTTCAAAGAAACGTATTATAACAATGAATGAATATGGGGAGTGGAAAGCTTATCCATATCTTAAACAGGTTAGTTTCCAGATCTTAAAATTTCACAATCAAGGTATGAGCCAAAAAGAGATACGTGAGATCCATAAGGAGTTGGATTTATCAGCACCATCTGTTGATCGACTTTACAAAGAATTAGTTGAGCTAAAATTAATTCAAAAAGAACGTAAGAGTCATTGTTGGAAGTGTAAAAAAGAGATCTCACATACTCAACATGAGAGATGTCAAAAATGTACTTCTGGGATTATTTGTAATCACATAGATGACAAGACAGGTAAAGAGTGTGGAGCTTGTTATTGTGAAAACCCAAAAAGGAAAAAAAATGAAAATAAAACCCCTTACTGATAAAGAGAAAACATTTGCTCAATTATTCGTAGAGAATATGTTCTCGAATGATACTCGCACTAATACAGATATTGCTATTGCTGCAGGTTATGCAAAAGAGTCAGCTCATCAAAGAGCATACGAACTAACTACGTATAAACTTAAACCCCATGTTGTTAAGTACATAGAAGAACTAAAAGAAGATTTTAGAGTACGTAATCAAATCACACCAGAAAAACACATGGCACGATTAAATGAAATACATCAGATGGCAAAGGACAAAGGTCAGCTGCACACATCATTAAATGCAGAAGTTTATAGAGGCAAGGTTGCAGGTTATTACGTAGAGAAGCAGCTAATCAAACAGGAGGAAACAGAGGAAGAAGTTGAAAAGAAACTCCAAGAGATAATGGAACGTTATGATTTATTAACATCACATGAGGGGGAAAATGACAAAAAATAATCAACGTATTGGATTTACAAAAGATCAGATGATCCAATTCTTAAAAATATTTCAACACAATACAGATACTATGTTGGAAATGGAGGAGCAGAACTATGAAAATAACAAAAAATATATGGCTATGGAACAGCAGCTCTTTCACGAAAAATGGAAATGTAGATATTTAGTAAGACGTATTAAAAATATTGCAAAGCATTATGGTGTTCCAGATTTAGCTGTCACAGAGGAGGAACTAGATGAACAAATCAAAAGATCAGAAAACTAAAAAACCTAGAACATGGAACGAGGCAATAGTTGAAGCTTCAAACACATATGATGGAACTAATTACGTATATGATGGAGCAGATGATACGATAATGACAGAGTCAGAAATGCTAAAAAAATTTACAGCTCAAGAGAAATACGAGATGTTAAAGAAAGTAGCTAACAATCAAGAAAAGAAAGAATTTAGAGAAATTGAAAGAAAATACAAAAAAAAGAAGCCCATAGCTCAACGTACAGAGTCATCAAAGGTTAAATCCGATACTATACCTACACCAGAATTTCCAAATTTTATAAAACTACAAACAGCTGCACCTGCAGATGATACGTTAAATAAAATATTAAAAGATCGAAATAAACCAGATCCAGATTACTTCAAAGGATTGGGAACTTTTTTGCCAAAAAAAATATAAAAAATTTTTCTAACCCATCTATACCTGTGACTATGACGATCTTGTATTACATAGTCATATTATCTAAAGTTTAGATTTCAAAAGGGGTATAGGTACCCTAACGTTATAACGTATTACAGATTTGTTTAGGATCCCTTTGGGGATCATGGAGGGAGCTCAACAGAGCGACCGACATAGCTGCTCTGACGAGTCGATTTTGACTCGGTTTTGACTCGTCTTGTACGTAGATTGTTCGCACACCTTGACCTAGAATCCTGGACAATATATGCTCTTTTACAATGCTATGTTTTAGCTATTCACGAAACATGGTTAAGGGCACCTGGCAACAGAACGCCCCTTTTTTATATATAATATTAATTAATGGTGCGGCCAGAGAGAATCGAACTCTCATGAGCGAGGCTCACACGGCCCTCAACCGTGCCTGTCTACCAATTTCAGCATGGCCGCAAATCATGCGTCAGATTAAATGAATGACAATTCTATTTCAAGTTGATAAGTTTTTATTATGGAATTCACAACCCAAGTTAAAATTGCAACAGATCCTATTTATCAAAAGGTTTCTAAATCCATTCCTGAAATAGAGTGGGCTACTCATGCACCTTATATTTATAAAATAAATAAACTTAAAAAAGAGAAGAACGCAGTAATTCTTGCTCATAATTACCAAACTCCTGAAATATATCATGGCATATCAGATTTTTCAGCAGATTCGTTAGCCTTAGCAATTGAGGCTGCAAAAACAGAGGCTGATATAATTGTTATGTGCGGTGTACATTTTATGGCGGAGACTGCCAAATTGATGAGTCCAGATAAAAAAGTTTTATTGCCAGATATGAAAGCTGGTTGCTCTTTATCCTCATCTATAACTGGTGAAGATGTAAGAAACTTAAAAAAACAATATCCTGGTGTTCCTGTTGTTTCATACGTTAACACTTCTGCAGATGTTAAGGCTGAAACTGACGTTTGTTGTACATCAGCAAATGCTCTTAAAATTGTAAACTCTTTAGGTGTAAAAAAAGTAATTTTCTTACCCGATGACTATTTAGCAAAATATGTTGCTTCTCAAACTGATGTAGAAATTATTTCATGGAAAGGAACGTGTGAAGTTCATGAACAATTTAATGATGAAGAGATAAATGAAATAAGAAAAAACAATCCTGGAATTAAAATTATTGCTCATCCTGAATGTCCTCCTGATGTAATAGAAGCAAGTGATTTTGCTGGTTCAACAAGTGGTATGATTAAATATGTTAAAGATAATCAACCTGATAAAGTTATGATGGTTACAGAATGCTCAATGAGCGATAACGTACAAATTGATAATCCTAATGTAGAATTTATTAGACCTTGTAATTTATGTCCTCACATGAAGAGGATTACACTTCCTAAAATACTTGATTGTTTAGAAAATGAAACAAACGAATTAATTATGGACCATGAAACAATTGAGAAAGCTAGAAAATCTGTAGAGAGAATGGCTGAAATAGGCAGATAAATTCTGTGCCAAAAATTCAATTAAGTAAAAGTTTTATCCGTTCCACCTGCAAGCTAGCTCTTAATGAGGATCTTTATCCTTCAGGAGATATTACAACAAATCTATTAAATAATAATTCAATTTCAAAAGTTAAACTAATAAGTAATGAAAAAGGTATTATAGGTGGATTAGAATTTGCTATACAAACATTTAATTTACTAGACAAAAATATTAAATTTCACATAAAAAAAAAAGAGGGATCAAAAATTATTAAAGGGTCTGTAATTGCTGTAATTGAAGGTAAAATTAAAAATATATTAATTGGAGAGAGAGTTGCTTTAAATTTTCTCTCCCATATCTCTGGTATTGCAACCAAAACCAATAAATTTGTAAAAAAGGTCGGAGAGAAAACAAAAATTTGTTGTACAAGAAAAACAATTCCTAATCTAAGAGTTATTCAAAAATATGCTGTAAAATTAGGAGGTGGAACAAACCACAGATTTAATTTAAGTGATGAATTTTTAATTAAAGACAATCATCTAGCCTCATCAAAGAAATTTGAAGAAATTGTGAAAAAAGCAATTAAAAATAAAAAGAAAAGAAAAATTACTGTTGAGGTTGACACTTTAAAACAATTTAAGAGAATTAATGGACTTAATTTTAATACAGTTCTATTTGATAATATGAGTCCAAAAAATCTTGAAGTAGCTATTAAATATGCAAAAGGTAAATATGAAACTGAAGCTTCTGGAGGAATAACTTTAAAAAATGTAAAAAATCTTGCTAAAACAAACGTTGATAGAATATCAGTAGGTGAATTAACACATAGTACTCAAGCTTTGGATTTAAAATTAGAGATTTAATTTTTTTTTATTTGAGCTTGAGCTGCCGCTAATCTTGCAACTGGAACTCTGTAAGGAGAACAAGACACATAATCTAATCCAGTTTTTGAACAAAATTCTATACTTTTAGGATCTCCACCATGCTCACCACAGATTCCAAGCTTAATTTTTTTGTTTTGTTTTCTTCCTTTGTCAGTTGCAATTTTTATTAAGTCTCCAACTCCATCATCAATTGATACAAAAGGATCAATGTCAAAAATTTTGTTCTCAATATAATCATTTAGAAATTTACCACTATCATCTCTACTAATTCCAAATGTAGTTTGAGTTAAATCATTAGTTCCAAAACTAAAAAATTCAGCGTGTCTAGCGATATCTTTTGCCTTTATTGCTGCTCTTGGCAATTCAATCATTGTTCCAACTAAAAAATCAATTTTAATTTTATTTGCATCTTGAACTTTTTTTGCAACCCTAATGACTAAATCTTTCATGATTTTTATTTCTGCTTCTGTTGAAACTAAAGGTATCATGATTTCAGGCATTGTTGATTGAATTTTTTGTTTTTTACATTCCACTAAAGCCTCAAAAATTGCAGTACACTGCATCTCATAAATTTCAGGGAATGAAATTGCTAATCTACAACCTCTATGACCCAGCATTGGGTTTTGTTCATGAAGTTCTGAAATTCTAACTTCAAGTTCTTTAACAGGAATATTTAGTGAAACTGCAACATCATTAATTTCATTTGTACTTTTTGGTAAAAATTCATGTAAAGGTGGGTCTAGTAACCTTACTGTTACAGGTAAACCTTTCATAATTTTAAATATTTCAATAAAATCTTTTTTTTGATGTGGTAATAACTTTTTAAGTGCATTAGATCGATCTTCAATTGTTTTTGATAGTATCATTTCTCTTACTGATAAAATTCTTTCCTCGTCAAAAAACATATGTTCAGTTCTACACAAACCAATACCCTCTGCACCAAATTCTCTAGCAGTTTTGCTATCCAATGGCGTCTCAGAATTAGTTCTAATTTTTAATTTTCTAAAATCATCAGACCAACTCATTATTTTTGAAAAATCACCTGATATTTCTGGTTTAACTGTTTTTACCTCACCAATAATTATTCTGCCTGTTGAACCATCGATTGTAATAATCTCACCCTCTTTAATTACTTTATTGTTTGTTTTGAATAATTTATTTTCATAATCAATTTCTATTTCACTAGATCCGGAAACACATGGTCGTCCCATCCCTCTAGCAACTACTGCAGCATGACTTGTCATACCTCCTCTTGAAGTAAGTATTCCTTTTGCTGCGTGCATACCATGTATATCTTCTGGTGAAGTTTCTACACGAACTAATATTGTACTTTGCATCATACTATTTAGTCTTTCGGCCTCTTCAGATGTGAAAACAACTTTTCCACTTGCAGCACCAGGTGATGCGGGTAAGCCTGACCCAATTATTTCTAAGTTCGCTTCCTCATCTAAAGTTGGATGAAGTAAAGTGTCTAAAGAACTTGGTTCTATTCGCAGTATTGCATCTTTTTTATTAATCAATTTTTCTTTAACCATATCTACAGCTATTTTTACAGCAGACTTAGCTGTTCGTTTTCCAGAACGTGTTTGAAGCATCCAAAGTTTTTTATTTTCAACAGTAAACTCCACATCCTGCATATCTTTGTAATGTTTTTCTAACTTATTTAGAATATTTTTTAATTGCTTGTAAGTTGCTGGCATTGCCTCTTCCATTGACTTAAGAGTTTCTTTTGATTCAACTCTAGCTTTTTTTGTAATATGTTGTGGTGTTCTGGTTCCGGCAACAACATCCTCTCCTTGCGCATTTATTAAATATTCTCCGTAAATATTTTTGGCTCCATCTGATGGATTTCTAGTAAAAACTACGCCAGTTGCACAATCATTGCCCATATTTCCAAAAACCATTGATTGAATATTAACTGCTGTACCCCAATTAGATGGTATTTGATTTAATTTTCTATAGACTTTTGCTCTATGACTTTCCCAAGATAAAAAGACAGCACTTATAGCTCCCACTAATTGTTCTTTGACGTTTTGAGGAAAATCTTTTTTTGTTTTTTCTTTTACAATGTTTTTAAAATCTTTTATTAAAGCTTCCCAATCATACTCATCTAATTCTGTGTCTAGTAACACCCCTTTTGTTAATTTATAGTTCTCAATTATATCCTCAAAGTGATAACCTTCGATTCCCAATACAACATTAGAATACATTTGAATAAAACGCCTATAACTATCATTTGCAAATCTTAAATTTGAAGTTTTTTTTGCAAGTGCTATTACTGTATTATCGTTAAGACCTAGATTTAAAATTGTATCCATCATACCAGGCATAGAAACTCTAGCTCCAGATCTTACAGAAACTAGAAGAGGATTTTTTATATCTCCAAATTTTTTTCCTGAGTCTTTTTCAATAAGTTTTAATTCTTTACTTATTTCATTAAGTATTTTTTTATTTAATTTTTTTTTATTCTTATAAAACAAGTCACATACCTCTGTAGATATTGTAAAACCGGGAGGTACAGGTAGCCCCATTCTTCCCATCTCAGAAAGATTTGCACCTTTACCACCAAGAATATTTTTTGGCAGTTTAATTTTTTTTATTTTATTTGATTTAAAATTAAATATAAATTTTTTCATACTAAGCATCTATTTTTGAAAAGTTAAAATAATTATCAAAAGTTTTACACAACATATTTAATAATTCTAATCTATTTTTTTTAATTATTATATCTTCATCATTAACAATAACATTATCAAAAAAATCGTTTACCTCATTCTTAATACTTGATAAAATTTTTAAACTCTCCTCGTAATTTTCGTCTTTCCCAATACTCAAAAAATATTTTCTTATATCATTTATTTTTTTATATAATTTTTTCTCATAATCATTTTTAAATAAACCTGGATCCGCAAAGCCAAGGGATTCAGTAGACATTTTTTCTTCAGTATTTAATATATTTGAAGATCTTTTGTATGCTGCAATAGTTTCAAAGCCGATTTCTCTTTTAATATTCTTATTTAAACATATAGATTTTTTATAAGCCTTTAATATATCATCTAATCCAAGCAAAAATGTTGAGCTTTCAATTATATCTTGTCTTATTTTTTTTTCTTTTAAATAATTTTTTAATCTTTCAATTATAAAATCACTTAATTCGTTTTGTATCTTTTTAATATCAAATTCATAGCCCTGGTCTCTATATACTGAACAAGTGTAAACAATTAAATCTTTTAGTTTGATTTTTATTTCATTTTCAACAATTAATCTGACAAGACTTATAGCCATTCTTCTTATGGCATATGGGTCTTTTGAACTAGTAGGTTTCAGATTAATTCCAAAAAAACCAACTAATGAGTCTAGTTTATCGCTTAAAGATAAAGCAACACTGTACATTTTTTTTGGTAATTTGCTTTCCATTCCGTTAGGCAAATATTGTTCGGATACAGCAAGACAAACTTCTTTATCAAACCCTTGAAACCTTGCAAGATGACCTCCAACAATGCCTTGGAGTTCTGGAAACTCTCCAACAAGATCAGACATTAAATCAACTTTACAAATTGATGAAGCTATTTCAATTTTATCTTTGCTAATTAAAAAATCATCAGAAATTAATGATGATAACTTTCTCATACGCTGAATTTTGTCAAAGTAAGATCCTAAACCTTTAAAATAATTTATATTTTTTAATTTATCTACTTGTTTAACTAAATTTTGGGTTTTATTTTTTTCCCAAAAAAACTCAGCATCGTTTAATCTTGCTTCTATCACTCTCTCATTTCCCAATTTAACAAATCCTTTAGTGTCTTTAATATCTGAAACTACAAAAAAATTATTTGTAAGATTATTTTTTTTATCAAAAGTTGGTAAATATTTTTGATGACTTTGCATAGTCGTAATCAATATTTCACTTGGTATATTTAAAAATTTTTTGTCAAAATCACATACAATTACCGCTGGCTTTTCAACTATATTTACTATTTCATCTATAAGCCTATCATTCTGTTCGATTTTTAAATTTTTTTTATTAATTATTTCATCAATCTTATTCTGTATTATTTTTTTTCTTAAATCCTGATCAATTAAAATACCTTTTTGTTTAAAAAATTTTAAATACGAATGAAAGTCATTAAAAATTTTCATACCTTCTTCTAGTGATTTGTCTATAAAAGTTTTGTTGGAGCTATTTATGTGGTTAAAATCAAAATTTAGGGGTTTTTTATTAAATATTGCTAAAATAGATTTAAGAGGTCTTCCCCAATAAAGATCATAATTTGCCCATTTCATTGATTTATTCCAAGTAATCTTTTTTAAGATTTCGCTTAAATTTTTTTCTAGTAAATCTGAAACTTTTATTTTTCTAGACTTTTTATTAAAAAAATAAAATTCACCTTTCTCAGTATTTTTTTTAAAGATTTTTTCTAATGTTGTATTGTTTGATCTAATAAATCCCTCTAATGCTTTTTCAGGAGCATTAACATTTGGGCCTTTAATTTCCTCTGAGCTTAATTTGATTTCATTAGGGATTTTATCAACATGTAGAACTAATCTATTTGGTGTTGAATAAACATTGAAATTTTCATTGAATTTGATTTGGTTATCAATAAAAAAATTTTTAATATTTTTTTTTAATTCATTCCTTGCGTTTATTTGAAGCCTTGCAGGAATTTCCTCACTAAATAGCTCTACAAATAATTCTGACATTAACTTTGGCTTTCAATCCAAACTTTCCCAATTGATTTAGTTAGTTCCCTTATTCTTGCAATATATTCAGCCCTTTGTGCTACACTAATCACCCCTCTTGCATCTAAAATATTGAAGACATGACTACATTTTAAACATTGATCATAAGCTGGAAGAGAAATCTTTTTTTCAACTAATAATTTTGTTTCTTCTTCAAGCATTTCAAATATTTTAAATAAATTATCAGTATTGGCATATTCAAAATTATATGCTGAAAATTCTTTCTCTGACTGATGAAAAACATCCTTGTAAGTAATTCCTTCATCATTCCAAATTAAGTCAAAAACACTTTTTTTGTTTTGAATAAACATGCACAATCTCTCTAATCCATATGTAATTTCAACAGATACAGGTTTACATTCAACTCCAGCCATTTGTTGGAAATAGGTAAATTGTGTAACTTCCATTCCATCACACCAAACTTCCCATCCAAGACCTGCCGCTCCTAATGTAGGACTTTCCCAGTCATCTTCAACAAACCTTATATCGTGTTCCTCATGATTAATACCTATTGATGACAAGCTATTAAAATACATCTTTTTTATTTCTTTTGGTGAAGGTTTAATTAAAACTTGGAATTGATAGTAATGTTGCAATCTATTAGGGTTGTCACCATATCTTCCATCAGTCGGACGGCGTGATGGTTGAACATATGCAGTTTTCCATGGTTTTGGGCCAAGCGATCTTAAAGTGGTTGCTGGATGGAATGTCCCAGCACCGACCTCTAGGTCGTACGGTTGTAATATTACACAACCTTTTTTAGACCAGTACTTTTGTAAGTTAAAGATTGTATCTTGAAAAGATAAAATTTTTTTTTTTATTTTAGAGACCATACCTTTGCCAGATTGATCTTTCTTCTAATACACTAATTATTTTATCAGTATAATTTTCAGAAGATGCTAGCTTTTTTGATAACCATCCTTTACTTTTTTCAAATTTCTTAATTTCTAAATCATCTCCGTATTTCTCTCTTAATATTTGATCTGCATTTCCTATTCCATCGATTAGCCCTAATTCTTTTGCTTTTTTTCCTGCCCAAAATTCTCCAGAGAAAAGTTCAATACCAGAGTTTTTGTTTAGTTTTTCTTTTCTGCTTTCTTCAACAACATCTATAAAATCTTGATGAATTTCTAATTGGATATTTTTTAAACGATTAATATCTTCTTCTTTTTCATCCAAAAAAGGATCTAAAGTGCTCTTATTTTTTCCAGCGGTATAAATTCTTCTTTCAATCCCAATTTTTTCAATAAAATTTTTAAAACCAAATGAAGCAGAAATAACTCCGATAGATCCTATGATTGAGCTTGAGTTAGCATAAATTTCATCACCAGCACATGCAATAAGATATCCTCCAGATGCTACCACATCCTCAGCAAAAATAATTACTTTCTTTTTTGTTTTCTTAGATTGTTCTTTTATTAATTTACATATCAAATGTGATTGTACTGGGGATCCACCAGGTGAATTGATTGTAATTGCAACGGCTAATGCTTTCTTTACTGAAAAAGCCTTTTTTATAATTTCTTCTTCACTTGAATATTCTATTCCTTGTCTGAACCTTCCAACATTTCCTATAACTCCTGATAATTTGAGGTGACTTATTATCTTTTTTTTTTTAAAAAATGAGAACATTAGAATTGTTATAAGTTTTTTAAATATATTATAAACCCTAGTTATAATTAAAGAATAAGGTGCGTCAATTGATAAGTATATTAATAAATTGGATATAATAGTTTTAATTAATGGGAACTGTAATACAGCTAAAAAAACAAATTAATAATTCATATGTAGATTTAAAAAATTCGGTCGATGATAAATTGATTCTAGTTGAAGAAAAAATCAATTCTAGACTAGCAAGTAAAGTTGAATTAGTTCAAAAGATGACCAAGTATCATTTAAAAACTGGTGGAAAAAGACTTAGAGCACTCTTAACCTTGCAATGTGCTAAAATTTGTGAATATCAAAAAGGATTAAGAGATGTAAATCTTGCCGCTTGTGTAGAACTTATACATGCAGCTACTTTAATGCATGATGATGTAATAGATAGTGCTGACATTAGAAGAGGCAAAAAAACACTAAATACAATCTGGGGAAATCATTCCTCAATTTTGGTAGGTGATTATTTGCTGAGCAAATGTTTTGAAATGATGGTAGAAGACGGGAATTTAGAAATATTAAAACTATTAGCAGCTACATCATCTGAAATTGCCCAAGGAGAAGTCCTTCAGTTACAACATAATAAAGAAATTGATATCTTGGAAGAAACATATCTAAATATTATTTCATCTAAAACTGCGTCTTTATTTGCAGCAGCAACTAAAGTTGGAGCAATTATTGCTGAAAAAGATTTTAAATATAAAAATGCTTTGGAATTTTATGGAAAAAACTTAGGACTTACATTTCAAATAGCAGATGACACATTAGACTACAATTCTGAATTAAAATTATTTGGAAAAAATATTGGCAATGACTTTTACGAAGGTAAAGTAACTTTGCCTTTAATTTTGCTTTATCAAAAGGTTAATAAATTTGAAAAAGAAAAATTAAAATTTTTTTTTGAAAAAGATATTCGTGAAAAACAAGATTTAGAGTATGTCCTAGATTTAATAAAAAAAAATAATATTATTAATGATTGTTATAAAAAAGCAGAACATTATATTAATTTAGCTTCCAATTCTTTGAGTGTATTTGAAGAGTCTGAAGAAAAAAATATTTTAAGAAGCTTAACATCTTTTAGTATTGAAAGAAATTTTTAGGGACTTAACAACACTTTTGTCCATTTTTTGGTTTGTCTAATATATTTTAATCTTTCATGAATTCTATTCTGTCCATCTAACCAAAATTCAATTTCTTTTGGCTTGATTCTCCAACCAGACCAATGTTTGGGTCGAGGTATCTTATTTTTGTTTGGGAATTTTTGCTTAAATTCCTCAATGGACTTATATAAATCTTGTCTTTCTTTTAAAATAGAACTTTGCTTTGAGGCCCAGGCACCAATTCTGCTTCCGTAAGCTCTTGAATTATAATAATCATCAGCTTCTTTTTTTGATACCTTAGTTGCAATACCAATTATTCTAATTTGCCTTTGCAAACTTTTCCAGTGAAAGCACATAGAAATTTTTGAGGTATTTTTGATAGCTTTACTTTTATCGCTATTAAGGTTTGTATAAAAAACAAACCCATTTTTATCAAAATCTTTCAGAAGTACCATTCTAACTGTTGGAAACCCGTTTTTATTTACTGTCCCAACAGCAAATGCGTTTGGATCATTAATTTCTGTTTTTTTTGCTTTATTGAACCATTCTTCAAAAAGTTTTATTGGGTTATTATGTTCTTTAAAGCAAAGATTTAGTCCAAGTGAGTTTTTTTCGTTCATAAATTTAAAAAAATAATTTATACATTAAAATAATGTCTTTTAATACTTTTGGAAAGTTATTTAGATTTACTACTTGGGGAGAGTCTCATGGTCCGGCTATAGGATGCGTTATTGATGGCTGCCCTCCAAATATTCCAATAAAAGAAAGCGATATACAAAAAGAACTTGATAAAAGAAAACCTGGACAATCTAAATTTACTACTCAAAGAAAAGAGGATGACAAAGTTAATATTTTATCTGGTGTTTTTGAAAGTAAAACAACCGGAACTCCAATTTCTCTTATAATTTATAATAAAGATATGAGATCTAGAGATTATGAGACAATAAAGAATAAATTTAGACCAGGACATGCAGATTATACTTATTTTAAAAAATACGGAATCCGGGATTATAGAGGTGGTGGAAGGCAATCTGCTCGCGAGACTGCTGCTAGAGTTGCAGCGGGTGCAATTGCAAAAGTTGTTTTGAAAAGTAAAATTGGTAAGAAGTATCAAGCTGTTGGTGCTGTTACGCAATTAGGAATATTAGGATGTGACTTAAAGAAATGGAAAGACAAAACAATTTCTAGTAACCCATTTTTTTGTCCTGATAAAACTGTGATTAAACTTTGGGAAAAATATTTACTTGGAATTAGAAAAGCAGGATCATCTTGTGGAGCAATTATTGAGGTTAGAGCAAGAGGAGTTCCTTTGGGACTTGGAGCACCAATATATTCAAAATTAGATATGGATCTTGCAGCAGCAATGATGAGTATTAATGCTGTAAAGGGAGTAAATATTGGATCGGGAATTAACTCGGCAATGTTAACTGGTGAGGAAAACTCCGATGAAATTTTGAAAAAAAAAGGTAAAACTAGTTTTAAATCAAATAATGCAGGGGGAATTCTTGGGGGAATATCTACTGGACAAGAAATAAATGTTTCATTTGCAGTAAAACCAACATCATCTATTTTATCATCGAGGAAAACAATCGACAGGTTTGGGAAGAATACAACAATATCTGTAAAAGGAAGACATGACCCATGTGTAGGAATTAGAGCGGTTCCAATTGGAGAGGCTATGATGCATTGTGTAATTCTCGATCACTATTTATTGAACACAGCTCAGAATAAAATCTAATTAAATTTTTTAATTAAAACTTTCGAATTTAAGGTATCTAAAATTTTATTCTCAATACCAATAGAGTCTAGATTGGCAAACTTGTACATTAGCTCTGGTTTATCATGATCAATAAATCTATCAGGCAATATCAAAGATCTAAATTTAATATTACTGTCTAATAAATTTTTTTCACTTAAAAATTGACTTACGTGAGATCCAAATCCCCCTATTGAACCTTCTTCTATAGTAATCAAAACTTCATGCTCTGTAGCAATTTGCCAAATTAGGTTTTCATCTAAAGGTTTTGCAAATCTTGCATCAATAATAGATATATCAATTCCTTTTTTTGTTAAATTTTCGTAAGCCAAAATACACTCCTGTAATCTTGCTCCAAAATTTAAAATTGCAACTTTTTTACCTTCTTTAATAATTTTTGCTTTACCCAACTCGATTTTCTCAGTTATTTCAGGTAATTGAACTCCTACACCATTGCCCCTTGGATATCTAAAAGCTGATGGTCTATCGTTTATATCAATTGATGTATTTATCATTCTTACAAGCTCGGCTTCGTCACTTGCAGCCATTACTACAAAATTTGGTAATGTTGAAAGGTATGTTATATCAAAAGATCCAGCATGTGTTGGGCCATCAGCACCAACTAAACCCGCTCTGTCGATTGCAAATCTAACAGGCAAAGATTGTATTGCGACATCGTGGACGACCTGATCGTAAGCTCTTTGAAGAAAAGTTGAATATATTGCAGCATAAGGTTTATACCCTTCGGTAGCCATACCCGCGGCAAAAGTAACCGCATGTTGCTCGGCTATCCCGACATCAAACATTCTTTCTGGAAATTTTTTTCCAAATAAATCCATTCCTGTTCCTGACGGCATAGCTGCAGTTATACCAACAACCTTACTATCTTTTTCTGCATGTTTAATTAATGAATTTGCGAATACTTTTGTATAAGAAGGAGTATTAGATTTTGACTTTACTTGTTCCCCTGTTTTTATATTAAATTTTGAAACACCATGAAATTTGTCATCTGATTTTTCCGCAAAGGAATAACCTTTTCCTTTTTCAGTTTTAACATGGATTAAAATTGGTCCATCATAATTAATATCTTTTGCATTATTAAATACTGAAACCATTGTATCAATGTCGTGGCCATCTATTGGCCCAATATAGTAAAATCCCATAGAATTGAATAATGTTCCACCAGTTACTGCAGATCTTAAAAAATCTTCTGCTTTGCCCGCTTGATTTTTAAATCTTTTTGAAAATGCAGATATAATTAACTTTAATGTTTCTCTAAAACTAAAGTAAACTTTACCAGATAAAATTTTTGCTAGATATTTTCTCATAGCACCAACAGGTTTTGCAATTGACATATCGTTGTCATTTAAAACAACAATCATCTTTGTTTTACTCCCACCAGCATTATTCATAGCCTCATAAGCCATACCAGCACTTATCGCTCCATCGCCTATGACTGCAATTACATTGCCTGATTTATTTGATAACTTATTAGCTACTGCTATTCCTAACGCAGATGAAATAGAAGTTGAGCTATGAGCAGCACCAAATGGATCATACTCACTCTCTGATCTCTTTGTAAAACCAGACAATCCCCCACCTTTTCTGAGGGTTCTTATTTTATTTTTTCTACCAGTTAATATTTTATGTGGATAAGTTTGATGACCTACATCCCAAATTAATTTATCATGAGGCGTATTAAATATATAGTGTAAAACAACAGTCAATTCTACAACCCCTAGACCAGCTCCTAAATGTCCTCCCGTTTCAGAAACAACGTCAATTAATTCCTGTCGAACTTCTTCTGCCAAAATTTTAATTTCAGATTGAGATAATTTTCTCACATCATCAGGGAAGTTAATATTATTTAGAAATTTATATTTATCACTCACTTTGTTCTATTTAAAATATAATTTATTGTTTCTTTAAAATCGTCACCCTTTTTTCCAAAAATATTTAAACTTTTAAATATTTCTAATTTTAATTTATCTGCATATTTAATAGTATTATCGGTGCCTAGTAAACTTATTAAAGTAGCTTTTCCCATTTTTAAATCTTTTTTGGTTTTTTTGCCTGCTTTAGAAGTTTTACCCCTTAAATCTATCAAGTCATCAGCAATTTGAAATAATAAGCCTATTTCATTACCTATTTTGTTAAACTTATTTAGATATTGTATTTTGCCAGCTAAAATAATAGGAGCTACACAACAGAAACTGAAAAGCTTTCCAGTTTTTTTGATTTGCATATCTATGACTTGTTTTTTTGTTTTTTTACTCTTTTCATAACTTAAGTCTAAAAACTGTCCTCCAGCAATACCTGTATGTCCTGAACTTTCAGATAGTAGGTTTATTAATTTTATTTTTTTTTGTTCGTCTAAATTTAATGTTTTATCGCTGAGAATTTGAAACGCAATAGTAAGCAGAGAATTTCCAGCAAGTATTGCTGTTGACTCACCGAATTTCTTATGTGTAGTTAATTTTCCTCTTCTTAAATTATCATTATCCATGCACGGCAAATCATCGTGTATTAGTGAATAAGCATGTATACATTCAACTGCTGCTGCAACTTGCAAAGTTTTTTTTTTATCTACTTTGAACATAGACCCGATATCAAATAATATCTTCGACCTTACTTTTTTTCCGCCAGGAAGTAGTCCATAAAGCATTGGTTTTATAAGCTCAGTTTTTTTTTGTTTGGAAAAATATCTATAAAGATAACTATTAATTCTATTAACTATTTTATTTAATTTTTTTTGCATTTTTATTTGATTTTATATTTTTAATTTTAGAATTTGTTTTATCTGAAATTTCTTTAAGGCTTTTTTGAAATTTTTTTTCAATTAATTTATTAATTTTTAATAACTTTACATAGTCATCAGAAGTATTTTCGAGATTATTTTCATTTTCTAAATTTTTAATAATTTTGTCAGCTAAGTCAGTTAACTCATTTAAAGTTTTTGACGCAATATTCTCTGGCAAATTTTTTTCATTCATATATTAGTTTGTAATATTATATGAAAAAGAATGATTCAAATATTAAAAAAGCAACAAAATACTTAAGTAATAATGAGTGTATAGCAATCCCTACTGAGACAGTCTATGGATTAGCTGCAAATGCATACTCAAATAAAGCAGTTACTAGAATTTATAAATTAAAAAAAAGACCAAGAAATAATCCTTTAATAGTTCATTATTATAGTCTTAAAGACTTAAAGAAAGATTGTGAAATTGATATTACATTCAAAAGACTTTTTAAAAGTTTTTGTCCAGGACCAATATCATTCGTTTTAAAATTAAAAAAAAAGAGTAAAATTTCTAAAATAATTACGAATAATTCAAATTCGATTGCAGTAAGATTTCCTAGTCATCCTTTAACCAGAAAATTATTAAAAAAAATTAATTTTCCTCTTGCCGCTCCAAGTGCAAATATTTCAACAAGCATAAGTCCAGTTTCAAAACAAGATGTAGTTGATGAGTTTGGTAATAGATTAAAATTTATCTTAGACGGTGGTTCCTCAAAAATAGGTTTAGAATCAACTATAATTAATCTTATTGGTAAACCTCATATTTTAAGGTTGGGGGGAATAAACAGTAAATTGATTTATAAAATAATTAATTCATCAGAAATTAAGTATAAAAAAAAAATAAAAATAAAAGTTCCTGGTACCAGTAAATTACATTATTCGCCAGGTATACCTCTGAGACTAAATGCCAAAAAAAATTTCCTAAATGAGGCGTTTATTTTGATAAATAAAAGAAGAGATTTTAATAAAAATTATTTTTATTTAAGCAAAACAAATAATTTAAAAGAGGCTGCAAAAAATTTATACAGTGTATTAAGAACAATAAAAAAAAATGGATACAAAAAAATTGCTATTGAAAAAATACCAAATATTAGCATTGGTGAGGCAATTAATGATAGAATTTTAAGAGCATCAAAAAAATGAAAAATTTAATTGAAGTTAAAAATATAAAAAAAAACTATGGAAAAAAACAAGCAGTAAAGGGTATATCTTTTAATGTTGAAGAAAATGAAATTTTAGGTCTACTTGGCCCAAACGGATCTGGAAAAACAACAACTATTGGAATGTTACTTGGTTTACTAAAACCCACTAGTGGACAAATTTTTATAAATAATCTTAAGCTCGAAGAAAATAGAATACAAATTCTTGAGATGATTAATTTTATATCACCTTATATAGAACTTCCAAAAAAACTCACTGTGATGCAAAATTTATATGTCTACTCTAAGCTTTACAAAATTCAAAATATTAAAGAACGTATTGAATATTTGGCAGAAAAACTTAGAATAGGAGAATTGTTAAATAGTATAACTGGAGAACTTTCATCAGGTCAAAAAAATAGAGTAAGTTTAGCAAAAGCCTTAATCAACGAACCAAAAGTACTGCTGCTTGACGAACCAACCGCTTCCTTGGATCCAGAAGTTGGTGATTTTGTTAGAACTTTTTTAGAAGAGTATAAGAAAGAAAAAAAAATTTCGATCCTTCTAGCTTCTCATAACATGAGTGAAGTCACACGTTTGTGTAAATCTGTATTAATGATGAAAAGTGGAGAAATAATAGATCAAGGTAAACCTGAAGATTTAATCAGAAAACATGGAAGAGCAAATTTAGAAGAAGTGTTTTTAAAACTATCAAGGAGTAAAATTGAGTATAACTAGAATATACGGTTTATTTTTAAGGCATTTTTATTTAATTACTAGATCATTTCCTAGAATACTAGATTTAGTTTACTGGCCATCTATCCAAATTACATTATGGGGATTTATCTCTAATTTTTTTGCTACTCATACAACTTATTACAATAATGCAGTTGGTGTAATTTTAACATGCGCAATACTTTATGATTTTTTGTTTAGAACTAGTATTGGTTTCAATATGCTTTTTTTAGAGGAAATTTGGAGTAGAAATTTCACGAATCTTTTCATAGCACCTATGAGAATTGGTGAGATTTTAACTTCACTAGTTATAACTGCTTTGATTAGATCGCTAATTGGTCTAGTTCCAGCAATTTTACTTACCTCACCATTGTTTGGGATTTCAATTTTAGATTTAGGAATATTTTTATTTTTCCTTTTTTTAAGTCTTTATATTTTTGGAATTACACTTGGTATTTTAGTTTCTTCAGGTTTGCTTAGATTCGGTCCTTCATTTGAAAATATAGCATGGTCAACAATGTTTTTACTCGCCCCCTTTGGATGCATTTATTATCCAATAGAAACTCTTCCAGAAATATTTCAAAAAATAGCATATGTTCTGCCATTAGTTTATATATTTGAAGAAGCTAGAAATATTTTAATTAATCAAACAGTAAATATTGAAAATGTTTACTATGCGTTTATGTGGAACGCTTTTTACTTTTCTATTTCAATTGGATTATTTTATTATTCTTTCAATGCTGCTAAAAATAAGGGAACTTTGATTAATATGGGTGAATAATGGTGCGCCTGCAAGGAGTCGAACCCTGAACCTCCAGAGCCGAAATCTGGCGCTCTATCCAGTTGAGCTACAAGCGCAAATTAAATCTTAAATTATAGTTTAATGAGATTTTGAAATTATTCAAATTTTAATATTCTGTCGAATGAAAAGGTTTATTTTTGATATTTAACAAAATAAATTAAGAAATCAGGTATTTTTTTTGTTTTTAAGAGCTCAAAATTTTCCTTTTTATATATATTCGAACATACTTCTGAATCTGGGATTCCATCGTTATCTCCAACCATAAACCGTGCATTATTCAAACATAGTATTGCAAATTCTTCTTTTTTAATATTTTTTGGAAAATATTTTATATTTGTGATTTCAAATTTATTTTTTTTTGAAAAATTATAATTTTCTAAAAAATGATTAAACGTTGTTTGTTCATTTGTAAAAATTTTTCTTATATTTAAATTTTCTGAATTAATAATTTTTAAAGCATCTCTCATAGGAGGTCGATCAATTGGAATATCATTCCAAAAATAAATACAATTTATTAAAGCAAATAATAAAGTTACGTATTTTAAAATTTCTTTACTTTGCTGGTGAATATTATATCCAACCCAAAATATTATCATTGGTATTAGAGGTATAAAATATTTACCAGTCATTACAGAAGCTGCAATTTGGGAATAAATAATTAACATCAGATATACTGTTATTATTATTACTAAAAAATAATTAATTGGTGTCATTTCATTTTTTTTAAAATTCTTAAATTTGTCCTTGAACAGTATTAAATTAATTTTTTTTAATAAAAAAAAAGCAAATAAAATAAGCATGAAACCACCAAAAAAAATTGATCCGAAGAATGTTCTAAAAAAATAATTTATAAAAAATTTATTTTCAAATGGAGTATATCCATCAAAATTTCCTGTGAGATAAAAAAGATAATCAACATTTATTAAGATATAGGTTAAAAATATTAGAGCTAAAAAGAATATTCTTTTAAAATCTATAAAAAAGATTAATAAAAAAGTACCTTGACCAACAAAAATTGCCATACTTTGAGGCCAAATTGTTAACATAGTCAAAGTTGAAATAATATAAATTACATAGTTTTTAAAAGAATTTATGTTTTTAATAAAAATTTTAATAAAGTAATAACTACTTATAAAACTTAAGAACAAAGTTGGTGAATGCGGTCTAAAAGCATTTAATTCTCTTATTAAAAAAAGATTGAGAGAGAAAAGTATCAAAACTATTAGTCTAAAATTAAAATCTTTAGAAATGAAATTCAGAACGTATTTTGTAAAATAAGTGAATACCCAGGGGTAAGCCTCTTTTAATACCCATCCTCCTCTATCTCCATGATAATGCCTTTGCCAAGTTTCCTCATTGCTAATGTTAGCATCTACAGTATAAAAAAAATTCCAATCATCATAGTAATCATCAAAAGAGCCTAAATAAAAAAATGTTAGAACAACAAATAAAATTTTTATGGATAGAAATATTACTCTGTGATTATTAAAGTTAAGCAAGTTATTTCTCTAATATACAATTGGCACTGTTGAAATTCTCTTATAAATTCTTATCAAAAAATATATTAAACTGATACTTAAAAAAAAACTAATTAATCCAAGTAATAATAACGAATATTCAAAAATACTGAATTCAGACAAATTTTGATCAAAGAATTTTAAATTTAAAAGTGATAGAAGTAAAATATTAGCAGATAAAGAAAAAATAAGAATTCCATTAAAAAAATTTCTTGCAAATAAATAAATAGCAGTTATTGCAAAATCTATCTGCTTAAAAGTTGTATATTTAGATTTTCCGTTTGTTCTCTTTAAAGGCGTATAGTCAAAATAACATTTATTCAACTCATTAAAGTGAATAAAACCTCTTAAAAATAACCTAGATAAATGAGAAGAAACAATTTTATTTCTAACATTCCTAGTAAAAAGGTAAAAATCTGAGGATCCTGGATCAATATCAACTTTAGTAAAACTTGAAAAAAAGTAATAGAAATTTTTGGAGAAAAATTTTTTTATTTTACTTTCGTAGTTTCCATATTTCTTTCTCATTTGAATTAATTCAAATTTTCCTAATGACAATTTATTAATCATTTTTATGAAATAATTTGGGTCTTGTTGACAATCAGAGTCTAGCGCTCCATAAAAATCTGCTTTTTCACCTTCTAACGCTGAAAATATTGCTAACTGCTGACCATAATTTTTTTTGAAATTAATTAATTTAATGTATTTTTTAAATTTTATTAACTCTTGAACAATTTTTTTGGAATCGTCATAACTACCATCATTCACTAATACTAATTTTACTAAATATCCTTTTTTAATTAATTTTGATCTTGCAATATCAAAATTATTTATAAATTTTCTTAAATTTTGTTCTTCATTATAGAATGCTGATATTATACAGATATTTTTTTTTCTGTTTTTCATGTAATACTAACAATACATTAAAAATGTTAATATGAAAAAAATTTCTTTTAAATATAAAAATTTAAATAAAAAAATTAGAGTTGATTCTTACATCAGTTCTTTGGAAAAGTCTTTAAGTAGATCAAAAATAAAAAAGCTAATACTCTCAAATAATATGACAATTAATAGTTTTGTTATTAATGATGTATCTCATTCTTTAAAATATGGTGATTTAGTTGAAATTAAAATTCCAGTAGAAAAAACACACAACTTAAAACCTTTTAATTATAAACTAGATATAATATTTGAAGATAAAGATTTATTAATAATTAATAAAACCTCAGGAATTAGTATGCACCCAGGTGCTGGTAATTACGATAATACTATTGTGAATGCTTTGATTTATTATGGATATAAAAACCTCTCAAATTTAGGTAATGAATTAAGGCCAGGTATTGTTCATAGAATAGATAAGGATACTTCAGGATTAGTAGTAATTGCGAAAAATAATAAATCACATGTAAACTTATCTGAACAGTTCTCTAAACATTCAATCAAAAGAATTTACCATACTCTGATTTGGGGAAAATTAAGACCACAAAATGGAAAAATTGAAACTTTAATAAATAGAAGTTCAAAAAATAGACAATTAATGGAAGTTAATTTTTTAAAAGGTAAAAAGGCGATTACAAATTATAAAACTCTAGAAATTTTTGAAAATAATAATATACCAACTTTTAGTTTAGTAGAGTGTGAGCTAGAAACAGGAAGAACTCACCAAATAAGAGTACACATGAGTCACAAAGGTAATAATATTTTAGGAGATAGGAAATATAAAAAAAAATTTAAAAATATTAAAATTATTGCTACAGATTTAGAAGAAAATATAAAGGGTTTAAAGAGACAGTTTTTGCATGCAAAAGTCTTGGGATTTAATCATCCAACTTCTGGGAAAAAACTAGAGTTTGACTCAAAATTACCAAATGATCTAAATAAAATCCTTAAAAAGCTTAGAAATTCAAATAAATAAAATTGTTGTAAATTTTTATTTCTTTATTACATAAATACAAAAATTAAATACTAACAAAAATGAATATTGCATCTAATAAATTGCCAGTATTATCCAATGAAGGTGGTCTGACTGCGTATTTAGCACAAATTAAAAAATTTCCTATGCTCGCTGCTGAAGAGGAATATATGCTTGCTAAAAACTGGAGATCCACAGGAAATGTTAAATCTGCAGAGAAGCTTGTTACAAGTCACCTAAGGTTAGTTGCAAAAATAGCAATGGGTTATAAAGGATATGGTTTACCTCTTAATGAAATGATATCAGAGGGAAATGTTGGATTAATGCAGGCTGTGAAAAAGTTTGAACCAGAAAAAGGATTTAGGTTAGCAACATATGCAATGTGGTGGATTAGAGCTTCAATTCAAGAATATATTTTAAGATCATGGAGCTTGGTTAAAATAGGTACTACTACAGCTCAAAAAAAACTATTTTTTAATTTAAAAAAAATAAAAAATCAAATTGCTCCAAGTACAGAAGGAGATTTAAAAGATACACATGTAAAAGATATTGCAAACAGACTATCTGTAAGTGAAGATGAAGTAGTATCTATGAATAGAAGACTCTTGGGTAAAGAACAATCTTTAAATGCGCCAATAGGAGAGGATGGTGACGAATGGCAAGATTGGGTTATAGATAAAGAGATGGATCATGAACTCAAAATTGCACAAAGTGAAGAAATTGAACAAAGGAAAGATCTATTACAAGATTCTATTAAAGTTTTAAATGATCGAGAAAAAAATATATTATATTCAAGAAGATTGATAGACAACCCAATAACATTGGACGATTTAAGTAAGAAATATAAAATCAGTAGAGAGAGAGTTAGACAAATAGAAAACAAAGCTTTTGAAAAACTACAAAAGCATATGCTTAATTCTGCTAAATCAAAAAACTTGCTACCATCAATTTAGAGATTAAAAGGATCTTGAATTAAAATTGTATCATTTCTCTCTGGACTAGTAGAAATACTTGAAATTCTAGTCTCAATAAATTTTTCTAATTCTTTAATATAAATTTTTGCATTTTCTGGTAATTGTTCAAATTTTTTTATACCTGCTGTTGAAGATTTCCAACCTTTAAAGGATTTATATATTGGTTTAGCTAGAAATTGGTCATCAACCGAGGCTGGAAGGTAATCAAATTTTTTACCATTTATCTCATAAGCAATACACATTTTAATTACATCTAGTTCGTCTAACACATCTAGTTTAGTTAGTGCAATTCCATCAATTCCTGAAATTTTTAGAGTTTGTCTTACAAGGACTCCATCAAACCAGCCACATCTTCTCTTTCGACTGGTAACAGTTCCAAATTCTTTTCCTCTTATTCCAAGTAAGTCGCCAATCTCATCTCTTAGTTCAGTTGGAAAAGGACCTTCTCCAACTCTTGTGGTATATGCTTTTGTAATGCCTAAAACATAATTAATGGTGTTAATTCCACAACCTGATCCAGTCGCAGCAGACGAAGCGACAGTATTAGAAGAGGTTACATATGGATAAGTCCCATGATCGACGTCTAAAAGAACTCCTTGAGCTCCTTCAAATAATATTTTTTTGTTTTGAGATTTAAAATTATCTATTTTTTTCCATACTGGCTGTGAAAATTTAAGTATTTGTGGCGCAATTTTTAACAAATCTTTTTTTAATTGCTCTTTTTTAAATTCATTTTTTTTCAAACCTTTTCTTATGGCATTATGATGGCTTAATACTGCGTCTAATCTTTTATCCAAATTACTTTCTGATGCAAGATCCATTACTCTTATTGATCTTCTACCAACCTTATCTTCATATGCTGGCCCTATTCCTCTTCTTGTAGTGCCAATTTTTGATTTTCCTGCTGCATCTTCTCTAATCTCATCCATTTCTTTATGATATGGCAAAATAAGAGTTGCTGCTTCAGATAAAATTAAATTATCAGGATTAACTTCAACACCTTTAAATTTAATTTCATCAATCTCATCTAAAAGTGCCCATGGATCAACCACTACGCCATTTCCAATAATTGATATTTTATTTTTTCTCACAATTCCTGATGGTAACAATCTTAATTTATAAACTACACCATCTATTACAAGAGTATGTCCGGCATTGTGCCCACCTTGAAATCTTACAATTACGTCAGCCTCACTTGAAAGCCAGTCAACAATTTTACCTTTTCCTTCATCTCCCCATTGTGATCCGACTACAACTACATTTTTCATCTAAAATTTTTTTTAATTTGTATACTATTTAAATGGTTTACAGGACCATGACCTTTCCCTAAATTTGGTTGTGTTCTTAATGAATGATTTACATATTTAATTGCCAATTCACAAGATTTCTTTAAAGTTTTTCCACATGAAAAGAAGGTAGTTATAGCGCTAGAAAGAGTACAACCAGTGCCATGGCTATTTTTTGTATTTATTTTCTTATTTTTAAAGATTGTGATTTCATTTTTATTAATAAATATGTCTTGAATATTTTTATAATTTAAATGACCTCCTTTAATAAGAACATTTTTTGCACCCAATTCTATTAAATGGTTACCTGCAAAAATTACATCCTGAATAGTTGATATTTTTGAATTGGTTAAAACTTCAGCTTCAGGTATGTTTGGTGTAATTAAATCTGCTTCAGACAAAAGCTTATTTTTTAAAATTTTAATAGCATGGTCATTAATTAATTTTTTTCCACCCTTTGCCACCATCACAGGATCTAATATTATTTTTTTTGCTTTAATCTTTTTTAATGATTTTATTACTGAATTTATAACTTCTTTTGAATGAAGCATTCCTATTTTGACAGCATCTGGTTTTATATCTTTTGCTGTAAATTCAATTTGATGCGAAATTTCTTCACTATTTACTGGAATAATTGATTTAACACCTGTTGTGTTTTGCGATGTTATAGCAGTTATAGCAGTCATGGCATACGAGCCAAGCGAAGTGACAGTTTTAATGTCTGCCTGTATGCCTGCACCACCAGAAGAGTCTGAACCAGCAATAATTAAAATTTTAGATTTTATTTTCAAGTTAGATAATTGATTTTTTTACGATATTAATACATTTTGAAAGCATAGTTTTATTCCCAGTTTCACACATTATTCTCACTACTGGCTCTGTTCCAGACTTTCTTACTAACATTCTACCTTTTCCTTTTATTAAACTATTTGCTTTTTTAATAGCATCTTTGCACTTGGGATTATTAATTATAGATTTATCTTTTACTTCAACATTTTCTAACAATTGAGGAGTGGGTATAAAATTTTTAAATATTTCACTCGCTTTTTTGCCTTTCCTCATAGAAAAGAGAATTTCTAATGCTACCAATAAACCATCACCTGTAGTCGCAAATTTACCAAGAATAATATGGCCAGATTGCTCTCCTCCTAAATTAAATTTATTTTTCTGCATTGCTTCTTTTACGTATCTATCACCAACTTTAGATCTTATAAACTTTATCTTATTTTTAGAAAAATATTTTATTAATCCATAGTTTGACATCAAAGTACCAACAACACCACCTTTTAAAATTTTTTTTCTTTTCCATCGTGTTGCTAGCATTGCTATTATTTTATCTCCATCAATAATGTTACCCTTTTCATCACAAATAATAATTCTGTCTGCATCACCATCTAAAGAAATTCCAATATGGGATTTATTTTTTTTTGTATGATATTTAATTTTATTTGGGAACGTTGAACCACATTTTCTATTTATATTAAATCCATTTGGAGAAGTTCCAATTTCATGAACTATAGCACCTAATGATCTAAACAATTGAGGTCCTACTTTATATGCAGCTCCATTTGCACAATCTATTGTAATTTTTAAACCTCTTAGATTAAATTGATTAGGGAAATTTGATTTTAATATTTCAATATATTTATCTGAGCCATTCTCTAATCTTTTAACTCTGCCTAATATTTGAGGATTTGATAATTTTTTTGATATTTTAGAATCAATTAGTTTTTCTATTTTTTTTTCTATTTTATCAGACAATTTTAAACCATTTGGTCCAAATAATTTTAAACCATTATCATCATATGGATTATGAGATGCAGTAATCATAATACCCATATTAGCTCTCATTTTTCTTGTAAGCATTGCAAGACCATTTGTCGGTAATGGCCCAAATGTAAATACATGCATTCCAGCTGATGTTAAACCTGAAACTAATGCTGGTTCTAGAGCATATCCTGACAACCTAGTATCTTTAGCAATTATTGCCATCTGTTTGGTTTTTTTTTTATTATTAAAATATGTGCCAACAGCCAAACCAAACTTAAAAAACATTTCACCATTTATTTTATTTCCATTTACTTTTCCTCTTATTCCGTCTGTTCCAAAATATTTTTTTATCATTTATTATAATTTAATTTTTTAAAGACTTTTATTCCTTGGTTGATTTCATTGACATCATGAATTCTAAGTATTTGCACACCCTGCAACATACTAAAAATACTTGAAGACACTGTTCCACCTATTCTTTTTTTACTATCATTTTGACCAGATATATCTTTTATAAATCTCTTCCTAGAAACCCCCAACATTACTGGTAATCCTAAGGAATGAAAAATAGAAACATTACTAATTAGGGTAATATTATGTTTCATATTTTTACCAAATCCTATTCCTGGATCTAAAATAATATGGTTATGTTTAATACCTTTGCTTCTAATTAATTTTAACTTTTCATCAAAATAATCGTAAATGTCCAATAAAACATTTTTATAACTTGGTTTTTTTTGCATAGTTTCTGTAGTGCCTTTCATATGATGCAAAACAAATGGTAATTTACTTTTTTTTAAAAAATTAATTGTCTCCTTATCATAACTTAAACCTGATACATCATTTATAAGGTCTAGTTTATATTTTAAAGCTTTTTTCATTACAAAACTTTTTCTAGTATCTAAAGAAACAAATAACTTTTTTGATTTTAAATAACCCATGATTTTATTTACTCTTGACCACTCCTCTGTTTGAAGAACTTCTTTAGATCCCGGTCTTGTGGACTCACCTCCTATATCAATTATCTTTGCTCCATCAAATATTAATTTATTGATCTGATTTATTGCAGAAACTTTTTTAATAAATTTCCCACCATCAGAAAAACTATCTGGGGTAAGGTTTAAAATACCCATAAGCACTGGTAAATTATCAAATTTTAAATTAGGAATTTTTTTAGCCTTAGAAATATTATCTATATCTTTTAAGACTTTCCTTTTAATTTTTGGAGGTAAACTTTTAATGTTTTTTATATTTATTTTTTTCTTACTATTTCTTGTGATAATCTCAATAGTATCAAAGGAGCATGATTTTTTACCACTTAGTGGGAGAGAGATTTTTTTTTTAATATTTTCTATAGATGTTTTATTATAGTAAAAATTACACACTCTTGTGTAATATTTTTTCATTAAATTTTAATGAACAATCTTTGGTTTCAAACCCATTGAACCTAAAGCGGAGCTTTGATCATCCTCCTCTACTTTTAAATCCTCTTTGTTTTTTGGATATAAGTTTTTGTTTACTATGTCTTCAATTTCTTTACCTGATAATGTTTCATAAGTAAGTAAAGCTTTAGCTAATTTATGTAAATCATCGATTTTATCAGTCAATACTTTTTTAGCTCTATCATAACCTTGATCAACAAATTTTCTTATCTCGCTATCAACTTTTCTAGCGGTTTCCTCTGACATATTTTGTTGTCTTGCAACAGATCGCCCAAGGAAAACTTCCTCTTCATTTTCTCCATAAGCAACTGGACCAAGTTCCTTGCTTAAACCTGCCCTCATAACCATAGCTCTTGCTCTTTTCGTTGCTTGTTCAATATCACTTGCTGCACCTGTAGTTACTTTATCTTCTCCAAAGATGATTTCTTCTGCAACTCTTCCTCCCATAGCTATTGCCATTTGAGCATGAAGCTGTTCTCTTGTTTGAGATACTTCGTCTCTCTCAGGAAGTTGCATTACCATTCCCAATGCTCTTCCCCTAGGAATAATTGTTGCTTTGTGAATGGGATAAGCTGCTTTCTCATTAATAGTAACAATAGCATGTCCAGCTTCATGATAAGCTGTAAGTTTTTTCTCTTCCTCACTCATTACCATTGATCTTCTCTCAGACCCCATCATTACTTTATCTTTTGCTTCCTCGAATTCTAGGTAAGTAACTATTCTTTTATTTTTCCTTGCAGCTAGCAGTGCAGCTTCATTAACTAGGTTTGCTAAGTCAGCACCAGAAAACCCAGGAGTTCCTCGTGCTATTGTTCTTAAATTTACATCTGGAGCCATTGATATTTTCTTCGCGTGCACTTTTAATATCTTTTCTCTTCCAAGTAAGTCAGGATTAGAAACTACAACTTGTCTATCAAACCTTCCTGGTCTTAATAAAGCTGGATCAAGTACATCCGGTCTGTTAGTTGCAGCAATTATAATAACACCTTCATTTGTATCGAAGCCGTCCATCTCAACAAGTAATTGATTAAGTGTTTGCTCTCTTTCATCGTTACCACCACCCAATCCAGCACCTCTACTTCTTCCTACAGCATCAATCTCGTCGATAAATATTATACAAGGTGAGTGTTTTTTACCTTGCTCAAACATATCTCGAACTCTTGAGGCTCCAACACCAACAAACATTTCTACAAAGTCTGAACCCGATATTGTGAAGAAAGGTACACCTGCCTCACCTGCAATAGCTCTTGCAAGTAAAGTTTTACCTGTTCCCGGTGGTCCAACTAAAAGACACCCACGAGGTATTTTTCCGCCTAACCTACTAAATTTTTTAGGATCTTTTAAAAATTCTACAACTTCTTCAACTTCTTCTTTAGCTTCTTCCACACCAGCAACATCATTAAATGTAACTTTACCCTTTAATTCATTCATCATCTTTGCTTTAGATTTGCCAAAACCCATCGCTCCACCTTTTCCACCTTGCATCTGTCGCATAAAGAATATCCAAACAGCAATTAAAAGCAGCATTGGAAACCATGATAGGAGAACGCCAAATAATGAAGGCATTTTTTCTTCTAATGGGCTAGCTGAGATACTAACTCCCTTATCACTTAATTTTTGAATTAAATTTGGATCATCTGGAGCATAAGTGTTAAACATTTCTCCATTAGACATTATACCTTTTATATTTTTACCTTGAATTTCTACTTGAACAACTCTTCCATTATCCACTTGAGTTAAAAATTCAGAAAATATTATGTTATTTTTTTGATTCGTTGAACCCTGCGGGTTTTTAAACATGTTATATAGACCTATGGTTAAGATCACTATTACCGCCCACATGGCTAAATTTTTGAAATTCATAAGTATAAATTAAGAATTATTATGAATTAAACAAGTGTCAATTTGTGCCAATTTGGAAGTATTCTACCTTTTTTCTGGAGAAATAATGACTGAATTTTCAAGTTTTTGGATTATACATCCCGAAAGTGTTTTTTTTGAATAATTATTAGTAGATCTTAAATATTTAAGTAAATTCTCAATCTTTACACCTCTAGCAAAAGTATCTTTTTTTCCAACTTTTTGCATCACTTCTGAAAAAGATCTAAAGACTATTTCATCTGGTTGTTTAAGAAAATTATCTTTTAAAATAATTGATTTAGTTAATTTTAAGAAATTTGAATTATCATTAATGTTTTTTTGAACATAAAAATCTAAAGCATAGTTACTTTTACTCAGATTGTTTAGAGATAACTTAAATTTGTTAAAAGTTAATCCATCCTCCACTAAATTTGAAATTAATTTTCTTATTTTTACTCTTAAAAATTTATCATTTAGATTAGAAGGATCATTTACATAAAAATTAAAAGTATTTTTTGAAATATATACTAAATCTTTTTTAGGTATATCAATTAATGGCCTAAGAATAAAAATTTTATCATCAAACTTTACTTTTGATTTAATTTTACTAAATGAGATTAAACCTTTTAAACCTGAACCTCTTAATAATCTTATAAAAAAGTTTTCTATTAAATCATCTGAGTGATGTGCAGTTAAAATAATATCAATTTTTTTATTTAGACTTTTTTTGATCAATAACTCGTATCTATTATGTCTTGCAAAAGATTGGAGGTTTGATGATTTTTTTACTTTTTTAACAGTAAGTATATTGCTAAAAATTTGGAATGATTTTAATTTTTTTTTTACTAAATTGGCCTCGAAAGTGGAATTTTTTCTTAGTTTGTGATCTACGATAAAAAAATAAACTTTTTTGTTGTTTTCTAAAGAATAACATTTAGCTAAAAATGATAATGCTATACTGTCTACTCCACCTGAAACAGCTACACAAAAACTACTTGAAATATGACTAGATATTTTTTTTTTAAAATTAATGTAAATTCTTTTTATTCTTGGATCTTTTAATTTTTTGGAATAAAAATTATGAATTTTCTTTTTTACACTCAAATTCTTTTTCTTCATAATACTTTGCTTTTTGAAGTACAGATTGAGTTGCGTCAGGATATTGTTTTTTAACTCCAGCAATCATCAAGCATCCTTGATCTTTTTCTCCCATCTGAACCAACGATACTCCTAGTTTCAATAAATTTTCAGGAGCAATCTTACTTTTTGGATACTTTTGATAACCTTCCAAATATGCAGTAGCTGCATCAGTGTACATTTGTCTTATTCTATAGGTTTCTGCATACCAGTATTGTGCGTTGCCTGACAATTCATTATCAGGATTAATCAGTACAAATTCTCTGAATGCCTTCTCGGCATTAGCATAATCTCCAACTTTTAAAAAATTTCTTGCAAATTGATATTGTTCTTTTGGACTAGCGTTAGGCAATAATTTTTCCTCAGAATTAAAAACTTCTGAAATTATTGCTTCTGTTTGTTCTACTGTCTCTATCAATTGAGTATCATCACTGGTTGTCATATCTTTATAGGATATTTGTCCTAATGATTGTGGTTCAGAGGATCCAGGAAGTATTTTTTTTTGAGCCATCTCTTCACTTTCAAGTTTTTGCTCAGTTTTGGGCAAAGAAGTGAGTGACTTATTATTTGTATCCACAATAGAAGCTTGCTCAATTTGCTCAAATCTTAATTGATTATCTTGCTGAACTTTAGAAAGTTTATTAGAAAGTTTGTCTAATTTAAAATTTATTTCTTCGAATTTATTTGTTAATTCCTGAAACTGCGTCTCTATTTCACTTAATTTCAATAAATGTTTTGTTAAAGCCTGCTCAGACTCCTTCGTTGATGCTTTTTGAGTTGTATTTGTATCTGAATTTTCGGAAAATGACTGTGAGTAAACTGCTCTTTCTAGAGTTCTAAGATCTTTTTGAATATTTTCTAAAATTTCTCGAACTTCTTGATCTTGAGAAAATGAAATGCTTGTTGAAAATAGCAAAAGTGAAACAAAGTTAATTAAAATTATCTTAATTAATGATCTCATAAAAACATTTGTAGTTATAATAATGGCAAAAAGAAGACCCCTACTTCTTAAAAGTAAGGGTCTTAATTAATTTATATTTAATTTGCTTTGACTGTTACAGATCTTCTATTTTTCGACCATGAAAGAGGATTAGAACCTGAGTCAACCGGTCTCTCTTTTCCATAACTTAAAACTTTTATTCGATCGGACGAAACACCATATGTCATCAAATAGTCTTTTGCAGCATTAGCTCTTCTCTCACCTAAAGCTAAGTTATATTCTCTTGTACCTCTCTCATCCGCGTGACCTTCAACGACAACAGTCACATTAGAGTTCTGTCTTAACCAAGCAGCTTGTTTTCTCAAAGTCTCTCTAGAAGCTGTTGTTAATATAGTTTCGTTTGTTGCAAAGAACACTCTATCAGGTACTCCACTCGCTAGCTCTCCTACAGTATCAGAACCTATATAAACGTCACCCTGCATTAACGCATCTAATTTTTCAATTGGATCTGCTTTTTGAGTCTCGGCTGCTTTAGTAGTAGTCGATGACTCTGTTGTTGTTTTTACAGACTTCTTTGTTGCACATGCAGTAACAATTATACCAAATATAACAATAAGAAATGCATTTTTTAAAATTTTGCTTAGATTCATTTTTGCTCCTTAAATAGAATATTATGAACTTAATCATGTAATTAGATGTTTTGTCCAGAAAAATCAACCTAATTTAACAAAATAGTATATTTTCTTTAATTTCCTAACAAAGAAGACCATGATGGGTCTGAAGCATCGGTCTCGGTTGATACCAACCTCTCGTTGTATCCGGTTAAATCAATCGACCATAATTTTGCTGAAAATCCCTGACCTTTATCGTCAGTTTTTGTTTCTCTGTAAAATATGATTATTCTTCCATTTGGAGACCATGAAGGCGCCTCTTGATAAAAATTTTCTGTAAGCAATCTTTCCCCTGTTCCATCAGTTCTCATAACTCCAATAAAAAATTTACCTTTATGCAGTTTTGTAAACGCTATTAAATCTCCTCTTGGTGACCAAACTGGTGTACCATAAATTCCTTTTCCAAATGATATTCTTTTAACTTTTGATCCATCACTTCTCATTACATAAATTTGCTGATAACCACTCCTATCAGAATTAAATGTAATAAATTTGCCGTCAGGTGAGTAAGATGGCGAGGTATCAATAGAGGGATGATCAGTTAATTTTTCTTGTATGTTTGTCTCTAAATTTCTGACCCATATCTCCGAATTACCATCTTTTGCTAGACTCATTATAAGTTTTTTTCCATCAGGAGAAAATCTTGGGGCAAATGTCATACCTCTAAAATCACCCACTACTTTCTGCTCACCAGTTTGAAGATTTACAATATAAACCCTGGGCATATTTCTAAAGTAAGACATATAAGTTATTTCTTTGTCGTTAGCTGGATTAAATCTTGGAGTTAAAACTAATTCACTTCCTAAAGTTATATACTTCGTATTAAAACCGTCTTGATCCATCAAAGCTAATTTTTTTATTCTTTGAGTTTTAGGTCCTTCTTCTGCTACATATATTATTCTAGTATCAAAATAACCACTTTCTCCTGTTAGGCGTTCATAAACCTTGTCAGAAATTTTATGACCAACTCTTCTCCAAGAACGTGGCGTTGTTGTTAAAGAAAAACCATCAACCATTTTTGCACCAAGAACATCCCAAAGTTTGAATTCTATATTTATATAATCTTTCTCATTAATTTTTTTGGATGTTACTTTACCAGTGATCAAAACTTGTGATTTAATCAAAGCCCAATCTTCAAACCGTGGTTTTAAATGAGCAATATCCGGTTTTTGTAAAAATGCCTCTTTTTCAATAGCATCAAATAAACCAGTTTTTTCCAGATTGTTCTCAATTATTCTTGATATTTCAAGCCCTAGGTTTTCAATATTTAAATTTTTTTTAATATTTTCGTCAGTAATTCCATCAGAAAAAAAGGGTGTCACCGAAATAGGCATTGGATCAAGATTACCTCTGGTAATATCAATTTCTACAAGTGAAAAACTAATACTTGGCTTTAAAATAACGTAAAAAAGAATTATCAAAAAAAAATTTTTTTTCATTGCCCTACCATCATACCTTCTGGATTAAACCTTAATATCATAGTACTCCAATCTTCATAGTTTTTAAGTGGTAAATTTCTAAGAGGATTACACTTTAATACTGCGCGATCAACAGACTCAGCAAAAATTCTATATTTACTGTCTGTACCCATTCTATTTCTCTCCAAAATTTCTCTACTTTTAACTCTTCCATTTTTTTCTAAACCGAGTTTGACTGTAACTAAATAATCATTTTTTTTATATTCACCTCCAATAGGTGGTGACCAACAATCTTTATACTGCATCTTAATAGAATATTCTGTTGTAATAGATAATTTTGTTAATCTCATTGATTTATCCTCAGATTGAGTAATTCCATCAGATTTTTTTTTTACTTCTCCAACATTTTCGTATTGCTTAGCAATTAAGCCTTTAATTAAATCCACATCTAATTCTTTTTTTTCATATTCAGAGGCTTGAATTGCTTTATCATCTTTGATTGGTTTTGTTTTTTTAACAAATTCTTTAATAACTAAGTCTTTTTCTACCTGTTTTTCAATTTTTTTTCTTTTTTCTTTTTCGACTAATGTTGTTTTTTTTTCTTTAGATGGTTGCTGCTCAGTTTCTTGTTTGGTTTCTATTTTTTCTAATTTTTTATCAGGTAATGGTACAGCTTCAGACTTTTCTAATTTAACTTTTTCCTGTTTTTTTTCAGGCACTGGTATTTTTTTTGATTTCGACAAGTCTATCTCATCTTTTTGATTCTCAAATTTTACCTCCTTATTTATCTCTTTTTTTATCTCTTTTGGTGGGGCTTGCTCAGAGAGCAACTTTTTATTCTCAGTTTTTACTTTTTCGATAATTTTAGCTGCTTTTGGGGCATACGGTATATTCATCTGCTCAGAAATTTGAATTAATTCAACTGATATACTTGGGAGTAACTCAATTGGTTTTTTTACAACGAAAGGAAGGGCAAAAATTGTTGCGAAAAATATCGATCCATGAAAAATAACTGAAAATAACATACCAAAAGAAAAATTATTAAATCCGTTTGGAACACCACTTAATGCAATTTTATTAAACAAGTTTATCTCTCTTTATATGGTTCAGATATCAAGGCAACTTTGGTAAAACCTGAACCTGAGAGTATACCCATTACTTCTAATACTCTTCCGTAATTAATTGTCTTGTCACCTCTAACATAAATTCTTGTGTCAGTTCTATTGTTAGACACAGCTAAAATTTTTTTAATTAAATTATTAAATTCAATTTTTGTCTCTTGTATAAAAACTTCACCTTTCGAGTTTATAGTTAATGTGAGTGGTTCACTTTCTTCTGGTAAAGTATCAGCAGATGTCTCCGGTAGATCAACTTGAACACCGACTGTAAGCAAAGGAGCAGTTACCATAAAAATAATTAACAGAACAAGCATCACATCAACAAAAGGAGTTACATTTATCTCACTCATCGGTTCCCTTTCTGAACGCTTTAAGTTAAATGCCATATTAAATAATTGAAATAAATCTTTTTGAAAAATTTTCTAGTTTTTGAGAATATTTTTTGGAATCATTTCCAAATTTATTATAAGCAATTACTGCTGGTATTGCAGCTAATAAACCTAGAGCAGTAGCAAATAAAGCTTCAGCAATTCCAGGGGCCACAATGGCTAGACTGGTATTTCTCGATATAGCAATTGATTGAAAAGAATTCATTATTCCCCAGACTGTTCCAAATAATCCAATAAATGGAGCTGTAGATCCTACTGTTGCTAAGAAAGTAAATTTGTTGTTTACGATATTCATTTGCTTTTCCATATTTACTTCTAAAATATTTTCAAGTCTTTGGCTTATATTTGTTTTTGATCTTGATTTCATAACAGCTTGCATTGAATCTTTGAATAATTGAGCCATTGGATTATTTAATGTTGCAGGAAGGCTATTGTAAAATGTTTCTGCTGATTTAGACTTCCAAAATCTTTCTTCAAAATCCTCAGACTCTTTATTAATTTTTCTAAACATTATAATTTTATCAAAAATTATCGCCCAAGAATAAACTGAGCTAGCAATAAGAATGATAATTACAGATTTGACTATAAAGTCCGCTCTCAAAAATAAACTTAAAATTGAAAAATCTGTATTGCTTGCCAATCCTACTGCTTGAGAAGTTATATCTGCATCCATCTAGTTGATTTCACACTAAAATGTGTCATGAATTTGTCTATTAAAGTGAGCTAAATATTATTTTTCTTGTGTATTTAGATGATAATTTGCGATTAATATTGAATCTGCTTTGTTAGTATCTTTTTTTCGAGAGAGCATTGATGAAAACTTGGGAAACATTTCGATTGCTTTAACTCTACTCGAATCTTTTTGGGAATTTAATAAACCATAATACTTTTTCCATTTAGCTGGTCTTACAAAAAAAATTGGCAGTTGCATTGCAGCACAAACACCTTTTAAAACTCCAAATGATTGTCCGAAATTAAACATACTGGTAACACCTTGTCCAGGCATCGCTGAAACTTGCTCTACTACTACATTTATATTCTCAGATTTGTGGTTTTGAATTCTTAAAGATATTTCGTTAAATATTTGGCTACCATTAAGTTGCTTTTTATTTTTATTACCTGATGCCATGGTAGGCATATCAATTACATCCTTTAATTCTCCATTTTCAAAAAAACTAATTGCACCAGTTATCCCCGGATCTATTCCAATTATTAACATAAAATAAAATTAATTTGCATTTGTAAAAACTTTTTGAACATCGTCATCTTCTTCTAAAATTTCCAAAAACTTATTCATTTTTTCTTTTTCTTCTTCATTTAGATTGATTTTATTTATAGGAACCCATTCAATTTCTGTAGATATAAAATTAGAAATCTCTTTTTCCAATAAATTTTTTACATCATATATCTCATCATTATTTGTATGTATCTCATAATAATTCTTATGAAATATACAATCATTAGCTCCAGCATGAGTTGCTAGATTGAAAATTTTTTCCTCTTCCATTTCTTCTTTATCAATTTTGATAACTCCAAGCTGAAGGAAGTTATGAGATGCAGAGCCTTGAGTGCCAAGTCCTCCTCCATGTTTTTGAAAAATTGTTCTTATATTAGAGGCAGTTCTATTTTTATTATCTGTTAAGGTAGTAACTACTATTGCTGTTTTTGCAGGTCCAAATCCTTCATACCTTATATTTTCAAAATTAGTGTCTGCTGCTATTGAAGATTTGTCTATGGCTCTTTCAATATTATCTTTCGGCATGTTGGCTGATCTAGCAGCCTGGATCGCAGACCTTAATCTTGCATTCATGTCTGGATTTTTATCTCCAAGTTTTGCTGCTACTGTAATTTCCCTCGATAGTTTAGAAAATATAGCAGATCTTTGCTTATCTGCTTTTCCTTTTTTATGTTTGATCCCTGCCCAATGAGAATGGCCTGCCATGATTTAGTTATCTTTCTGAAGTTGACCACCAAATATAAACTGACTAATATTTGTTGCCAAACCATTTTTTGGATTAGCTTCGATAATTGCTCCACAAAGTGAAGCCTCTCCCTCAGCAGGGAAATGTTTTATAGAGTCTCTTTTATAAAACCTATTAATTGAATTTTCGGCATTCATCCCAATTACAGAATTATAATCACCACACATTCCTGCATCTGTTAAATAAGCAGTTCCCTTACTTAATACTCTTCCGTCATTAGTGGGCACATGAGTATGGGTGCCTACAACAAATGTAGCATTCCCATCAAATATACGACCTATGGCCATTTTCTCACTTGTAATCTCACCATGAAAGTCAACTATGAGAAAATCATACTTTTTTTTTAGCATATTTTGATCTAAAAATTCTTTGCTTTTTATAAAGACATCATCAGATTTTTTCATAAAAACATTCCCCATTAAATTTAATACACCCACTTTGTAACCACCAAAAGAATCATAAATACCAAAACCATCACCTGGAACATCACCAGATAAATTTAGCGGTCTTAATAATCTCCTTTGATTTTTTATATATTCAAATGTTTCTTTTTGATCCCAGACATGATTACCAGTAGTAATAACATCAACACCACAACTAAGTAATTCATTTACTATATTCTCAGTTATACCTACACCTTCTTTTGCGGCATTCTCACCATTTACAACAACAAAGTTTATTTTTTTTGATTTAATAATATTAGGTAAAAATTTTTTTACTGCAGCAAAGCCACTGTTTCCAACTATATCTCCTAAAAATAAAATATTCATTTAATAATTTCTTTATCTGTTAAAATAAAATTTAACTTTTGGTCAAATTTATTTATAGGGATTTTTGAAATTTCTTGAAATGAAAAAGCAAAACCAACTGTTAAAATGTTTTTAAACCTAAGAATTTTGCTAATATATCTATCATAAAATCCACCACCATATCCTAATCTAAATTTATACCTATCAAATCCAACAAGGGGGACAATTAAAACATCTGGAATAACTTTTTTTTTAGTATTTGGCTCAGGAATACCTTGATGACTTACTCTAAGCGAGTCTTGAAAAGACCATTCATAAAAATCCATATTATTATTTTTCTTTGTAATAGGCAAAGATATTTTAAAATTTTTCTTTTCTAAAATTTCTAAAACATCTAAACAACTAATCTCACTATTTACAGGATAATAACCACCAATATATATATTTTTTTTTAAATTATATTTTTTTAATATTTTATTAAAACGAGCAAAAGATATACTTTGATCTACAAAATTATTTCTTCTAATGTTAATTAATTTTTTTCTTAAATTTTTTTTAGACACTTTTATTATTGGATCTTAGAGTCTGGATCGTTTCTTTTAATAAAATTTTCTAATTCAAGGGTGGTCTTATCAACTAAAGTTTCATAATTATTTCGATTGATTTCGATTTCATTCTTCAGATTGTCCTGTTTTTTACTTAATTCAGAAATTTCTTTTTCTTTTAAATCTCTATAATTATAAACTAATGATTTAAGTTCTTTAAATCTTTCAGTAATTTTATTTATCTCTTTTTTTTGAATATCTAATTTTTTTTTAGTCTCGTAATATTCATCTAATACAGAAATAGATGTTATGAGTAAAAGCTTACTTTCCCCTATGTTTCCTAAAGAGTTTTTAAGATTACTAAACTTTTCGTTTAAATATAAAGCTAATTCCTCTAAGTGTTCTTCTTGACCATCTTCACAGGATAACAAAAATTCTTTACCATTAAATTTAATATTTACATTTGCCATTTATCGATTTCTTCCATTAAATTATCTGTTTCTTGGTTTAATTCATCAATTTTTTGAGAGAATTGGTCTTCTTTTTTTTTTTCTTCAATCTCCTTTTTTTTAAAATCATCAAATTTCTGCTTAAGAATCTGGTTTTCTTGTTGAAGTGAATGGTATCTTTGTTCTATTTCTTTTTTTTCAATTTCTAATTGATTTTTTTGGTTTTCTAGATTTTCTATTTCCAAAATTTTATCTGGTTTTATATTTTCTAGATTTTTTAATTTAACTAAAGTTTCTAATAGTTTTTTTTCTTTTTCACTAATTGAATTCATATATATATCTATATTAATAAATTGATTCACCTAAGTCTACAAAGGATAAATTTTTGAGAAAATTAAATAAAACCTTGTCTAACTCTATACGTGCTCTTTCTATGGATGCCGTACAAAAAGCTAATTCTGGACACCCCGGTATGCCTATGGGAATGGCTGACGTTTGTACAATTCTTTTTAAATATTTTCTAAAGTTTAATCCAAAAAACCCAAGCTGGATAAATAGAGATAGATTCGTTTTATCTGCTGGTCACGGATCAATGTTACTTTACTCTTTGCTTTATTTAACTGGTTATAAAAGTGTTAAATTAAAAGATATCAAGAATTTTAGACAAATAGACTCTATTTGCGCTGGTCATCCTGAGTATGTTAAAAACTCAGGCATTGAAACAACTACAGGTCCTTTAGGTCAAGGAATTTCTAATGCAGTTGGTTTTGCATTAGCAGAGGAAATTTTAAAAAAAAAAATTGGTAAAGATATTATAAATCATAAAACTTATGTAATCGCTGGCGATGGTTGTCTCATGGAAGGTATTAGCCACGAGTCTATGAGTTTGGCCGGCCATCTAAAACTTAAAAATCTAATAATGTTGTTTGATAATAATTCTATATCTATTGATGGACCAACAAG
Source organism: uncultured Pelagibacteraceae bacterium (assembly GCA_902585265.1). Taxonomy (GTDB): domain Bacteria; phylum Pseudomonadota; class Alphaproteobacteria; order Pelagibacterales; family Pelagibacteraceae; genus Pelagibacter. Next base: position 92,055 of record CACICY010000001.1, read on the forward strand.
TTTAACAGTTTCAGATAATTTTAAAAAAAGATTTGAGAGTTATGGCTGGGATTACATAGAAATTAATGGTCATAAAGAGTATGAAATATTAAAAGCTCTCAAAAAGGTTCAAAGTGCAAAAAAACCAACTGTTATTTCCTGTAAGACTAAAATTGGTTATGGATCACCTAATAAATCTGGAAAAGCTTCTGCGCATGGAAGCCCGCTAGGCATGGGGGAGATTGAATTGGTACGTAGAGAATTAGGATGGAATTATAAACCATTTCAAATTCCAAAAAATATATTAGAGATTTGGAGAGAGATTGGAAAAAAGGGAGAAAAAATTGAACACAAATGGAATAAAATTTATAAAAAGAAAAAAAATAAAATAAATAAATTTTTCAAAAATGATTTTATAAGGTCTGCTTTAAAAGAAAAAAAAATAGCTTTAAAAGAAGATAAGATTCTCGCTTCAAGAAAATCCTCAGAGTCAATTATTAGCTCTCTCGTTAAAAAAAGTAATACACTTATTGGTGGATCGGCAGACCTTGCTGGATCAAATAACACCAAGACAAAATATCACGAAATAATTACACCTGGAAATTTTAACGGAAATTATATCCATTATGGAGTAAGAGAACATGCCATGTGTGGAATTATGAATGGATTAGCTTTGCATAGTAAAATAATACCTTATGGAGGAACTTTTTTAATTTTTTCAGATTATTGCAAGCCATCAATCAGATTAGCGGCTATGATGGAACGACAGGTTATATATGTGATGACACATGACTCTATTGGTCTTGGAGAGGATGGGCCAACACACCAACCTATTGAACAATTATCTGGATTAAGATCAATACCCAACCTTAATATTTTTAGACCTGCAGATAGATTAGAAACTATTGAATGTTGGGAGCATGCTTTAAAGAGTTTTAAAACACCAAGTGTATTATCCTTAACTAGACAAAACCTCAATCCCATTAGAAATAAATACTCTAAAACTAACAAATGCTCATTGGGAGCTTATGAAATTTTAAGAACTAACAAAAAAATTAAACTAACAATTTTAGCAAGTGGTTCTGAAGTAAACTTAGCTTTAGAGACCAGCCATAAATTAGCCAAAGATAAGATATATTCAAAAGTTATATCAGTGCCATGTATGGAGCTTTTTGACTTACAATCAAATAAATATAAAGATAAAATCTTAAAAGAAACTAAATTGAAAATTTCAATTGAAGCTGGATCAAGTGATTGTTGGAAAAAATATTTAGGTGATAATGGAATGACTTTTGGAATTGACGTTTTTGGGAAAAGTGCTCCTTATAATGATATTTATAAATATTTTGGATTAACACCTTCAAATATTGCAAATAAATCAAAAAAATTATTTGAAAACTGAAATGACTATTAAAATTGGAATTAATGGGATGGGCAGAATTGGTCGTATGATAGTTAGATCAATTATTGAGACTCAAAACAGAAATTTAAAAATTCAACATATAAACAACAGATCTAATGCTGAGGCTACTTGTAAACTATTAAAATATGACTCTATTCATGGTAAATTTAAAGCGGAATTAAAATTTGATGAAAATGAATTAATAATTAATGAAAATAAAATTACATTTTCACAAGAAAGTAAAATAGAAAATATTAATTGGAAAAAATATGATGTTGATTATGTCTTTGAGTGCACTGGTAAATTTAATTCAAAAGAAAAATTAATCACACACATCAAAAATGGAGCGAAAAAAGTTATTGTTTCTGCTCCATGTAAAAATGCAGATAAAACAATAGTATTTGGTGTAAATGAAAAAATTATATCAAAGGATGATAGAATAATTTCTGCTGCTTCATGTACAACTAATTGCTTAGCACCAGTTGTAAACGTTCTCCATAATCATTTTGAAATTGAAAAGGGTTTTATGACAACTATTCATGCATTTACTAGTGATCAAAGAATTTTGGACAATTCCCATAAAGATCCTAGAAGAGCTAGGGCTGCGAGCCAATCAATAGTCCCAACTTCAACAGGGGCATCAAAAGCAATAGGAGAAATAATTCCAAGCCTAAAAGGGAAATTGGAGGGAGTTGCAATGAGAGTACCTACTCCCAATGTATCGCTTGTTGAGTTGGTATTCTGTACGAAAAAAGAAATTGATATAAAAAAAATTAATGATGTATTTGAGACTGCTTCTAAAAGTGAATTAAATAATATTTTAGAAATCACACACGAAAAATTAGTTTCTATTGATTTTAATCACCGATCTGCATCTGCAATTATTGATGCCTCTTTAACAAATGTGGTTGGAACTAAGATGGGTAAAATCTCAGCTTGGTATGATAATGAATGGGGTTTTTCAAATAGAATGTGCGATATAGCAGAGAATTTATAGAAAATCTCTTAATGAAAAGTATTTTAAATGAAAAAAACCTTAAAAGTAAAAAAATATTATTAAGATTAGACTTGAACGTCCCATTAGAAAATGGAAAAATAAGTGACACAACTAGAATTGATAAAATACTCCCTACTTTAAATTTTTTAATACAAAAAAAAACTAAAATAATAATTTTATCACATGTGGGAAGGCCAAAAGGAAAAACTGTAAAAGAGCTATCTTTAAAACCAATAGGTGAAGACTTACAAAAAAAACTTAATACAAGTGTAAAACTAATCACTGAAAACATTTATGAAATAAAAAATAAAGACTTTTTTGAAAAATTTGATGAAGAAATTTTTATTTTAGAAAATATTAGGTTTTATGCTGAGGAGGAAGAAAATGATCTTAATTTTGCAAAACATCTTGCAAGATTTGGGGATATTTACGTAAATGATGCTTTTTCCTGTTCTCATCGAGCACATGCATCAATTCAACAAATTTCTAAGTATTTACCATCTTTTTCTGGACTCCAACTCGATTTGGAAGTGACCGCTCTTAATAAAATTACGACTGAGATAACAAAACCTATAACATGCATAATTGGAGGATCTAAAATTTCAACAAAGATAGATATTATTAAAAATTTAATACCAAAGTTTGATAATATTATAATTGTTGGAGGTATGGCTAATAATTTTATTGAATATTTTGGAAATAACATTGGAAAATCAATAAAAGAAAAAAATTGTAATGAAATAGTTGAAAAAATTTTATCACTTTCAAAAGAAAAAGAATGTAAAATAATTTATCCTGATGACGTTCTTGTAGCTAAAGATTTAAATGGGTTTTCTAAAAATAAAGAATTAAATCAAGTTTTGCCTGATGAAATGATATTAGATATTGGTCCAAAAACAATTAATAAAATAATAAATATAATTGACAATAGTAAGACAATTTTGTGGAATGGACCAGCTGGATATTTTGAAAATCCAAATTTTGCTAATGGAAGTATTAAAATAGCAAAAAAAATAATTGAAAATAATAAATCAAATAAAATTTTTTCCGTTGTAGGTGGGGGAGATACAGTTTCATTATTAAATAGCTTAAAGGCTATAAATAATTTTAACTTTGTTTCAACCGCAGGTGGTGCTTTTTTAGAATATCTTGAAGGTAAAAAGCTACCTGGTATAACCGCCTTGAATTGATATGACAGATCTTAATAAAATTGCACTTAAAATAATTTCTAATGGGAAAGGTATTCTTGCAGCCGATGAAAGCAATGGTACTATGACAAAAAGACTTGAGGCTGTAGGTGTGCCCTCAACACCTGAAAATAGACTTTTGTTCAGAGAGTCAATCATGTCATCTCAAAGCATGAAAGAATGCATTGGTGGTGTAATTCTTTATGATGAAACAATAAATCAAACGACAAGTTTTGGAAAATCAATCCCTGATTTAATTTCCTCCTCAGGCGCAGTACCTGGAATTAAAGTTGATGTAGGTGCAAAAGATTTAGCAAACTCTTCTGAGGAAAAAATAACCGAAGGCTTAGATGGACTAAGGGAAAGATTAAAAAAATACTATAGTCTTGGAGCGCGATTTACAAAATGGAGAGCAGTCTATATTATAAGTGATAAATATCCGAGTAAGTTAGCAATAAATAGTAATGCGCATGCACTTGCTCGCTATTCCGCTTTAGTACAAGAAAGTAAAATGGTTCCAATAGTCGAACCCGAAGTGTTAATGGAAGGAGATCATTCTGCTGATAGCTGCCTAAAAAAAACATCGGAAGTAATTAAAAAATGTTTTGATGAATTAATATTGCATAAAGTTGATCTTTCAGGAATTATTTTAAAACCGAATATGATATTAGCTGGCAGTCAGTCAAAAAATAAAATTTCTAATGAAGAGGTTTCTCAAAAAACACTTCAGTGCCTTAAAAACTCAGTCCCAAATGAAGTGCCTGGAATTGCTTTTTTATCTGGAGGACAATCAGAAATAGAGGCTACGGAAAACTTAAATTTAATTAATAAAAATAATAAAACAAATTTTATTATGACATACTCCTATGGAAGAGCTCTGCAGCAAAGTGCTCTTAAAATGTGGTCAAAAAATATCAAAGATATTGAAACAACTCAAAATACTTTTAATCATAGAGCTAAAATGTGTACCTTAGCAGCACAAGGAAAATGGTCTCACGAACTTGAAAATAAGTAAAACAAAATTTATTTATCTTATTTCACCAAATAAAATAAATAAAGACTTCTGTAAGAGCCTGAAATTAGTTTTGAGTACAAATAAAGTAAGCTTTTTTCAAATGAGGTTAAAAAATTATTCATTAAAAGAAAAAATTTTGATTGGAAGAAAAATTGAAAAAATATGCAGATCTAACAAAGTTAAATTTATTGTAAATGATGACCCTTGGTTGGCAAAAAAACTTAATGCTGATGGTTGTCATTTAGGACAAAAAGATATGAATATTTATGAAGCTCGTAAAATAACAGGAAATAAGATTATAGGCATTACATGCCATAATTCTGTTAGACTTGCAAAAATAGCAATCAAATCAAAAGCGAACTATTTGGCTTTTGGTGCATTTTATTCATCAAAAACTAAGAAAGTTAAATTCCATGCCACTACTAAAATTTTAAAAAAAGTTAAAAAATTGACCAAAATTCCTATAGTGGCGATAGGTGGTATAAACTCCAGTAATTATAAAAATCTGTTATTGAATAAAGCGAATTTTTTAGCTATCTCAGGCTACATTTGGAATAATAAAAAATACAAACCAGAAAAGGCTATTAAATTATTAAAATGAAGATAAATGCAGGGGAAATCAGAGTGGGAATGCTTTTAGAGTATAAAAATGATTTATGGCAAGTTCTTAAAACACAACATGTTAAACCAGGTAAAGGTGGTGCATTTGCTCAAGTAGAAATGAAAAGTGTTGGAAAGAATACAAAATTAAATGAAAGATTTAGATCAAGCGAGTCAGTTGAAAAAGCTTCGTTAGATGAAATAAATTTTAATTTTCTTTATTCAGATGAAAATAATTATTTTTTTATGGATCCTAAAACATTTGAACAAACTGAGATTAAAAAAGAAGTAATTGGCGAAAAAGGAAAACTATTGACTGAAAATCTTGAAGTAACAGTTAGTTTTTATAATGATAATCCAATTTCAATTGAACTTCCAAACCAAATAAATTGTAAAATTTCTACTACAGATGCAGCTCTTAAAGGTCAAACAGTTTCATCATCTTACAAACCCGCAACACTCGATAATGGAATTAAGATACAAGTTCCTCCATTTGTTGAAGAAGGAGATGAAATTATTTTGGATACTCGAACAATTGAGTATGTTAAAAAAATTTAATAATATGAATTCAATTTCTCCAAATTTAAATATAATGATCAAAGCTACTGAAAAAGCCTCAAAAATACTTATCAGAGACTTTGGTGAGGTTGAGAATTTGCAAGTTAAAAAAAAAGGTCCAAGAGATTTTGTGACTAAAACAGACACAAGAGTTGAACAGATTCTCATTGAAGAATTAACTAAAGCAAAAAAGAGTTATTCTTTTTTAACTGAAGAAAGTGGAAAGATTGAGAATAAAGATAAAGATAAAATTTGGATTATTGATCCCATTGATGGTACTACGAATTTTCTTCATGGAATTCCCCATTTTGCGATATCTTTAGCTTTAAAAGTGGATAATGAAATTCAGTCTGCTTTAATTCATGATCCAATTAAAAACGAAATATTTTTTGCTGAAAAAAATAATGGGGCTTATTTTAATAATCATAGAGTGAGAGTATCAAATAAAAGTAACTTGGAAGATTGTTTATTTTCATCCGACCAGGAGGGATTAAAGATCATATTCCCAAATTTAAATATGAGAAGCACAGGAAGTGCTGCTCTAGATTTAGCTTACGTAGGGTCTGGCAGATTAGATGGATTTTTTCAAAATAAGATTAAGTTGTGGGATATAGCAGCAGGAATTTTAATAATTAAAGAAGCAGGTGGAACTTCTAATGATATTGTTGAATATAATGACTTTAGTATTAATTTTAGAGCTGCGAGTAGCAGTATTTACTCAAAAATGATGGAAAAATTAGTCAACTTTTAATTGTTTTTATCAAACTTTTTGCTATAAAGCCGCCTATGAAAAAGAACATACATCCAAACTATCATAAAATAACTGTTGAGATGACAGACGGTAGCCAATTTGAAACGAGATCAACTTGGGGATCTGAGGGTGAAACTCTAAAGCTAGAAATAGATCCTAAATCTCATTCAGCTTGGACAGGTGGTAAACAGAAGATTTTAGACAAAGGAAGAGTAAGCAAATTTAATAAAAAATTTCAAAACTTTAGATCAGAAAATAAGTAATGTCCAAAGCACCATTAATGCCAATGGCTACAGCTGTATGGCTAGTTGAAAACACCTCTTTAACCTTCAAACAGATAGCTGAATTTTGTAAATTACACGAAGTTGAAATTCAAGGTATCGCAGATGGAGATGTTGCAAAAGGAATAGTTGGATATAATCCAATAATTGCTGGTCAACTTACAAGAGAAGAAATTAAGCTTTCTTCTGAAGATCCAAATAGAGAATTAATACTGAATTTAAACGAGATAGAAATAGATGGAGATGAGAAAAAAACTAAAAAATACATTCCATTGTCCAAACGACAAGACAAACCGGATTCAGCTTTATGGTTAATAAAACAACATTCAATCTTAAAAGACTCTCAAATAGCTAAGTTAGTTGGAATTACAAAAAATTCAGCAACAGCAATAAGAAATAAAAGTTATTGGAATTTTAATAATTTAAATGCAAAAGATCCAGTTGCGATGGGTCTTTTTACTCAAAAAGATTTAATTGAAGCTTTAGAAAAAGCTGAAAGAAGAATAAAAAGAGAAAAAAAAGAAAAAGAAAAAGAAAATTCACTAATAACTAAATGAACTTGATCAAAACTCATAGACAAAGATTGAATAAAGTGTTAACTAAATCTCTTTTTGGAGGTAGTTATTAAAATAGAAGTTAAAGATAATAATATTGAGCAAGCTTTGAGAGTTTTAAAGAGAAAACTTCAAAGAGATGGTTTTTTTAAGATTATTAAACTTAAGAATACATATGAAAAACCCTCAGAAAAGAAAAAAAGAATTCTTCAAGAGAATATAAAAAGAGTAAAAAAGCTTAATAAGCTCAAAAATAGAATTTAAAAATCGCGGGGTGGAGCAGCCTGGTAGCTCGCAAGGCTCATAACCTTGAGGTCGGCGGTTCAAATCCGTCCCCCGCAACCAATTAAATGAGTAAGAATTCAGAGAAAATTTTTGTAACAAACCATTATAAGTTTCTAGACAAAATTGCTTATAAAAAAAGAATTGAAATAGCTCAAACCATTAATAATGAAATAAATAACATTGAACTGAATGATGCTTTAGATATAGGAACTACTGAGGATATTAGTAATCAAAGTAGTAATACAATAATAAAAAATTTAAAAAAAATTAATATTTTTAAATCAATATCCAATCAAAATATAAAATCATCTTTTTTTGAGAAAAAACTTAATAAATCAATTACTGATGATTTAAGTAAAATTGAATTAAATGAGTTTAGTTCAGACATTGTATTGTCTAACGCAACAATTGAACATGTTGGAAGTGAGCAGAATCAAAGAAAGATGTTAGATAATATAATAAAATTATCAAAAAAAGTTTTTGTGATTTCAACTCCAAATAGATACTACCCAATTGATTTCCATACAAAAATTCCATTTTTACATTGGTTACCAAAAACATATCATAGACAAATATTAAAAATTATTGGTTTAAGTTTCTATGCGCAAGAGGAGAATTTAAACTTGCTAAGTAAAAAAGATTTAATTCTATTTATGAAAAAATATGATTTTAACTATAAAATTCTAAATATAAAATTATTTAATATTAATTCTAATCTAATTTTAATAGGTATAAAAAAATTTTAAATTTTAAACCTAGAGTTCTTGCTATCAACTAAGAATTTTTTTACAGTATCAATTGTAAGATAGGAAAAGGATTTACCAAAATTTTCAATTTTTTCAATTATACTTGGGGGAATTGTTATAATATGGCATCCTAATTGCTTAGCTTGTAAATAATTATATGGTTCTCTAACACTAGCCCATAGTATTTCAACATTTTTGAATTTTTTTGATAGTTTGATGCTTTTAATAATTTCTGGTATAGGGTCCTTTCCAGCGTCTGCTGCTCTTCCAGCAAAAATTGATATTATCACCTTAGTTTTTTTATTTATTTTATTCAAAATTTTTAAAGTTTGCTTAGCGGTATAAACTGCGGTTACATTAATTTTTATATTATCATTATTAAGTTTTTTAATAACATTGCCTGAAAATTTACCCTCTGAATTTGTGACCGGAACTTTTACATAAACATTTCTTCCCCACTTAGTAATTTTTTTACCCTGTAAAAGCATTTCAGCTTCTTTATCTGCAAAAACTTCTATTGAAATTGGTTTTTTTGTAATCTTTATAATTTCATTGCTATACAATTTATAATTTTTGGCACCTGCTTTTCGCATCAAACTTGGATTTGTTGTAAACCCTTTTATGATTTTTTTTTTATTGAATTTTTTTATTAAATTTATATCAGCAATATCACAAAAAATTTTTGTCATTTATAGACTTTTGATAATATCTTCTGTCATTTTTTTTGCATCTGCAAAAAGCATTAAAGTATTATCTCTATAAAAAAGATCATTATCTATACCAGCATATCCTGGAGATAAGCTTCTTTTTACAAATAAAACTGATTTACTTTTTTCAACATCTAATACTGGCATACCATAGATTGGACTTTGAGGATCAGACTTTGCGACTGGGTTTGTAACATCATTAGCACCAATTACATATGCAACATCACAATTAGCAAAATCATTATTTATTTCCTCTAATTCAAAAACTTCATCATATGGTACATTTGCCTCAGCAAGAAGTACATTCATGTGTCCTGGCATTCTGCCAGCAACAGGATGGATAGCATATGATACCTTAACGCCATTTTTTTTTAATGAATCTACCATCTCTCTAAGCGCATGCTGGGCTTGTGCTACAGCCATACCATAACCAGGAACAATTATAACTGAGGAAGCGTTTTTCATCAAAAAAGCTGCATCGTCTGCGTTTCCACTTTTTACCGGTTTTTGTTCTTTACTTTTTGAGACCGAAGTTTGATCAGTTGCTCCCCATCCTCCAAGAATTACATTAAAGAATGACCTATTCATTCCTTTGCACATAATATATGAGAGAATTGCTCCTGAGGATCCAACTAAAGCGCCTGTAATGATTAGGGCTGTATTTTCTAAAGTAAAACCTATGCCTGCAGCAGCCCAGCCAGAATATGAATTTAACATTGAAATAACCACTGGCATATCAGCTCCACCAATAGGGATTATTAATAAAACTCCCACAATAAACGATATTAGCACTATAGACCAAAAGACATTTGATGATTGAGATATACATAAATAATAAATTAAAAATATAATGGCCAATCCTAATATAAGATTTATTAAATGCTGACCTTTAAATGTTACTGGTGAACCAGACATTATTCCTCTAAGTTTTAAAAAAGCAATTATAGAACCTGAAAATGTGATTGCTCCAATAGCAGCTCCCAATGACATTTCAATTAAACTGGCCAATTTTATATTTCCCACAATGCCCAAGTTGAATGCTTCAGGTTTCAAAAAAGCTGATATAGCAACAAAAACAGCTGCAAGTCCAACAAGACTATGAAATCCTGCAACTAGTTCAGGCATAGCTGTCATTGGTATTTTAAATGCAATAAATGCCCCTATAGTTCCACCAATAAGTAAAAAAATTAACACATATATAAATCCTGGTCCTAAATTCCCAACTGTTAGAAAAGTTACAACTATAGATATTACCATTCCAGCTATACCAAAGTAGTTTCCTTGTCTTGATGTTTCAGGTGAAGATAAACCTCTTAAAGCTAATATAAATAATATTCCTGATATTAAATAAAATAACGCTGATAAATTTGCTGACATACTTATTTCTTTTTCTTCTTGTACATTTGCAACATTCTTTGAGTTACGAGAAAACCACCAAAAATGTTTACAGCAGCTAGTAGTATTGCAAGAAAACCAAAAGTATTTGATATCTCAAAAATACTTTCAGACGAACCTGCTAACGCAGCAATAATAGCTCCAACAATTATTACAGATGAGATTGCATTTGTTACTGACATCAAAGGGGTATGAAGAGAAGGTGTAACGCTCCAAACCACATAATAACCAATAAAAATTGATAAGATAAATATACTCAATCTAAATATAAAAGGGTCTATTTCCATTATTTAACCATCGTTTTTTCTATTATTTCATCTTCTAAATTTATCTCAAAATTTTTTTTTTCTTTATCAAATAAATTATTTACAAAATTAAACATATTCTTTGCATAAAGACCAGATGCTGAAATAGGTAATTTATTCAATATATTACTTTCGCCAATAATTTTTACGCCATTGCTATCAATAATTTCATTAACTTTAGTCAAATCAGAATTTCCCCCTTGGGGAGCAGCTAAGTCATAAATAACTGAACCACTTTGCATATTATCAATCATATCTTTTTTTATTATTAGGGGCGCTTTCTTTCCAGGTATTAAAGCTGTACATATAATTATATCAATTTTTTTCAAAGTTTCCTTCAATAATTCTTCTTGTTTTTTTTTAAATTCTTCTGAAGTCTCTTTTGCATATCCACCTTCTGTCTCTAAATTTTCTGCACCTTCTACAGTTAAAAATTTTCCACCTAAGCTTTCAACTTGCTCTTTAGATGCTAATCTCACATCTGTTGCAAAAACAATAGCTCCCATTCTTTTTGCAGTCGCAATTGCTTGTAAACCAGCAACTCCAGCACCAACTACTAAAACTTTTGCTGCTGAAATTGTTCCTGCAGCAGTCATCATCATTGGAATAGCTTTTTGAAAGTATGCAAATGAATCTATAACTGCTTTATATCCAGCTAAATTAGCTTGTGAGGATAAAATATCCATTGATTGTGCTCTTGTAATTCTTGGTAAAAGTTCAAGAGAAAAACATTTTATATTTTTGGATTTAATTTCCTTTAATTTTTTTTCGTTCGCATAAGGATTAAGAACACCAATTAAAATTTGATCATTCTTAAGAGCGTTTAAATTTTCATCACTTGGAATATTCATTTGAACAACGGCGTTTGAATTTTTTATAACTTCCTCATTTGTATTTAAAATGACCGCACCTTCCGATTCATAGTTTCTGTCATTAATACCTAGGTGCTCACCATAACCTTTAGATAAATATATTTCTAATCCTAGTGATTTATATTTTTTTATTACATCAGGAGTAATAGCTATTCTATTTTCTATACTTTTATTTTCAGAAATTGATCCGATTATCATATTCTATTTAGATATGATCCCAAATCATTTTTGTCTTGCTTTAAACTTAGGATTTTTTTTATTAATTATATAAACTCTTCCTCTTCGTCGAACCAATTTAGAGTTTAGATCTCTTTTTTTCAATGATTTTAGTGAGCTTGCAATTTTCATATTTTAAGTTTTATCTTTAATAAACGATGCTACATAATCTTTCAATCTTATTTTTCCATACCTTTTAATTACTTTCTTATTAAATGACAAGTTTGTTAAGGCTGAGGCATATCGTTCCCCTGACCTAAATGGTAAATACTTAATTTTTGATTTAAACATTTTTGCTACCTCAATAACTTTGTAAGATTTATGATTTGAAATGCTGTAGTAAGCACATTTATTTTTTTTCCAAGCTTCAAAGCAAATATCAATTGTATCTGAAATATGGGTGAATCTTCTAGATTGTGTGCCTGGCTTTACGACCGGTAATGGTTTTTTCTTTAAGAAATGATTTTCAAAAATCCCGATTACGGTAGCCATTTTTCCTGTACTGATTTGTTTTGGTCCATATACGTTGTAAAAATAAATAATCTCATATTTTAATCCAAACCAATTTTTTAAATTTTCAAGTAATTCTAAGTTTTTTGACTTTGTGAATGCATACGGTGAAAGATTTTTATCATTACCAAAATTTCCTATACTTGCAGATGTTGCAGAATATATAAGTTTAATTTTATTTTTTAAACAGAATTTAAATACTGATTTACTTCCATTGCTATTTGAGTCGTAACATTGATCAAATTTTTCAAAACTTTGAAAAATTCTTGAAAATTCACCGAAATGAAAAACTGCATTTATCCTATTTTTATAATTATTCAAAAGTTTGTTAATATTTTTAGTACTCCCATTGATATATTTTACTTTATGATGTTTGTGATGGTTAGCTTTTTTTCCAGTTGAATAATTATCAAGGCTCACAATTTTAAATTTTGTTTTTTTTAAAATAAGCTCAATTAAATTTGAACCTACAAATCCTGCACCACCAGTGACGACAATTATATTTCTCATATGGATAGCCTGGCAATGTCCTACTCTTCCATGTCTTAAGACAAAGTACCATCGGCGCTGAAAGGCTTGACTTCCGAGTTCGGAATGGGATCGGGTATTACACTTTCGCAATAATCACCAGGCATGGACTTATATTAATATAAAAATACAAAATCAAGTTTAAAATTATTAATTTTCATTATTAATTTACTTAATTATTATTAATAAAAAACCAATTTACTAAATTATTTTTTTTTAATTATGTAAATGAAATAAGGTATTAAAGTGAAAAAATTAAATTTAAGTATTATCATTCCCACCAGAGACAGAACTAGTAAAATTATTAATACTTTAAATTTTTTAGAGAATAATAGTTTTTTTTTTAAAGAAATTATTATTGTCGACTCTTCAGATATACATAGAAGATTATCAGAAGATATATTAGATAAATATAAAAAATTAAATATAAAATTGATTTTATCTAAACCATCGATTTCTCTTCAAAGAAATATAGGTTTGGTAAAAGCGAATAAAAAAACTAGCTATGTTATGTTTCTAGATGACGATATTAATTTTAAAAAAAATAGCTTAAAAAAAATGTATTATTTTATAAAAAAATCAAAACCTTTTAACGGCTTAGGTTTTAATTTAATTATAAAAGATCAAAATAAATTTTTAGAAATAATAAAAAAAAGTTTTTTTTTCAAGTTCTTTGGTATTTATGATAATAGAGCTGGGATTGTTACAAGTTCTGGTTGGCAAACCAAAGCAATTAACTTAAAAAAAAATCAAAAAGTAGAATGGTTGCCCACTCAAGCTGTAATTTATAATTATAAAATAATTAAAAATAAAAGATTTGATTTGAAATATGGAATTTATAGTTATCTCGAGGATTTAGATTTTAGTTATAGATTAAGAAAAAATCTTGTTATCTATTCAAAGGCAAAGTACTCAAGTAGCAACATCGTTAATAGAAATCCATTAATGTTTGGTAAAAAGGAAATTGTCAATAGGTATATATTTGTAAAAAAATTTAATTTTAGTTTAATAAATTTTTTTTTCGGATGCTTGATTTTAATAATAAAACATTTTCTAAGTTTTTTAATGTTAAAATCAAAATTTTTACTACGAATGGTTGGAAATATTCAGGGTCTTTTAAAGATTTTTTTTATAAAAGATATTGGTAAGAATAAATAAAATCTTAAGTAGATAAAAAAAAGGTCTTGGTTTAAATCTTTAAGTCTGAAAAATTTAAATAACAAATAATAATATGAGCCATAAGCATATAAACTTGATAAGTTATTTTTTTTTAAAAACTTTTTAAAGTAAAAATTATTTTTTTTCCAACTTTTAACTTGCCAATTTCTATTCTCTTTAAAATCTTTAAATTTATTTTCAATTTTTTTTAATTTTATTTTTTTATATAAATTTTCAAACTTTAGATCTAGTTTGTCACCAATTGAGATATAGAAGTTATCAATTACACCCCAATCAAATTGCTTATAATCTTTGAGCAATTTATGAAACATCAAAGATTTTTTTTTAGAGAGTTTAAATGCAATAAAGTCTATTCCATAATGTGGAAGAAATGTTTCATGCTTTCTTCCATTTTTAATAAGTATATTAGGATAAACAAAACCCATATAATCTGCATGTATTTGTTTGCTTAAAATTTTTACAATATTTTTTGAAATAAATACGTCTGCATTTGAAAAAATAAAATAGTCAAAGTCTTTGCTGATAAAATATTTTATTGAATTAGACAACATCATAGAATTCGAATATTTAGAGCCGCTGGGAAGTTTTTTTTTAGGAACGTTGAAATATTTAAACTTGATATTTGATTTGTTTAAGAAATTTTTTACACCGTAATCATCAAATTGAGTAACAGATAAAGTAATATCTGCTTTCATTTTTTTTATGTTTTCAACAAATTTCTTTTGAATATCATCGTTTATTTTTGATTTACCGAATGGTCTAAATGAGACCTGCCAAAGAATTTTCATAGGTTTAATCAGAAAAAATAATATAATAAAGATCCTAAATCAAATATATATCTATATTAAATGTTAACAACTAATATTCTTGATAACTTTAAAAATAATAAGTTTTACATCATTTTATTTTTATTTTTTTTATTCTATCCATTTTCTTTAGTATTTGGCCCTGCATTAATTGAGATTACGATTTTTTTTTCAATATTAACTTTTTCATTTCTTGTTCTAAAAAAAAAATTATTTCTAGAAGATAGTATTATAAACACAAAATTTATTTTTGTTTTTTTATTTATATTAATTTGTATTTTATCATCCTTGCTATCAGATAATATTTTACACTCTCTCAAATCATCATTTTTTTTAATAAGATTTATTCTATACTCATTAATAATTTTTATTTTATTAAAAAAACCAAATAATGCGAAAAATTTTCTTAAGTTTAATATAATTTTTATATTTATTTGTTTGATTGATGCTTACATTCAATTGATATTTGGCAAAAATATTTTTCTATATGATACTTCAACAGATTTTGTAACTGGATTTTTTTTTGAGGAAAAAAAATTAGGAAGATTTCTGATTACATTATCTCCAATTTTAGTTGGCATGTATTTATCTTTAGGCATTGGGAATATAAATACTAAAGTAATCAATTCTCTATTATTTTGTATCATAATATATATGATCACACTTTTCACCTCGGAAAGGGTATCAATGTTTTATTCTGGCTTTACTTTTATGATTTTAATTCTGTTTAGTTCAAGGTTATCAAAAAAATATTTACTATTTATAATAGTGCCTATTTTTATATCTATCTCAAGTTATTATCTTGGCATAAGTAAATTTAATTATACCGTAAAAGACACAATTAACCAAATTACAGAAAATAAGACTTCTTTTTCATATCCTTCTGCACAACATAGGTCATTTATGGAAACAAGTTACAAACTTTTCTCTGATAATCCTATTTTAGGCATTGGTCCGAATAATTATAGAAATAAATGTAGTGAAATAATTTTAAAAAATATAAACAATTGTTCTACACATCCACATAATATATTTTTTCAAATTCTAAGTGAAACTGGATTACTAGGTTTGATAATTTATATTTACTATCTTTTTTTAATATTTCAAAAAATTTTATTCTTTGTATTTTCTAGGACAACCAACAGTGCCAGTATATTTTTTTTACTTCCTATACTTTATTATTTAAATCCATTTTTTCCATCAGGGAACTTTTTTAATAATTGGTTTATGGCAATAGGTACTTTTGCTATACCTTTTTATTTATATTTCAATGAAATCACAATCACAAAAAATTAAAAATTTAATAGCAAATTCTGTAATTTTATCATTTCCTGGTTTTATCTCTATTTTCCTTTCTTTATTATCTATACCAATACATTTAAAGTTTGCTGGACTTGAAAATTTTGGTAATTACTTTTTATTTCATATTTTATTGTCATTATCCTTACTTTTAAATTTAGGAATTTCAAAAGCAGTTGTAATAAGTTCTAATTTTGAAAAAAAAAATTTGAGTAAAATAGCATACGATGCAATTAAATATTCTTGTGGTATAGTTATTCTAGTTTCGGTGTCCTATTTCCCAATCAATTTTATAATAAAAGATAATTTTAATTATAACTTTTCGTTAGAACTTTTTTTTATAGGTTTGGTAACTTCGATTATTTATTTAACTTTTGAAGGAATTTTGCAAGCAAATAAATTATTCAAAAATATTAGCTTAATTAATTTTGTATTTTATAGCTTATCATTATCCCTTCCATCTATCCTTTTAATATATTTTAATGAAATGATTTTATATGAATTACTTTTTTTAAGTGTTTCTATTAAAGTACTAACTATAATATTTTTAATTATTTATTTTATGAGGAACAAATTAATTGTTAAGAATGAAAATAAATTTTTTTTTAAATATTTTAAAAAAAATTCACCATGGTTGACTTTAAATAGCGCCTTAATTCAATTGTATGAGATGATGGACAAATATTTAATTAAAATATTTATGGGATCTTCATTATTGGCTATTTATTCGATACCCCAACAATTAACTGGAAAGTTAAGTATATTATCAAAAGCTTTTAGTGCATTTTTGTTACCAAACATCCACAAAAAAAAAAAATTAGATGAATTCTCATACTCACTAAAAATTTTTGTTAAATTTATTCCAATTTTATTATTCGTACTTTTTCCTTTGTATTCAATAATTTTGAATTTTTGGCTTGGGGATGAGTATTCGCTTTTAATACTTAACCTCACAAAAATATTTACGTTAATTGCAGTATATTCATGTATATCTCATATTCTAATAACTAAATATGAGGCTGACCAAAACTCAAAAAAAAATTTTAGAATAGAACTTTCGCTACTTCCTTTGTTTTTATTAATATTAGGATATTTGTTTATAAAATTTGATTCATTATTATTTATTTCAATATTGATTCTAGTAAAGGAAATATTCCTAGTATTATTAAGACTTTATTTTTTAAGTTCAAAAGTAATAAAAATTAAACAATATTTAATTTATATTTTAATTTATCCAATATTATTAATTTTATCTTTTTTAAATATGAATTTTTTTTACTTAATCCTTGCAATATTAATAATTAAAACATTCAAAGATGTTAAGTAAGATAATAAGAAAAATTTTAGAAAATTTAAGTATTTTTTTTTCAAATAATTTAGATAATCTAAAATTTGATGATGATAGTATTTATGAAATCATAAATAAAAAAATTGATATCGTTGAAAAAAACTTAGGTAATCTAAAGGAAACACATATAACATTTAATAAAAGTCTTTACAAAATAATTAGAGAAAGAAAATTAAAAAAATTTTTAAGGTATGCTTTTATACAAAAAATGTTTTTTGTTCATAATAGATTATTTATATTTAAAGAATTAAATCAGTTAAAAAAAAATAAAAAATGGTCTTATTATAAGACACTTCTTCTCGAAGACGACGTAGGTGATCCTGTAAGATATTTTCTGTATCCTAGTAGTTCTGGAAACAAAATAAACCACGTATATCATTTAAGCTGTTTAGAGGATACATTGAATATAGAATTACAAAAATTAACAAATATTTTTGAATTTGGTGGTGGTTATGGGTGTATGGCAAGAATATTTTCTAAGATAAATTACAAAATTAGCTACAAAATATTTGATACATATTTAGTTAATTGTCTTCAATATTATTATTTAAAACAAAATGGGCTGGAGGTGGGTTTTGAAAATAATAGGTTTGATTTAATAAACAATTTTGAAAGAATAAATGACAAAGTTGATTTAAAAAATTCATTATTTATAGCAAATTGGTCGTTATCTGAGGTACCATTGGATTTGAGAGATAAATTTGTTTCACTAATTGAAAGGTATGAAAATATCATGATTAGCTTCCAGGAAAATTTTGAGGATATTAATAATTTGAAATATTTTAAAAACTTTCAAGAAAATCTAAAACATAAATATAATATTAAAATAATAGTTAATAAATTTTATAAGGGTAATATATTAAATCCAGAGAAACATTACTTTTTGTTTGGTAAAAAATTATAATTTTATTTCTGGCAAATCGAAAATATAAAAGTCTATAAGATAATAAGAATAATGCATTAATTTCACAAATTCAGCAAATAAAGAACTTTTAAATATTGTTGTTTCTTTACCTTGCAAACCAAATCCAGCGTACTGATCTATTTCCCACATAAAAATGTAGAAAAAAACAAAAATAGATAACCAAAAAATATAATTTATATTTTTTTCAGTTTTTTTAATTAAATTGTTAAATTTAATTTTATTAAAATTTAATGTCATATAAAAAATAAATACATGATTTGCAATAAGACTTATGTTTCTTCCATGATCTAGTGCAAGAAAACAAATTAAAGTAGGTATAAAGAAAAATAAATAATTACTTTTAAGATTGCTATTTATATTTATAATTTTCATAATTCTGAAATTTTCAAAAATATAAATTGGTACAACAATTGATAATAAAAAACATAAGAATAAGTTTAAAAAATCTGAATAAGAAAAATAATAAAAATGCCATTTATAAAATCCTCCAATTAGATTTCTAAATCCACCGCCAAGTTGAGGATGAATTTCTGCATTAAATATTTTTAATATTTCATTCAACTCATTAAATTGTGTTTGATTGCCTAATGTTAAAAAGGTAAATAGAACAGGAATTAGCAAAATTGAGTATAAATTAAAAATTTTTCTTATTTTTTTTTTATCTCCCAAAAAATTTATTGATAGCAAGATATGGATAGAGATAAACAATATTTGGTACTCATGAATTAAAATAGATATTACCAAAAAAGGTAATACTAATAATTTAAAATAATATAAATATTCTTCTCTTTTGAACTTAAGTATTAAAAAGCCATGTAAGAAAATTGTAAATTTAGAAAATATATCTTTTAAGAAATAAACCTTATAATCATATATTGGGAATAAAATTAATTGTGGTGCAAAAAAAATCAAAATAATTAAAAATTTTGAAGATCTATAAAATTTACAAATGTAATATAAAAAATATACTTGAGTTATGTATAAAATAAAAAATATTAATCCAAAGAATTTTTTTGGATCCGTCTCAATTATTTTATTATATTGCCAGTATATCTCACCTAAAAGACCTCTCCTAATCAAGCCAGCTTGGTAATTTATGAATAATTCACTATAAGAATAACTTGAAAATAAATTATCAGTGAAAATATGTGAGTATGAATGTGAAAAAATTAAAAGTAACAAAATTACAAAAAAAAACTCTGGAGATAAAATTTTATTAAAATATTTCATAATTATTAAGCTTATCTTTTCACAATTTTATTCTTTCTTTCACTTAAAAACAGTTTAATTAAATAAATAGAACTTACAATTCTTGAATAATATTTTCTAGGATTGTGTAGAAGTCTTACGAACCATCCAAGGTAAAATTTGTCAATTATATCATTCATTAATGGTGCTTGTTTCTTTGTTAAAAATGCAATTGCAGCCCCAGTGCATATTATACATATTTTATAATTTATTTTATTTCTTATATACTCTGCTAATATTTCTTGAACCTCTCCTCCAATATTAATAATTACATATTTAGGTTTTTCTTTTTTTATTAAGTTAATTAATTTAATGTCATAAATTTTTTTATTATATTTAGGTGCACAATAAGAAATTACATTAACTATTTTCTTTGATTTAACAAAATAATTATAATTAATTATTGATTCTTCTTTATTTGGATCAATATTTAAAAATTTCACTTTTTTTTTAAATTTTAAATTTAAAAATGATTTTAAAAACAAATAACCTGATAACTTTTTTACTTTTTTTTTTTTAAATATTCTTAGTAAAATACAAAAAAAACCACTATCTAAAATTGCTATATTTGAATTTTTTAAAGATTTATAATATGTCTTATTTTGTAAAATTTTAGAAAGTGAAGATGCAGCTGGTGCAACAAGATAACCGCCTTTATCTATTTTTTGAAAGGTTTTTTTAAAACTATAGTTATAAAATTTAATATCATAAAAATTTATTATATAATTTTTCATTATAAAATTCTTATAACTATTACCTTTTAATTATAATGTTATTAAGAACTAAAGCATCCATTCTTGTTCTTAGAAAACAATTGATTGCATCTTTATAATTCATAACTATTGGCTCATTTTCATTAAAAGAGGTATTTAGTATAATTGGAACTCCAGATAATTTTTCAAATTTTTTTATAATTGAATAAAAATTATAATTATTTTTTTTTGATATTGTTTGTACTCTTCCTGTTCCATCTATATGAGTAACCGCAGGTATCTTTTTACTTTTTGTCGGTTTAATTGTCTCAACAACAGACATGTAAGGATTTAATAGGTTATTTCCAAACCATCTATTTTTTCTTTCAATTATTATTGTTGGAGCGAAAGGTCTAAAATTCTCTCTCCTTTTAATCTTTCTATTGATAATTTCTTTTATTTTGGGATTACAGGGATTAGCTATAATTGACCTATTTCCTAAAGCTCTAGCTCCAAATTCCATTCTACCATTAAAATATCCAATTATTTTATTTTTATAAATTAATTTTGCAATTTCAGTGAATAAATAATTATAGTTTGAGTATTTTCTTAGATTAAATTTTTTCATAGATTTATGATTTACAATATAATTTATTATCTCATCATTTGAATAATGCGGTCCAATATATGGAGATGATAAATTTTTAAATATTTTATAATTATATTTTTTGTTTAAAACTACTAGAGCTGATCCTATTGACCCACCCCCATCTCCAGGTGCGTAAGGTATGAATATTTTTTTAAATATATTACTTTCTAAAATTTTTTTATTTGCTAGTGAATTTAATGCACACCCACCAGAATAAACAAGATTTTTGGAGAAATTTAATTTATTAATTTTATTAATAATATTTAAAAGTTTGTGTTCAAATACTTGCTGAACAGAAGAAGCAAGATCTTTATGTTTTTTACCAATTTTATTTTCTTTTAAAAACGGAAATTTTTGGAATGCTGTATTATTTAAAAGTTTAGATTGATTGGGTTTTCCACTAAATTTGTACTTAAAATCTTTTCCTGTATGTCTAAAATAATCTAGATTTAAATCTATATTTTTCTTATTATTAAAAAAACTATTTAATATTTCATTAAAATATCTTGGAGAACCATAAGAAGATAACCCCATAACTTTGTACTCATCTCCATAATTTGAAAAACCTAAAATTTGAGTAAAAGCCTCATAAAATACACCTAAGGAATGAGGAAAATAAATTTTATCAATAATTTTAATTTTCTTATTTTCACATTTTGCAATTGCAACACTACAAAAATCACCAAATCCATCTACAGATAGACCTATTGCTTTACTAAATTTTGATGGATAAAAAGCTGAAGCTAAATGTGATAGATGGTGATCAATAAAATGAAGTTTTACATTTTTATTTAATTTATCTTTTTTGAAATTTTTATTTATATTATCTAATAAATTAAATTTATTTTTTGTTCTTTTAAAAATTTCTTTCTTTTTCGACCCAACAATATAATTTCTTAAAAAAAATGAGGCTTTTTGAGTAATATTTGAAAATGGATTAGTGTTTATAGCTATGTCAGTTACATCAGAAATTTTTAAATTTTTATAAGTTAAACACGCTTTAATTGAATTTATTGGCAAACCAGCCCAATGTTTTGTTCTATTTATTCTTTCTTCCTCAATTCCAAATTCTAATTTATTATCAACAAATAAACAGGCAGAAGAGTCTGCATGATAACAGTTTAAACCCAGTACAATCGTCATTAATTACTGATTATGTTTTTTTTTAATTTCTGATAAAATCCATTGGTAAGTTTTATCTAAACCTGATTGTAAAGTATATTTTGGATCCCAGTTTAATTGTTTTCTAATTAAATCATTATTACTATTTCTACCTCTAACACCTTTTGGTTTATCTAATTGGTAATTTCTTTTTATTTTTTTATTTGAAATTATTTCAATTTTGTCAATCATTTCGTTTATTGATACTTTTTCTTCACTACCAATATTAATTGGTCCATGGTATTCTGAATCAAATAGTCTTAAAGTAGCTTCTACACAATCATCAATGTATAAAAATGATCTAGTTTGTTCACCATCACCCCAAACATCTATAGTATTTTCATTATTCAGAATAGAATAGATTACTTTTCTACATAAAGCTGCTGGAGCCTTTTCTCTTCCTCCATCATAAGTTCCGTGTGGACCATATATATTATGATATCTTGCAACCTTTACATCTAAACCATAATCTTCAAAAAAATGTCTACACATTCTCTCACTAAATAATTTTTCCCAACCATAACCATCTTCTGGATTGGCTGGATAAGCATCACTCTCTTTTAAGCCTGTAATACTTACGTCGTTTTGTAAGTCTTTGTTATATGCACATGCACTTGAGGAAAAGAAATATTTTTTTATTTTATATTCTTTACATGCCATTAATAAATGAGTGTTCACTAAAACAGATAACATGCATAAAGCTTTATTATTTTCTATGAAACCCATGCCACCCATATTGCAGGCCATGTTTATAACTTCATCCACTCCTTCAACCATCTTGAAGCAGTTTTCTTTATCCGACATATCTAATACATGATTTTCAGACTCATTAGAACACTGATACCAATCGTCAAACGACTTAATATCAACTGCTTTAACAATATAATTTCTTTTTAGGAGAGTTTTAACTAAGTGACCTCCAATAAAACCACCTGCACCTGCAACTAAAATTTTTTTCATATTAACTAATTTCTATGTAATTTTTAATTTATTGAATTTGAATATAGCAAAAATTAATAATAGTCTATTATTCTATTAATTAAAATAAATCAAAAAATGATATCTTGTAAAATATGAGTTTTTTAGTAGTTTTCATTTTTTGTCTATTATCTTTCTTCTATTTCAGCAGCTTTGGAGCATTTTGTAATAGGTTTTTTTATAAAATTGATAAGATTGATAATGTTTTAGAATTTTGTTTACTAGGGGTTTTTTCATTATCTTTTGTTGGTCTTTTTGCAAATTTTTTTGTTAGTTTAAATACTTATTTTAATTCTCTTATTTTTATATTTTCAATTATTTATTTTTTTTTTTTAGAAAAAAATTTGAAATTAAAAATACTTAAATATTCAATCTTAATTTCACTTATTTCATTCATAACAATAATTTTTGATTATACAAATAGACCAGACTCCGGATTATATCACCTTCCATATACAAGTCTTTTAAATGAAGAGAAGTTAATTATTGGTTCAGCAAATCTAAATGAAAGATTTGGAATAATTTCCATATTACAATACTTGTCTGCTATTAATAATAATTTTCTTTTTAATGAAAATGGAATTTTAATACCTTTAGTAATTATTTATTCTTCAACTTTATTATTTTTTTTTAATATATTTTTTAATGGTGAACAAAATAATAATTTAAGAGTTTTATCTTTTCTGTTTATTATTTTCATATTAACAAATTTGAATAGGTATAGTGGATTTGGAAACGATGGACCAGCACATTTTTATTATTTTATACTAACTTATTATTATTTAGAATTCAGTAATACAAAACTCGCTAATAAAGGTTTTAAACTTATAACAATAATTTCTATATATATATTTCTAATAAAACCATTTTTTATTTTACTATTTATACTTCCATTAATTTATATAATTAGTAATTATAAAAATATAAGAATTTTAAATAGTATAAATTTTTTTGCATTATTTATAATCTCACTTTGGTTAATAAAAAATTTTATGGTTACTGGATGCCTTCTTTATCCTATAGATTTTACATGTATTCAAAAATTTGATTGGACACTAGATCCATCTTTAATTGCAATTGAAGCTGAGGCATGGACTAAAGGTTGGCCAGATACAACGGATAAAAGCATTAACTATGAAGAATATGTAAAAAATTTTTATTGGATAGATACTTGGATTAACAATCACATGAAAATAATTTTTAAAAAATTATCTCCATTTATAATATTACTTGTTATTTTAACGATTATTGTTTTATCAAAGAATTTAAAAAATAAGTTAAATCGAGAAAAAAAATATATTGAACTTTTAGTTTTTAATTTGATTGTAATATTTATATGGTTTTTGCTTTATCCTAATTACAGATTTGGATTAAGCTTATATGGAAATTTTTTTTCATTATTTTTTATAATTATTTTTTTCAATAGATTATGTTTAAAAAATATTTTTTTTTATAATTGTATAATTTTTTTTATTTTTTTTTCGAGCTTTGCGATTATTTTAAAAAATATAAACAGAATATACATTAATTTTTCTACTACATACATTGATTATCCTTGGCCAAGAATGAACTCTCATTACGCAACAAATCAGAAGCTTATTAATGAGCCAATAGAATTTAATGGAGAAGCAATATATTATATCACTCCAAAAGGAGAATTATGTTTTTATAGTAAATCACCATGTACTCATAAAAAAGATTTAAAAATAAAAAATGAGATGGTTTTTAATTTTTATAAAAAATATACTATTGATGATTAACAAATCTAATATAAATCTATTTTAATTAATAAGAAAATGAATAATAAAATTTATAATAATAACAATGTTATAAAACCTTTATTTTTTATTTTTTTTTTCTTCATTTGGTGCTCTATTGATACAAACTTTGAAAATAGTTTGGGTATTTTCAAAAAAGCTAGTTTTACAAATATAATATTATTTACAAGATCTACATTTCTTCCATTTATTACTTTTTTAATAATTTTTATTTTTTTCATAAAAAAAAAATTAGATATAAAATTTTTGGAAAATAATAATATAATTAGATTAATATTTTATACCTTTATTTCTTTTTTATTAATTCAGTTAATTAGCCATTTAATATCTGGTAACAAAATAATATTTATATACTATTTTTTTCTGTCTTTTTTTTTAATAATTTATTTTTATTTTTCTAGCTATAATAAATTACTTAATTTAAGTTTTTATTTATCTTTATTTTTTTTAATTTCTTATTTTATATTTTTTGGTTTTTTGAGTTTTAAACATTTTTTTACTAATGGTGACCTTCACTTATATGGTACTTTTCCAACAGTTTATAAGTCTATATTAACTGTTTCTTCAAATCCGATAAGATCATCAGGCTTATCTAGGGTTGCAATGTTGATATATATACCATTTTATTTATATTTATTAATTACACCTTTTTCAAAAAAAAAAATTTTAACTATTTTTATACTAACATTTATCTTACTTCTAACCCAATCTAGAACAACTAGTTTATTTTGGATACTATTTATATTGCTTTCAAGTTATTGGTATTTAAGAGATTATAAATTTCTTTCTTATATTAAAAAAATTTCAATGCTACTTATATTACCATTTTTAATTACAGGAGGAATTATCTCTATTAAATATAATTTAATATCAAATTCAATAATAATTACTGATAATTCAAACGATATAGTTGGGATCAAATTTTTCAATAAAGATTTAATTTTAGATAAAAAAGATTTAATTTTAGATAAAAAAGATTTAATTTTAGATAATAAAGAAATCACATACAAAGAAATAGTTGAAGATAAAGAAAAAAAAAAGATAGTAGTATTAAGACCTATTGATGACACTAATTTTTCTGGGAGAGTAGAATATTGGAAAAATATTATTAACAAAAATGATAAATATTTTATTGGATATGGTTTTTTAGGAGATAGATTTCTTATAAATCATAATGCATCAAATATTTTATTTTATACATTTGCTAGCGGTGGATTGTTAGCCTCAATGCTACTTATTTTTATAATTATTAGATGTGTATTCAGTTGCATCAATCTAATGTTTATAAAAAAAATTAATCTAAAAAGACAAAATATTGTTCTTATAAGTTCGATTTTTTATTTAGCATTTCTTACATTCAGAGGGATAGCTGAAAACAGTTATGCAATATTTAGTATTGATCAAATAATTTTTTTGCAAAGCCTGTTTATAGTTGAATTGGGAAGAAAAGACATACGAAAGAAATATGAAAAATAAAAAAATTATTTATTACTGGGCATCAAATATTTCAAATAATAATGGAGAAGGTATTTTAGGAGACAATTTTCTTAAGCTCATGAAAATTAATTTTAAAAATTATAAATTTGTTTCATTAAATAAGTTTAAATACATTAATCAGAATACATTTTTTTATAAATATATTTTAACAATTTGGGCAGGTTTACTGCTATGGAAATATTATATATTTGGCAAAAAAGTTTCTTATATTAATTTTTTACCAGCTTGGAATTTTATATTAATTTTAATTCTTCCCCCTGGGACAATACTTGGCCCTGTAACAGGATCATATAATAGATCTAAATACAATTTTGTTATAAAGATTTTAACTTTAATTGGTCTAAAAATTTTAAATTTGCGCAATAAAAAAATTTTATTTTCCCATAATTTTTTTTCAAAATATTTTAAAAAAAATAAAAAATATTTTTACAATTTTCTACTTTATAACTTTAAGATTAAAAATTCTTCAAGAACAAAGAAATATGACTATATTTTTTATATTAAAAAACATCATAACAAAATGAACAGTTTCTTGATAAAATTAATTATTAAACTTTCAGAAAATTATAAAGTATGTGTCGTAGGAGAAAAAATAATATCGAAGAAAAATGTATTTAATATGGGTTTTGTAAGTAGAGCAAAAACATTAAAATTAATTTATTTATCTAAGGCGGCAGTTACATCACCTGAAAACTTGTACAGTTATTTTTTACTTGACTGTGTTAGTTGTAAGTTAATAGTGTTTTTTAATAAAAACTATAAATCTAATAAAGATCTCAAAACAGAATTACTAAGACCAATTGATTTTCATAACTATTCAAAATCAATCAAGATTATTGAAGGTATGAATTTAAAAAAAATAAATAAAAAAATATATTTTAAATCTTACAAATTTAATGATTATTTAATTGATTTATAACAATTATTTAAATATGGGACTAAGCCCAAACAAATAAAATAAAAAATTCCGTTAAAAGTAGAAAAAAAAGACCCAGTGGTTTGAATTGGAAAAAAAAGAATAAAAATGTAAGACAGTAACAAGGCTTTAACATTAGAGTTAGTATTTTTTATTGATTGTAATAATATATTAATGATCAAAAATACGAAAAGTGTGATACCAACAGTTCCGGTTTCTGAAAAAATTTCTATATAAATATTATGTGGGTGTGTTGCGCACCCATAATCATTAGGAATATTTAAATCAGATTTATTAGTGTACTTAGGATTTTTACACGAATTTCTAAAAGTTTTTATACCACTGCCAATAAGAATATTTTGTTTACCAATCTCGAATGCTTTTGAATAATGTTTAAACCATTGTGTTTCAAAAAAATTGTTTTCATTAGCTCTATTTTTTTGTTTAAGATGAGATTCAAAAGAATGTTTCCGCTCGTTAAAATAATTTCTTTGAATGTTGAAAAAAATTTTTTCAATATAAGTAAAACCAAGTTGTCCAGATGTATAAGTTATTTTATCTCTCAAATTTTTAGATAAAGAAAAAGTAATCAATGAAATTGATATTAAAATTATTAATAATTTAAATGAATTGATCAAATTAATTTTCTTATTAAAAAATATAAAAATAAAACATGAGAGAAAATATAATATTGCGGGAGCCCTATCGCCTGTTAAAAGTACAGCAAAAAAACTTAAGATAAATAAAATTGATTCAATTTTTATATTTTTAAATACTAAAATTAGATAAATAAATGCTGGTGATAAAAGTTTAACAATATAGCTTCCTGCTACACTCTCATCATAAAAAAGTCCATTAATTCTATTTATATTTCTATAAGTCGTGATCTCATAGTAAAAAAATTCAATTATAACCGAGATTGATATAATTATAATTGCAAATAAAGTAGAAATTGAGAAGTTTTTAAAATTTTTTTTTTTATCAGTTAACCAAAAAAAAAGAAGAATGCTGAAGAGAAGATTTTTTATTAGACCTAAAGAGCCAATTACTGACAAATATAAATTTTCTGAAAAAAAAAGGTTCAATAAAATAAAAGTTAAAAAAAAAAGAAAATAATATTTATATCTATTTATTAGTTCTTTAATATCCTTGATATACTTAAATGACCCAAAGACTATTATTAATAATAAATTTAAATTTAGTACATAATTTCCCGTTATTATGGAAAATGGAATTATTATTATCAATATATCAAGATAATTATAATAATTATTAAATATCTTTTTTTTTAAAAACATTATGAAATATTATGATTATTTATAATTTATAACTTTAAAATATAGAAAATAAATGTTTATCTTACTTATCAAGTATGATTTCTGAATATTTTTATAATGATATGAGCTTAGAAAAATATGTTGTATTATTTATATCATTTGGATTTATATTGTTAGTTATTTCTCATCTTACTAATGTTTTTTTTATTAAGTTCAACATTCTTGATTTTCCTAATGAAAGAAAAATTCACAAAAAACCAATACCAAACTCAGGCGGTACGATATTAATTGTATCGATTTTTTTATTCTATATTATTTTAGACGTCATATTTAAAATAAACTTATACTTTTATATAAATATAATCATAATTTCTTTAATTTTTTATATATTGGGTTTAGTTGACGATTTAAAGAACCCTAGAACAATAATTAAAATTTTTTTGATTTTTATTATATTAATTTTATCACTATTGAAATTTAGTGAATTAGTTGTTTCAGAATTAAGGTTTAATTATATTTATGAACAAAGTATTTCTTTAGGATATTTGGCAATCCCATTTACTATATTTTGCGTTTTTATGTTTTTTAATGCTTTAAATTATTCAGATGGTAAAAATGGTATATGTATATCTTATTCTATTTTTTTAATGATTTTTCTTTCATTAATTAATAGTGATAATGATAATGATTTATTCAATCATTTTATAATCTTATCTCTATCAATTCTATTAATTTTTAATTTAAGTAATAAACTGTTTTTAGGAAACAGCGGAGTCAATTTTATTTCTATATTCTTAAGTCTACTTATTATTAAAATATACAATTTTGATAAAAGTATTCTTTTTTGTGATGAAATATTTCTTTTGATGCTAATACCTGGGGTAGATGCTGCTCGAGTTACAATTCTAAGAATTTATAAGAAAATTTCTCCATTCAGCCCAGATAGAAATCATTTCCACCACTATTTGTCAAAATTCATAAATAATAATTATATTTGGGTTATATATTTGTTTCTATCTTCACTACCGATCATTGTCTTATATATTTCATCAAATTTCTTAATAGCAGTTTTTATTCCTATAATTATCTATACATTATTAATATTTAAATCTTTTAATTATTGAGTTTAATGAGTCAGAGACAAAAATAATCAAAAAACCTGAAGCTTGGAAAATTACTCGATCTAAAGAACCGGATATCAACCATTTATAGTTTTCTGTATCATTGAATAAGTAGATAATAAATATAAGCAAAATTGAAATTGAAGAGAAATATAGTACATCTAAATTTTTTTTGTATTTTTTATTTACATACAAAATAAAAATAAACAAAACCCATATTGGATATTTAAACAGTGCAATTATTATATGAGTAATAATAAATAATGATTTTTCATATGAAAAATGCAAATCAGACAGAAAAGTTGAGTCACTTAAAGACATATCAAATGAATAATTAAAACTTAAAAGATAAAATTTTAAAAAAATAAAAGAAAAGCTTAAAAAAATTAACACAAATTTATTTTTAAGATTTTGAAAATAAAATATATATAAATTAATAATAATGAAAAAAAAAATCCCTTCATTTTTTGACCAAAGTAATAATGAACTAAATACAGTTAGAAGCAATATTTGAGAACTTTTCAAATTTTTTAAATCCATTTTTTTCATTAAATTGCATATGATAACTATTATAGAGAAGATTAGAATTTCTTGATATCCGCTGAATAAAAATTTGTCATATGTTAAAAATATTAATATTGTTGAAATGATCAGTTTATTTGTAAAATCTTTAGATACGTTTTCTATTACAGATAAAATTGCGCACAAATATAATATTATATAAAATATTCTTCCATAGAACTCATAATCATAAAAAGACATATTCCAAAAAATACCCCAGAAAATTCCGCCTAAGTGTGGTTGGTTGTACCGATCAGCATTTATTAAATTAAAAAAATTGAAATTTTCTTTAAAATTAAATGCATGAAAATACCATCCATGTCCATCCCATTCTAGTTTAGGATTTCCTGCTAGATCAAATACAAGAATAAGAGAGAAAACAATAAATAATAGATAATTTTTAACAAAGTACCTTTGTAGAAAAAAATTTTTATTCAATATTAAACCTATTAAACTAATACTAAATAAAATTGCTAAAATATAAATATTTTTAATGTTTAAAAAAGATGTAATCAGTAAAACTAGCATCACAATTAAAATATTAATCGAAAATATATTTAATAAAGATAATTTTTTAAAAATTTGATTATTACTTATCAAATTTAATGTGTAGAAATTACTCAATAAAATTGATGAGGTAATAATTAAAAATAATATATTTAGTATCTCAATCATTATTGTACTTAATTAGATAGCATTCACCTTGTTGGTCTAAAATAGTGAATTTTCTATTGATTTCTTTTAAATCCTCAATTTTGTAATTTAATAAAATTTCTAATTTATTATTTTTAATATTAGAATTAAATTTATTTAGAAATATTGCAGAGCTTGGATATATTTGCTTATTTATTACACTAACTTCACTGCTATCAATTTCAAATTTATTAATGATATCATTAATGTAGCCATACCCCATGGGATAACAAAAACCATAATTATTTAGCATGCGAGAATTAGGGTCTTTCGTTAATAATAAATATACATTTAAAAAAAAATTTAATTTAATCATTAAAACTAACATAATTATAAAGGTAAAAATTATTCTGTTTTTGTAATTTTTTTTAATTTTAAAAAATTTAATCATTATGAATATTTTATTTTTTGTTTCTAATTATACAAACAGTAATATATATAATTATAAATATTCATGATTTCAAATAACAAATTCAAGATTTCTATAATAGTACCTTGCTATAACGAGAAAGATACAATCAAATTAATTATAGATAAAATTTATAAATCTAAGCTTGAGATTTATGAAGTAATATTAATTGATGATAATTCATCAGATGGCTCAAAAAAAATTGTAGATAATTTTAAAAATAATTATTTCAATTTAAAAGTAATTTTTCATGATCGAAATTTTGGAAAAGGTAGAGCAATTAAAAATGGAATTTTAAAATCAACTGGTGATATAATTTTAATACAAGATGCAGATTTAGAATATGATCCAGACGATTATGAAAAACTCATTCTACCTTTTTTAAAATACGATGCTGATGTAGTTTATGGTAGTCGTTTTATTGGTGGCGATGGACCTAAAAGACTCCATTTTTTTTGGCATACAATCGCTAATAAATTTCTAACAACTTTAACAAATATTTTCACAAACCTTAATATGACTGATATGGAAACTGGCTATAAAGTCTTTAAAAAAAAATATATAGAGCCAGAAAAACTAGAGCAGGATAGTTTTGGAATAGAACCTGAATTAACAATTAAACTAGCAAAAAAAAAGGTAAAATTTTTTGAAGTTCCAGTATCTTATAATGGAAGAAGTTATGAACAGGGAAAAAAAATTTCTATCAAAGATGCGTTTGTAGCTATTTATTGTATCCTAAAATATTCTTTTTTTAAATAAAGTTAATTAAATATTCTCCACTTTATAAGTGTGTAAACGTAAATAAAAAAGTCCCACCATCTAACTTTTTTACCTTCTTGATAGCTTCTTGAATAAATTGAGATTGGGACTTCAAAGATATTCAGTTTTTTGTTTTTTGATATTTTAGCAGTTATTTCAGGCTCTATTTCAAAACCATTAGAGTTGATTTTTAAACTTTTTATTACATCTTTCCTAAATATTTTATAGCCAGTCGCAATATCTGTAAAAATCATATTAAATAATAAGTTTGCTAAGAAAGTGAAAATCTTATTTCCCATATAGTTCGGAAATCCTATTATTTTAATTGTTTTGGCTCTTGTTAATCTGCTACCGTAAACTACATCGGCATTATTTTCAAAAAACGGCTTAATTAGGTCTGGATAATTTTCTGGTGAATATTCTAAGTCAGAATCTTGAAATAAAATTAAATCACCATTTGCATTTGACAATGCATTTTTTATATTTGCTCCTTTGCCTTGGTTTTTTTCCTTAAAGTAACATTTAACTTTAGGATGAGAATATTTTTTAAGCAATTCAACAGTACCATCAGTCGAACAATTATCAGAGACAATTATCTCTTTCTCCAAACCCATGGTATCTGATGATATTATTCTGTCTAAACATTTAATAATGGTTTTTTTCTCATTATATACTGGAACAAGTATAGATATAGTATTAAACATTTTTTCTAATTTATTTTTTCAATTTATCAAGAATTTCTTTAATAGCTTCTGCTCTTATTATGGTATCTATTTTTTTTTCTAAAATTTTTTGATTTAATATTATAAAATATGATAAAATAAATAATACTAAAATACTTAAAATTGTTAGGACATAAAAAATATCTATTTTAAAGTTTTCTATAAAATATTTATCTATAAAACTCGGTCTTATAGATATTAATATAAGTATAATCCATAATGAATTCCAAATAAATAGATTAGCTTTTGTAAGGTTATTTTTTTTATAGTTCAGAATTGTTAAATAAATCATAAGAACTGCAAATAAGATCGACAAAAAAGATAAAAAAGTTTTTACTATCATTTCTATACAATCTTCCAAATTATTAACATTATGGATAAGTAAATACCTTGAAGAATATTCATTCCCTTATATTTCTCACTTGAAATTGTTTCTATAGGTATTTCAAATATACTACATTTATTTTTTATTGCGGAACATGTAATTTCTGCATCGGCAAAATAATGTTTTAAGCCTGTAGACTCCCAATTTATCTTATAATTATTAGTTTTAAAAACTCTTAGACCAGACTGAATATCTAAAATTTTTTTCCTAAATAAAATATAGAATAAATTTCTTAATATCAGTGTCCCAATTTTTTTTGAAAAATTTAATTTTCTTAAATCTTTTCTATAACCTATTACAAGATCACAATTTATTTCCACTATTTTATTACAAATATTCAACATATCTCGAGCACTATGTTGATTATCACCATCCATAAATGCTATATAATCATAATTATTTATCCTTGAGAAATCTAGCCCAGTTTTCATAGAATTTGATTTTCCAAGGTTATATTTATGTTTTATAAAATTTACTGAATATCTTTTTACAATATTAATAGTTTCATCACTCGAATTATTGTCTACAACTAATATATTTTTTGATATTTTCAAAATTTCATCTAAGACTTTAGAAATATTTTTCGCTTCATTAAATGTGAAAATTACAATTAATATATTTTTTTGCATTAACTTAAATTTTTTTTAAATATATTTAGATGCTCCATTTTATCAATTGTAAACCATTGCTTTGGAATAATATCTGATACATATAATTTTTTTTTTTTTATAAGTTTATTCCAAAGCACATTAAAATCTTTTGTCTTATTTACTAGTTTATTGATTTGATAAGGATTTATTATTTGGATACCAGAACAATAAATATCACTTTTATTTTTTCTTGATAATTTTTTCACAATATTCTTTTTCCTATGAATGTAATCCCCATCTAATTTTTTTATTGGTTTGACTGGTATTAAAAAACATGGTGGTGATTTTTTTTGCATATAGTCTTTTTTAAGTAATTTAAAATCTATATTCGTAATATTATCGCATGTAAGGACAACTATTGGTTCATTTAATAAATTAAATGGAAAATTAAAAATCCACCATGAATTTCCTTTTTTATTTGTATTTATGACAGAACTAACATCATGACTAATAACATGTTTTGCAATTAAACTTCCTTTATATCCGACTGTAATATGTATATTTTTAATATATTTTTTTAACTTCTTTATACCATTTAAAATTAGTGTTTGGTTTTGAACCTTTACTAAAGCTTTAGGAATATTTTTTGTTAATGGCATTAATCTTATCCCTCTTCCAGCGGCCAAAATAATTGCATGATTAAACATTTTATTAAATTCCTATTCTTATTAATTTAAGAATTTCTTTTTCTGTGAGTTTTTTTGCATTTGCAGAAGAAATATTACTTTGAATATGATTTTTAAAATTTTTTTCATAATCAATAATGTAATAAATTTTGTTATTCGATTTTATTTCATAAGTATTTTTTGTTTCATTATCTCCAATTAAAAATTCATCTATTCTATCGCCCTTTCTATTCCCAATTATTTTATATTTTCCTCCATAATTTTTGATCCATATTTTTAAAACATCTAAGATCAATGCAGATTTCATATTTGAACAAATTATCTTACCTTTAAACTTGTTTGAATTTTTAATTGCAAAATTAACAAGATCAACGGCATTTGCTATAGAAAAAAAGAATCTTCTCATGTATGGACCTGTTGTATAAATAATTTTTTTTTTGTGCATTTCTTTCCAAATGGGAAAGACTGATCCAGTAGACCAGACAACATTTCCATATCTTACACATAGAAAGTTTGTTCTAGAATTTTTATCTGCATTTAAAAAAAGTTTTTCCATTGTCGCTTTGCTAAAGCCATAAAAATTCTTTATGGGTTGTGTTGCTTTATCTGTTGATATTCCAATGACTGTCTCAACTTTTTTTTCAATTGAAGCTCTAGCAATATTTGTAGATCCCAAAATATTTACATCTGAACACTCAAATGGAAATTTTTCTGAAATATCTACAAATTTTGTTGCCGCGGCATGTATAACTATTTTTGGCTTACAATACTCAAGTGCATCTCTTACAGAATTAATATTTGTTACATCTAAAGGTAAATCTTCACAATTTGTAATTATTGAGGCTTCTCTATTCCTTTTTTGATTTCTTGAACCTAAGAAAACATTGAATTTGCTACGTAATTTTAACGCCAAATTTACTCCTAAATAACCGCTCCCCCCTGTTATAAGTAAGTTCTTTTTCATATGGACAAAAAAATAATAAATAAAAAAAATTTAATAGACTTTATCTTTAATACAATTGGGCTGATTTTACTAATTATTTTTTTTTACAAATTATATTTTGAGAGTTTTATAGCAATAAGTGGAGATGAACTTAACTCTATATTAGTTTATTCAACTAATTTAAAAACGATACTCTTAAAAAATTTTCCAGGAAATGTAACCTTCTTTCATTTTTTTGGTTATATAAAAAGCCTTTTAATAGGATATGAACTCAATTCTTATAGGATAATTACATTTGTATTTTTTTTAATTCATTTATTAATTTTGAAAAAATTGAAATGTAGTAGAAATGAGATAATACTTTTTTGTATAATTTTAATCTCAACAAATTTCTCATTGTATGTTGGTCTGTATATTGGATATATTTTTTCTTCATGTATTTTTGTTCTTATTGCATTCTTATTAAATTCTAAAAATAGGGAAACATATAACAAAATAATTTTATTTTTTTTATTCATTCAAATTTATAACCATTTAGTAAATTTGTACCTAGTAATACCAATTATTTTGGGTTTATTTATTTTTAGCGAGAAAAAAAAATTTCTTAAGGAATTATTAATTTATTTTATTTTTCCAACAATATTCTTTTATATTATATCGATTATCTTAACAGGAATAGCAATTAACTCGATACCAACATCTGATGTTAATTATTTTTTAGATTATTTATCAAAAAATTTCTTTTTAATATTTAATGAGGGGATAATAAGAATATTTTTTTATGAGGCGTATATTAACGTTAAAAATTTTAACCTAATTAATTTTATAATTGAACTTTATAATTTTGATAGATGGATTTTAATATTTTTTGTTTTATCAATAATAATTCCGTTAATAAAATTTAATAATATAAGCTCAATATTTATCATAATTCAAATATCTCACCTGATAATGTTATTTTTGATTGATAAACAGCCAGCACCAAGAATTTTTACTGGTTTTTTAGCTTTCTACTTAATAATAATTTTTATTAGCTTTAAAAATCACTACCTTTTTATAAATAAATTTCAAAAAAGTATTATTTTATCAATTTTACTAACTTTTGTTTTATCTTTTAAAGTTTTCAATTTTAATTATTCTGATGTTATAATGAATAGCATATATGCAAAAGATATAAGATTTGAAGAAAATAAAATTTCATTAAAACACCTAAGTAAAAAATGTTCTCTGAAAAATTATGATTTTAATGAATTACAAAAAAGAAATTATTACTTTAATTATCTAAATAAATGTGAAAAAAAATTCAAACTAGATGAATTTTTAAATTATTATCGGTCTAAAAACTAAAATTTAAAAAAAATTTTCTGAGAATGTTGTATGATAGCAATTGGAATTTGGCAGAATAATGAAACAATTGCAAAATTTAAATATAAGTATCTAATGTTAATTAAAAAAAAGTCTTATAAACCTTAAGATTTTATGAACTGTTACTTCTGATTCAAATAAAAAATTGGTTGAGAAATCATTAGTAATGCAAAAGTTAAAAACACTCACAATTTTGAATAATAAAAATTTTTAAATTAAATTATCCAAAATATCTTAAGTATAAAAGTTTTGGGATAAAATTTAATTTATATAAAGTCTTAACAGGTATTTTAAAATATTTAAAAATATTATAATAAGTTTTAAAATTTCTAAAATTTTTATTTTTCATTTTCATAATATTTTCAAATTCTTTCTGTGATAGATCTAATTTGTCTAATATATATTCTTTTAAGTTGTTCTCGTCCTTCTCGGAAATTGGTTTTTCTTGTAAAATTTTTTTTGCATCATCTTTAGATATAATGTTAGATCTTACCATTGCAGAATATGATGTTAGTCTTCTATCTATATTAAATTTTTTTGGTAAATAACTTGAGACTACAAACTTGGTTAACAGTGACTCATGATGATGGCCTCCATAATAATTCCAGTTAACCTCATCTTTTAAAATTTTTTCAACTATGTCATATGAATAATTAATATAATTTAATGGCAGAATAGTTTTTATCCCAGATATAATTTTATATTTAATAATGTCACTTATATAAAAATTATCAAATTTGGTTAAATCTCCATCGCCGTATTTTTTATAAATTTCTTTTATATATTTTCCATCCATATAAGTCCAATCTAATGGTTCAATTCCTTCAGTTCTAAATGAATGTCCGTTAAAAACATATTTTATTTTTTCCCTATATGCAGTTTGATACATTGTTTTGAAAATACCTACATCTGTTGGAGTATCAGGATCAGATACACCAGCTTTAAAAAAAGATCTGGTAATTTTTTTAAAAGTTTGCCAGTCAGCCACATTGGTCTCTAAATCTACATCTAATTTTTGACAAATATTCAAAATATTAGAAACAGAAATATCCGAGTCAAATCCATTATCATAATGAACTGCGAGTGGTCTTAGGTTTAAAATTTTTTTAATATAATATAATAAAAAAGTACTATCACGTCCTCCACTAACCCCTACAACACAATCATATTTTGATTTGGATCCTTTTTTTTTTATTTTTTTTGAAATTTCAAATAATTTTTTTTCGCTATTATCATTTAAAGGATATTCTTTGTCCATTTCATCATGTATTTTGCAAAATTGGCAAATATTATTAGTGTCTAAACTTAAAGATTGAATAGTTTGGTTTGATAAACAACGACTACATTCCATAGCTTTTTTTTCTTAAATTTAATAGAATAAATATTGGTCCACAAATAAAATATATTATTAACATACTAACCCGAAAAATATTTATTAAAATTATAATCTCAGCAAATGAAAGTGGAATATCTCTTGTTCCAACAAATGTGACAAACTCACTTATTCCAACTGAGTAAGGTGTTAGTGCAATCAAAAAAGAAAAATCTACCAAAGATGTTATCAAAAAAGATAAATATGTATAGTTTTCAACATTGATTTTTTTCAATATTAAAAAAAAGATAGAGAAAAGAATAACATATTGAATAAAAAAAACTAAAAATTGCTTTTTATAAAAAGAAAAAATATTATTTTTTTTAATAAGAAAAATATCAATTATTTTATCAAATAATTTCAAATTTAACTTTACAAATAAGCTTTTTATCCTTGATGAAATTTGATTGATAAGATTTAAATAAATAACTGAGCTTAAAAAAAAAGAAAAAAAAACTAGATATAAAGTAAAACTAATTTTAATTTTTTCAGAGTTAAAATCTATAGCTAAAATTGTAATTATTCCTATTAAACTAAAGATTAACAGCTCACAAACTATTGTATCAATACTAAATCTTATTATTTCGGAAATCTTTAATTTTTTATACTTGTTAAGGTAATAAACTCTATATCCAAGTCCAGAAAATTGAACAAAGGTATTACAAAAATAAGTTGCATTCATTATCAAAAAAGATTGAAAAAAATAAATTTTTGTCCCTAAAAATATTACTATATTCCTTAATATTAAACCCTCAGTTAGTAAATAAAAAAAACTTAACAAAATTATTTGAAACAATAATAATTGATCTAATTGGTGGATTGCTAAAAAGTCAGACTCATTTTTTCTGTAATAATAAAAAATTATTAGTAAAAATAAAATTAATAATAATAGAGGTAATATTTTCTTAAATTTATTCATATTTTGTCATAATTGTTTCTATAGATTTTTTATCTGGATAGTTAATTAATACAGCATTTCTGTTGCCAAAAAACACAAATAAAGATCCACAAGCTACTGCTGAAAAGGAAGAATTGTCAAAAAAATTAATTATATCTTTAATAGACCCAACCCCTCCACTAGCTACAAGAGGTATATTTACATACTCCTCAACAAAATTATACAAATCAATATCTAAACCATTTTTTAAACCTTCATTCTCAATAGATGTGAGAATTATCTCACCAGCTCCGTTATTCTGGATATGATTAATATAATCAATCAAATTATAATTCTCAATTTTTTCACCATTATTTGACATAATTTTATACTCATTATCAATTTTTTTAACATCTATTGAAACAACAGTACTTTGAGATCCAAATTTTTTAGCAATTTGTTCTATTAAATTTTTATTTAAAAAATTTTCTGAATTAACAATAACTTTTTCGACACCTTCATTAATTATGGAACTCACTTCATCTATTGTTTTAATTCCTCCACCAACTGCTAAAGGTACAAATATTTCAGATCGTATTTTTTTAATCAAACTTTGATCAATGCACTTTTGTTTTTTCCTGGCAGATATATCTAAAATTTGTATTTCATGTACTTTTTTATCTGAAAAAATTTTTACAGCATTAAAAATATCTCCTACATATTTATGATTGTGAAATTGTTTACCTTTAACAAGATAATCGTCTTTCAAGAGTAAACTAGGAATAATTCTTATTAACTTTTTCATTAATTAAGTTCATAAAAATTATTAATCAGTTTCATTCC
This sequence comes from uncultured Pelagibacteraceae bacterium, assembly GCA_902585265.1. GTDB lineage: Bacteria > Pseudomonadota > Alphaproteobacteria > Pelagibacterales > Pelagibacteraceae > Pelagibacter. Next base: position 132,022 of record CACICY010000001.1, read on the forward strand.
CTCAATATAACTTTTTTCAGGATGAAACTGAACACCGTATATATTTTGATAATTAAATGCTGCACAAATATCAGATTTATATTTTGTGGTATTTATTTTAAGGTTTTTATCGCTACTAGAAAAATGATAAGAATGACAAAAATAAAACCTTGTATTGTTTTCAATATTTTTAAAAAGATCATTGTTTTTAGTATCAACTTTATTCCAACCCATGTGAGGAACTTTAAAATATTTATCAGAATTTATTTTTTTTACAGTTCCATTGACAAAATTAAGTCCTTCTACATTTCCTTCTTCACTGTACGAACCTAAAACTTGCATTCCGGAACATATACCTAAAAATTTTTTTTTATTCACAATCACTGCCTCGTATAAAATCTTATCAAGATTCAAAAATTTTAACTTTTTCATACAATAGTCAAAATTTGAAACACCTGGTAAAATTATTTTTTTGCAATTTAAAATTTCTGATTTTTTATTTGATAAAATATAATTTATTTTAGATCTCTTTAAAATGTTTGTTACCGACTTATAATTACCACCATCATAGTCAATTATAGCTATCATTTTTTTTTTATTTCTTTGGCGGGATTTCCTGCATAGATTTTTCTTTTCAAACAATTTTTTACTACTACAGATCCAGCTCCAATTACTACTTTTGAATTAATAATGACTGGTAATATCGTTGAATTACTACCTATTAAAACTTCTGAACCCACTTTTGTTTTCAAAAATTTTTTTTTATTTGTTTGTAATTTATTATTTTTAAATTTATCATTTGTAAAACAAACACCATGTCCTACAAAACAATTTTCACCAATACTTACGTTGGAACAAATAAAACTATGACTTTGAACTCTAGTATTTCTGCCTAACTTTACATTTTCTTGTATTTCAACAAAAGGACCAATAAAACAATTATCTTCAATCTCACAGCCATATAAATTTACTGGCTCAATAATTGTGACATTTTTTCCAAATTTCACATTTTTAATTGAAGATTTTTTTTTAATAACTTTCATATTGAATAAGTATATTATTAATTTCAATTAATAAACGTTGTAAATGTAAAAAAAATTAGTAAGTAGAGTAAATGGTAAAATTTTTTGATATATATCAACAAGATAAAGTAAAATTTCATAAGAACATCAAAGATATTAAAAACATCATAAAAAATAGTAACTTTATAAATGGTAAACAAGTTTTTAATTTTGAAAAGAATTTCGCAAAGTTTTGTAATACTAAATATGCAATCGGTTGCAATAGTGGTTCGGATGCTTTGTTTTTATCCCTTAAAGCATTGAATTTAAAAAAAAACTCAGAGGTAATAATTCCTGCTCAAACATATTGCTCAACATTATTTGCTGTTTTAAGGGCTGGTTTGAAACCTGTATTAGTAGATATACAAAATTCTAATCCAACACTTTCAATCAAGGATTTAAAAAAAAAAATTACAAAAAAAACATCAGCAATTATTATTGTCCATTTATATGGTGAATGTTGTAATTTTAGTGAAATTAAAAAAGCAATTAAAAAAAAAAAAATATTTATAATTGAAGATGCGGCCCAAGCACATGGTGCTAGGGATTTTTCATCAAATAAGGATGGTTTACTTGCGGGATCAATGGGTATTTTAGGATGTTTTTCTTTTTATCCAGGTAAAAATTTAGGTGCTTATGGCGATGCAGGTGCTATCACAACTAATTCTAAAAATTTATATTTGAAATTATTAAAATTAAGAAACTTGGGCGGTATTAAAAAATATGAACACGATATAATTGGCTTCAATAGTAGATTAGATACCTTTCAGGCAGCTATTCTTAATAATAAACTAAAATCTCTTAATAAAAATAATCTAAATAGAGTCCAAATAGCAAAATTTTATAACTTAAATATAAATAATAAATACATCAAAAAAATTAAATATTCTCGAGGTTGTGTTTATCATCAATATGTTATTTTAAGTAAAAAAGAAAAAAAAATAAGACAATTATTAGAAAAAAATAAAATTCAATATGGAAAACACTATCCAAAACCAATACATAAACTAAATGCAGCAAAAACAATTTTTAAAAATTTGTCATACCCAAATGCAGAAAGTTTTTCTAATTTTGGTATCAGTTTACCGATTGATCCTAACCTTAAAAAAAAACAACTAATAAAGATTTGTAATGTACTTAATTCAATTTAAATTTTTTCAAGGATTTTTAAAATATTAATTGATTTTTTTAGAGATATAGGTTTTTTCTTATGGTTTATACATTTTATAAATTCTAACATTTCATTTTTTAAAGGAGATGATGTTTTTATTTTTGGTCTTAAGGTTGAGCCTAAGAATATATTTGCCTTTTGTGTAAAAAAACCTTTTTTAAAATTTTTAATTTTAGGATATTTAGCATATTTATTATAAATTTTTATAGGGTTTTTAAAATCTAGCTCATCAAATAATAGCATTCTTTTTTTTCCAAGAATTATCATTTTTCTAATTTTTTCTGGATTTAGCCAACTTGCTTTTAAATCTATTTTTATATCTTTGATTTTTGCCGAAATAAAAGAGATATCATTAATATTTTTTTTTAGAAAATCATATCCACCTGTATTTAAGATGGACAAATTATCATCGAATAAATAATTGCAAATTGCTATATCATGTGAAGATAAATCCCAAGCTGATGAAATATCACTCCTAACTGGCCCAAGATTTAATCTTTCACATGAGACATAAAAAATTTTTCCTAAAAATTTTTTTTTAATAATTTTTTTAATATATTTTATATAATCGTTATAAAAATAGATATAACCACTCATAATTATCAATTTTTTTGAAATTGCAATTTTGTTTAACATCTGAAGTTTTTTTGAATTATTCGTTGAGGGCTTCTCTAAAAAAATGTTGAAACCATTCTTTAAACATGTATTTGCAATACTATAATGGTTTTTTGTATCAACAGAAATTATTACTCCTGACAAATCAATGTTTAGAAATTTTTGAAAATTTGTCTCTATATTAATTTTTGGAAATTTTTTTTTGATTTCTTTTTGATTTTCACGATCAGTATCAAAACAATAAATTTTTTTTATACCTAATTGATAAAGAACGTTAACTATATTCGTTCCCCAATATCCAACGCCGATTATTCCAATTTGATTATTTCTCAATATAATGTACTGAAGGGTTATGAAAACTTTATGTGTAATTCCTGTTTTTAATGAATATAATAAGCTTAACAAGCTTATATATCAAATAAAAAAAAATAGATTTAAAGTCTTTAATTTACAATACATCTTTGTCAATAACGGATCCACAGATAATTCACTAATTTTACTTAAAAATAGTGGCATCAAATATTTAAATTTAAAAAAGAATAGGGGTGTTGGCTATGCTCTTATGATGGGGTTTTTATATGCAAAAAAATATAAATTTGATTTATTAATTCATTTAGCAGGAAATGGAAAAATGGATCCAAGTCAAATTGATAGATTTTTAAACTTAATAATTAATAAAAATTATGATTTTGTTTCAGGTAGTAGGTTTTTAGAGGGCTCATCAAAAAAGAATAACCCATTAATTAGATTATTTTTAATTAAAAGTTTTAGTTTTTTTTTAAACTTAATTTTGAAAAAAAAAATAAGTGACACTACTTGTGGTTTTAGAGCATTTAAAGTTGAAATATTTAAGAATTTTAAAAAAAATTTTTTCAAAAAGGAACTTTATACATATGGATACGAATATTTTAGTTACGGAAAAATAATTCAATCTAAAAAAATCAGTTTTTGTGAGGTAGCAGTTAGCATGGATTATCCTTCAAAAAAAGATTACACAAAAATAAGACCTATATTAGATTGGTATGTAATTTTGAAATTTTGGATTAAAGGTTTAATAGATAAAAATGAGCTCTAAAAAAAATACATCCTATTTTTTTTTGTTTGTGATTTTATTGTATATTTTTATTACTAATTCTTATTTTAATTATGAGGAAAGTCTAATTTTTGGTGGAGCAGATGGGTTTTCGTATTATGAAATTTCAAGATATGCACCAAATATTAGCGCTACAACTATTCAACCTATTCACTCTGAAAGATTTTTTTTTCCATATATTATTGGAATCATTTCAAAAATATCAAATATAGAAATTTATACGCTTTATAGAATTTTTGTTATAATAATTATTTTTTTAATAAATAAATATTTTATAGATTTTTTTTTCGAGTTTAATAAAAATATTCAAATAATTTTACTTTCGTTGTTAGTTTTGAATTTTAATCCTTATATAACTAGATACTATATTGCGGTACCTCTAATAGTAAATGATCTTATTTTTATCTATGGGAGTTTAATATCAATAAATGGTTTAAAAGACAAAAATCAGGGAAAATTTTATTTAGGATTTGTAATTGCATCCTTAGCTAGACAAAGTGCTGCAGCGATTTTTTTTAGTATACTTGTTTTAAAAATAATTCAAAAAAAAAATTTTTTTATGAAAAATTTACAAATTATTATTACATTTTTTATTTTTATATTTATATATTCTTTATGCTATACCTATTCCTCATTAGTCCCGGTAAATTCAAGCAGGAGTGGCCAATATTTTGTTACTATTTTTGGATTATTTCTAGAAAATAAAAACCCAAAAGAATTATTCATTTTCTTCATATGGCCCTTTTTAAGCTTTTTACCATTATTAATTTATTATTTTATTTTTATAAGAAATAGCATTACTAAATTTAAAATAAATATAAATGTAAATTATTACATTATCTTTTTTGCATCATTAATAATTGTTCAACCTATTATGCAGGGTTTAGATGTTAGCGGAAAGAATATTATAAGATTAAGCACATTAGCTTTTCCTGCTATTTTATTTTATTTTCTGATAAATTCTGAGTCTCGTATTTTTTCTAAAATAAAATTATTATTATTTTCTTTGTTGATTTTAGTTTGGAACTCACATCCTACTTTTTCAATATTTAATTTTTTAGAAAAATTTAAATTTTAGTTGAAATTAAATTTTTATAATTTTTAAAATACAAGGCAGAAACATCTCTCCAATTAAAATTATTTTTTACATAATTTAAAGATTTACGTTTAAAAGAAATACTTCTAATTTTTTCTTTATTACTAGAAATATATCCAATTGTTTTCTTTAATTCTTTTGAATTAAAATTAATATTTTTTGCAAATTTTTTTTTTTCTAAGATTTTTTTTTTTAATTTTTTATTAAAGATTAAATACAAACCAGAAGATAATCCTTCAAAAATTACTAAACCAAAATTTTCTGAATTTGATGGATGTATGAAAACATCATATTTTGATAAACAGTTTTGAATGTTTCTATTTAACGAACCTTTATAATTTATATTTTTTAAGTAATTAATATCAAGTTTTGAAAAATATTTATCATCAATTATTTCTCCATAAATATCTAAATTAAATTTATGGAAAAAATGATCATTTCTCCATATCTTAATTAGAGTATCTAAATTTTTTGACTTATGTATTCTTGAAAAAAATACGAATTTCAGATTTTTTTTTTTTCTTTTAAGAATTCTGAATTTTTTATCAATGTAAATACCATGTGGAATTACAATTATTTCTGATACTTTTTTTATAATTTTAAGAAGATTTTTTTTTTCTAATTCTGAGTTTACAATTATCAAATCTGAGTTTTCAAAAATAAATTTTTGATAAAAAAATAAGGCAATTTTTTTTTTGAATTTTTTTTGATTTAATGAAAAAGGGTCAATCATTCCATGAGGAGAAATAACTATTTTCGTACCATATAATTTTGCCAATACGAATAGAAAAAGTAATCTTATTTTCCAGCATCCATTTATATGAATAATATCTGGGTTAAAAAACAAAAATTTTAGAATTCTATTTGAGAATATAGATCTAATTTTTTTTTTTTTAATTTCATGGTTTAGCGAATCTACTACTTTTGAAACTCCAAAACCCACGTTATTTTCTGAACTAGTATAAAATAATTTAAACATTTATTTTGTCGCTATAATAATCTAATAATTCAAAAAATAGAATCTATGAATAAAAAAAAATTACTAGCCGTTAATTTAAACGAATTTAATTTAAATTTTTTAAAATATGGAGCCATAAAGTATGAATGCATTTATATTAAAAGATTTTTAAGCCTCAAAAATATAAAAACTTTTTCTGAGGATAAAATTCAAGATAAGAATTTAGATCCTTGGGTTCAAAATATTTCAATAAATTCTGGTAAAAAATCCAAAAATCATAAAATTTTTAATCTTGGAGAAAAAATTCCAAAAAACCTTTTTCAGATATGGGATTATTTGTCAAAAAAAAAAATTAACTCTGCAGTTTGGGGACCGATGAATACAAACTTCAAAAATAGCAAATTTATCAAACTATTTTTACCAGATCCTTGGAATAATCAGAGCACAGTAAAACCAAAAGAACTGAGTAGTTTTTACAAACTTGCACGAACATATGCTCAAAACTACACACAAAGAAAAAATAAAGTTAAAACCATATACTTATTAAATTCTGCCATTTATTTGATTAACAGTAGAGTAATTTTAAATTTATTTAGTCACTTTAATATTTTTTTTTTAATCTTTATAAAAAAAAGATTTAAAAATTATTTTTTATTTTTTTTATTTGATATAATATCACTCTATTTATTTAAAAATTTAACAAAAAGTAAAAAAATTAATTTTTCTTTAATTTTTTTAAACTCTCTTGCACACTTTCAACATAATAATTGGGATAACAAGTATGAAGAAAAAGATTATTTTTTACTTACAGATATAATTTTTAAAATCATTTTTGAAATTTCGACAAAGTATGATTCTTTAATAATTTATAATGGTTTTAGTCAAAAAAAAATAAAACCTGAATTTATTCTAAGACCTATTGATCCAAAAAGCTTTTTTAAATCTTATGGGATTAAGTTTTATAAATTTCATTCAAATATGACCAATGGTGCAATTCTAACCTTTAAAAATTCAGATGAACTTAAAGATCAATTAAAAAAAATTAAACAAATTAATATCTTTGGTTACCAATTATATGAAACAAAAATTTTAAAAAATAATGATTTATTTTGCAGAATTCAGGTTAGATCCAAAAAAAATAGATTTGATTTATTTTCAAAAAAAGAAATCTTAAAAAATTTATTTTATGAGAAAGAAAAAAAGTTATTAAAAAAAAAAATAGATTCTAACTATCAAAAATTTATTAATAATATTAAGTTTATTAAAAGTACAAGTAAGCATGTTCCTGGAGGTGAACTATTTTATAAAGGAATTAATTTAAAACACAAAAAAATAGAAAATATAAAAATATATGAATTAATAAAAAAATTTTATATATGAAATTGAGAGAAAAAATTTGTGTTGTAATACCGTGTTTCAAAGTAGGTAAAGAAATACTTAATGTAATTAAAAATATTGACTTCAATTTGGTTGATAAAGTTTTTGTAATTGATGATGCATGTCCTGAGAATTCAGGTCTTATAGTAAAAAAAGCAAAATATAAAAAGGTAAAAGTCATATTTCTGAAAAAAAATCTAGGAGTTGGAGGAGCGACTATGACAGGTTTTAAAATAGCTCTTAAACTTAAGTATAATATAATATTTAAATTAGATGGTGATGGACAACACAATCCGAATGACATTGTAAAGTTTTTAAAATACTTTCAAAATAAAAAAATAAACTTTTGTAAAGGGACAAGATTTTACAGAAAAAAGGATGTTGCAAAAATACCTAAACTTAGATTACTCGGTAATATTATTTTAACATCCATTTCAAGAACAACCTGTTCAAATAGTGAAATAACTGATGTTGTTAATGGTTTTTTATGTATTAGAGATACATTACTTAAAAAACTAGAATTAGAGAAAATTAGTAATGATTTTTTTTTTGAGGAAGACTTATTATTTAATATTTCGTTATTTGAAAAATCCATAAAGGAAGTTCAAATTAAAACAATCTATAATAATAAAAGTTCTTTAAGTCCAATTAAAACTATTTTACCATTCTTATTTAAACATTTTAAGAATTATATATTTAAATTGACTTATAAATATGAAAAAAATAGAAGGTAAATTTTTTGTAACAATTATTTTATTTCTATTTGGTATTTATATTTCTTATAACAGAGGGTCAAATTTTTCTGATGGAGATGCTTATAGCGTTATAAATGCTTACTTAAGTTTTTTTGAGGGGGATATATACAAGCCATCTAGGGGAGCATATGGTCACCCAATACCAGAATTTCTTATTGGCATAATATCCTATAATTTTGGTACAAAAATCTCTAATATTTTTTGCTTTACACTCTTTTTTTTATCAATAATTTTTTTATACAAAGCTTTTTTAAACAATAAAGAAAATATATTTATATTTATTATTCTTGTTTTATCAAACTCTTATTTACTTTTAGAAAATACAAACTCTATAGACTACCCAATTGCTCTATTTTTCCTTTCATTAGCTTTTTACTCTTTAAAATCAAATAAATATTATTTGTCTTACATTTTTTTCGGAATGACAATTGCATGTAGAGCAAACTTTTTAACTTTTGTATATCCGATATTAGTTATTTATTTTTTTTTAGAAATCAAAGAAAAAAAATTTAAAAACTTTATTTTGGGGTGTACAGTAACTACTCTGGTTGGTCTTATATTCTATTATCCATTGTTTAATCTCCATAACTATTCATTAGATTTTTTAGATGTTCCATTTATAAAAGAGAGTGACGATAGAGTTGGATGGTATGGAGGTCCAAGCTTAGAATTTAGTTCTTTATTTCCCAGATTTGTTTACAAAATTTATTTGATTTGCGGGATCTTTAGTATTTTTCTAATTTTAATATATTTCAATAATTTAGTAAAAAAAGTTAATTTTAAAAGTAATGATAATATTATTTTGAGTTTAATTATATTTATCAACTTATTTGTATTTTATTTTATGCCAACAAAAATTTTAATAATTAATCCATTTATAATTACCCTATATATAATTATCTTTAAACACTTGGATAAAAAAAAAATATATTTTTTAATTATTTTTAATTTTTCACAGTGGTTTGTTTTCTATAATATTGCTGATATAAAATATAAAAAACAGGACATATGCTACGCAAAAGAGGCTATAGATTATACATTTAGACTATCAGTAAAAAGGGGAACAATTATTGAATATTTTACTAACACTGAAGATATGAGAGAATGCTATGGTTCTCATATGGGTGTTTATTATAAAAGTTTTATAGAGGGCAAACCGTTAAAATTATCTAGATAAACAATTTGGTAAATAAGAATGATTAAATTCGAATATCCAGCCATTATAATAATCTCCTCTGTTGAAAGGATTTCTTCCAACATGTCTGCCAACATTATGTTTATATGCCAGTTGTTTACCTAAACATTTTGTAAAAATACTTGTTTCTAATCTTTCCCCATAAAATATAATCTTATTCACTTTTTTAGATTTTAAGAAATCATAGTAAATCTTAGATCTAATATCTTTATTGTCTATATTCCAAGTAAATTGAAATGAAAATGTCTTATTATTAAAAAGTGATATTGACCTATGTGTTGATAAAAGTACATCATTTTTATCAAGAATTTCATTAGCCCATTTTGCTAATTGATACCCGTTTGCATTATTTGTCATCATTCTTTCTTTAAATTTTTGATTAAGTGATCCTGGAAAAAAATTCAAAACATAAAAAATGTAAATTCCTATTATAAAAGCAAGTTGTAAATATATTAATTTAGAGAAAACCTTAAAATATAATGAATTTATTTTTAAATTCTTAGAAACTAAATAAATTAACCAAAGATACCCCTCAAAAAGAAATCTAGGGAGATTACTCCCAAAAATAAAAACTAAAATAATAAATAGTAAAAGAATCAAAATAGGTAACTTAGATTTTAGAATTTTTTTATCTAACATTAATGGAAGTAAAATTAAGAGTGGTCCATACGAAGTGCTAAATGTTTTAAGGCTAGTGGGAAAAAAAATTCCAAGAATTGACAATGAACCACCACTCAATAAAGCATGTTGTGTCTCATATCCATATATATTTAATGGAAAAGGACTTCTAACAAGGTCAAAAAGATTTGTTCCAAAATATTCATACCTAAAAAGCCAACTAGGGAGAAAGGTGATACAAAAAATAAAAGCTATTGAAAAGATTGAATAAACAAATAATTTTTTTTTAATCATAATTGATAAAAAATAGAGACCAATCAAAATTGATGATAATAAAAAAGAATATTTTGTTATTGAATTTATTGCTAACACTAAAATTACTATTGGAAAAATTATTTTTAGTTGTCTTGTTTTCAGATAATCTACTTTTTCATAAAGAAAAATAAAAATTATTAAAGTAGAAATACTAAACAATAATTGTGGCTTCGGAGAACTAATTAAAAAAAAAGTTATTGGACAAAGTAAAATTAAAATTAAAAATAAATAATCAGACTTTGTATTTGTGAATAGAGGTATTAAACATAACAATGATAAGAATTGTACTATACCTCCGAATTGCTCCGCTTTTAATATCAATCCAATTGCAATAATAATTTCACCAATTGAGACAATATTATAGTTCATTGGTAATAATTCTTTATTAAAACTCCCATTATTTAAAAGGTTTAGAGCACCAGAAAAGTGATAGTCTAAAGAGTCTGCATGGGTAATAGGAGAAGCTGAAATTAAAAATAGTAAAATAAAAATTAAAACTATTAAGTAAATACTAATTTTTTTTTTATATTTAAATTCCTTTAAAACTTCTAAGATTTTTTTTAGATAAAATAAGGGCGTAACTCCTAAAAAAACTAAAGAAAGTGAGATAATTTTCAGAAATAACTGAAAATTTAACTCTAAAATTAAAATTAAATACAATGGGAAAATAATTGTGTAAACACCAACCAAAGGAGAAAAAAAAATATAATTTTTTTTAAAATCTAAAAAACCTATTTTTTTAAAAAATTGCTTCTGGATTAAATATCCAAAATTAATTAATCCAATGCCGAGTAAAATCGATATTATTAGAGAATATGGTGAAGTTAATACGTTTTGTTCAAATCCATATGACATTAGATTTATTTTTTAATAAATTTTTTTAATAATAAAGATAATTTTTTTTCATTAAAATTTTTCATGTGATATTCCAAATTTTCAAGAAAATAATCTATATTTTTGATATTTATTAATTTTTCTCTAATAAAATTAATGTTTTTTAATTTACTTTGTTGAAGTTTTCTTGTTGTCAATTTTTCATGCAACTTCTCTGCTTTATTTTTTCCAATTATTTCAATATTAAGATTTTTACTATTTTTATAAATTTTTTGATGAATTTTTTTTATAACATCAATAATTTTTATTGGTTTTCCCATATTTAAAACATAAATGGAATTTGAGTATTTCAATTGAGAGGATTGAAGAACCAGATTACATGCTTCTCTTATACTCATAAAGTATCTTGTCATTTTAGTATCAGTCAGAGTTATGGGTGAATTTTTCTGTATTTGGTTTTTGAAAATTTCAATTGCAGACCCTGAACTTCCAAATACATTTCCAAATCTTACCACGGATAAGTTTGTTTTTTTAAAATGAAAGTCTTTCGATTTTGAAAGTGTAATAATTTCAGAGGCTCTTTTTGTTATACCCAATACATTTTTAGGACTTACTGCTTTATCAGTAGAAATTAAAGTCATATTAATATCAGAATTTTTTATTGAATTTAAAACGGAAACTGTTGCTAAAATATTATTTTTTACAGCAGAAAATAAATTTTCCTCTAAAATATTTACATGTTTATAAGCAGCTGCATGAAAAATATATTGTGTTTTATGTTTTTCAATAATTTTTTTAAAATGATTTTCGTTGATAATATCTAACAAAACATAACTGATATAACTTTTATAACCCAATTCTTGCTTAAGCTTGAAGAGATTATATTCAGAACTATCAATAATTACTAATTTTTTAGGGTTTGATCTAGATAATTGCCTTGAAATCTCTGAACCAATCGATCCAGCTCCGCCTGTTACTATTATAGATTTTTTATTAAAATTCTTAACAGAATTTTTATGTATATCAAAAGTATTTCTATTTAAAATATCTCCTATTTCTAAATTTTTAATGTCCTCAATTTCTACATTATTTTTTTTTAGTAATTTTTGTTTATTTGGTAAAGCGGTAATATTTAAAGTAATTGGAAAAAGTTTAACATATAAATTCATTAACTTTTCGTGACTCATTGAAGGTATTGCAATAATGATATTTGAAATAATTTTTTTTTTTGCAACTAAAAATAGCTCTTTATTTGAGATAATTTTTTTTCCAATATATTTTTTTCCGATTAAATCTGGGTTGTCATCTACAAAAAAACTTATGTTATTATTACTTCGTTTTATTAATTTTTTTGCTAACTCTTTTCCAGCAAAACCACATCCATATATGACCGAACCATTTAAATAATTATTAATTGTATTTGGATACTCTTTTTCAATTTTAATTAATTTATTTTTTTTTATAATAAATTTAAATTTGTTTTTTAAAAATACATCAATTGAGATAAATTTTTTTTTTTTAATATATTTGTTAATATCAGATACATTAGCAATTGAATGATTTATTTCATTTATTTTATTTTTTTTATATATTATTTTTTTTGGTGAGATTTTGAGTAATTTTACTAGATCCCTAATTTTTGTTCCATAGCCACTTCCTACATCAAATAGTAAACTTTTTTTAATACCTAATGCCTTGGTATATATTTCACATACATCATCTACATGAATAAAGTCTCTTACTGTATCTCCATTATTATAAATGGTTATATTGCTTTTTCTATTTTTTGCCTCAACTAATTTATGAATAATTGAAAAATTTTCATTATCTCCATACATATTAAATACTCTAGCAATTATTAATTGTATTTTATTTTTAAAACAAAAATTATTTAACAATGTTTCACTTAGTAATTTTGTTGAAGCATACAAAATTCTATTATTATCATCACTTACATATTGATTTTCATTTATTGATCCATAGACTGATGCACTACTAGTATAAATTATTTTATTTATTTTCTTTATATTAATGTTGTCTAAAATGTTACTAAGGTCCCCAACACTCTTATTAAAATAATTATTTAAAGATGAAATTTTATTAAGTTTTGAGGCTGGATAAAAACTATTTATAATTAAATTGAACTTTTCTTTATTAAAAATAATAAAATTTTTAAATTCTCTGAAATCATATACCTGTGATGAATTTATTTTTTTTTTTAATCTTTGAGATAAGAAGCTTCTTTTACCTAATATTATTGTTTTCAATTTTTAAAAATCTCCAAATTTTATAGCATGATTTTTGTGAATCAAATTTTTTAGCATTAATAAATGAATTTTTTGATAGTTTCTTATAATTTTTAACTGTTTTTTTTAAATGCTTGTTATAATTTTCTTTAGTTCTGATATCAAATATATAACCATTAAAATTATTCTGTATTATTCTCCTAATATCGCCCTTAGCAGCAGTAATTACAGGAATACCATAAGAATTAGACTCTAAAGCAGCGTAAGGAAAATTATTAAGTGGAGAAGTAATAATTGTGATATCTGTATTATTATAAATTTTTTCCTTTTTGGTCCATCCCCAAAATTTTACATTTTTTGCATCTTTATTTAGTTTTTTGTGTAAAGTTCCATCGCCAAATATATTAAATTTTAAATTTTTATTTTTTTTATTTAATGAGGAAATGTCTATAAATAAATTAGGATCATTTTCTTTTTCAAGTCTTCCAATGAAACTAATATTTAGGAAGGATTTTTTTTTTTTTCTTTTTTGATTTTTTTCGACACCATTCAAAACAACTTTGTGATTAATTAATTTCATCCATGGAAATAAATTTAGCCACCACCTCTTAGATGAATATGAACCATATATCATATAGTCTAATCTTAAAGAAAAAAAAGAGAAAAAAATTAATCCTAAAATTACTTTAAAATTATATTTAAATACGCCACTATGTAGTGCTATTGCAATTTTTATTATTTTTTTTTTAATCATAAAAAAGAAAAAAAAATAATATACTAATATTGCGAAATTAGTAAAAAAGAAAAAATAATATGAAGCTTTATAATCTTCTAAAAAATTTTTTATTTTTTTTTTATCTTTAAAAATACTTAATTTAACAATTTTTAAATTGTTTGTTGATTTTAAGTTTGGAAATGTTTTTTTTGGGTTCTCATCAATTAAAATTACTTTTTTTTTATTTTTTAAATTATAGTTTATATTCTGCTCTAAAAATGTAGATGCTCCACCTCTATAACCATCTGAAAGATATACTATTGTCATTATTTAAGATTAATTAAAAATTATTTTTATCAATTAAAACTGTATTTCTTTTCAATTTTAAATTATAAATAATATTTTATTCCAAAAAATTATTGATACTCCTTTATAACCATCTGAAAAAAAAATTTCCATAATTTTATTTTTTTAATAAAATTTTTTTTTCTAATAATTCTAAAATTTTATTAATTGAACCGAAGCATTCAGGTGTAATTTCTTCATTTTCAATTTTAATTTTCCATTTTTTTTCAAAATATGTAACTAAATCTATAATACCAAAAGAGTCTATATAGCCAAGTTCTACTAATGACTTATCTTTTGGAATATCCTTAATTTTTGCTACAATTGGATTTCCTTTTTTCAAATAAGATAACAAATCATCCTCTATTTGTTTAATTGAAATACTCATAATTTATTTTTTTTCTATTTGAATTGTTAATTGCTAACCAGTTAGCAGATACCTTTTTTAAAAAATGATCTGATAACCCAATAATAAATGCCATATTTTCTCTAAATCCTAATCTGGAACTTATATCTGGATTTTTAAATTTTGAAATTAAATTAATAAAGGAATCTTTGTTTAATTTTTCATTATTTGACAATCCATCAATAAATTCATTTACAATTGTTAAACCTTTTTTATTGTTGAAAAAGACTTTTGCTTCAGGAGCTTGGTAAGCAAATTTAGGCCTATTAACAATTTCATTAGGCAATATTCCTTTAAATGATTTTCTTAATATATTCTTCAATTTTAGACAAGGAGCTTTCGACTGAGGTGAAATGCTTGCCAATTCTAAATTTAGTTTATCGTCTAGATACGGATAACGTCCCTCAACACCATGGGCCATTGTCATTCTATCACCTTGAGACGAGAGTAAATAACCACTTAACAAGGTATCTATTTCAATTAATTGAGCCCTTTTAATAACCTCAAGTTTATTAAATCTTTTATTAAAGTTTTCTAATAGTTCTTTTTCAAGTTTTTCTCTTGAAAAGTCATCTTGATCCAAATTAAAAAAGTTTTTAATTACATTGTACTGGTTCCATCTTACTTGGTGTGAATAAAAAATATTACTTAAATCTTTTAAATTTTTTCGATAAAATTCTTTTGTTATTTGAAAATATCTTTTGTTTTTAAACTGTGGGAGATAATAATAAAGTTTTTGTAGTAATTGTGGTCTTATTTTTGAGTCTGGAAATTTAGACCAAAATTGTCTTATCTTTAGTTCGCCATAAATATCATAACCTAACAAAACCTCGTCCGCTCCCTCTCCAGTAAAAACAACTTTATGTCCAACTTCTTTGACTTTTTTTGACAATAAGTACATTGGAACTGGTGCTGTCCTAAATAGATGAGCTTCTGAATGATTAATTACTCTCTCAAAATTTTCTACTATATCTTGATCTGAAATTTTAAGAGCATAATGATTTGAATTAATTACCTTTTGAATTTTATTTTG
Source organism: uncultured Pelagibacteraceae bacterium (assembly GCA_902585265.1). Lineage (GTDB taxonomy): Bacteria > Pseudomonadota > Alphaproteobacteria > Pelagibacterales > Pelagibacteraceae > Pelagibacter. The sequence goes on from CACICY010000001.1 coordinate 147,834, forward strand.
AGCATCAGTTTCATCATATTCTTTATTTTCAAACTGTATGGAGAATGTATCAATTGGAGAATTCTGAATTTTCGTTAAAAGGTAAGCTATTGCAGAACTATCAATACCCCCGGAAAGATAAGAACTAAATCCAACTTCGCCGTGTATTTGTCTTTTTAGAGCATCTTGAAGTATTTGAGAAAAATCTGGATTATTATTATAATCATCATTCAATAAAATAGGATTTTCCCAATATTTGTTTATTTCTAAGTTGCCGTTTTTGTAAGTAAGGTAATGACCTGGTTGCAGTTGATAAATTTTTTCAAATGAAGTTGACTTATTTATATTTGACCAAAATAATGAGGTTGAAGCTATACTTTTTATGTTTGTATTAAAAATTTCCTTACTAAATGCACTAATAGATTTGATTTCAGATGCATAAATGAAAGATTTTTTATTTATTTGATAAAAAAGAGGTCTTATACCAAATCTATCTCTAAATAAGTATAAAACTTGTTTTTGTAAGTCATAAATTGAGATTGCAAATTGACCCTCTAGTTCGTTTACAAAAGAAGTACCTTTTATTTCAAATAAATTCTCAAGTAATTTAATTTCAGAGTTTACGTTTTTGCTCTGAAAGGAATATTTATTAATTATATCCTTGTAATTAAAGATTTCACCGTTGAATGAAAGTATATATTTTTTGCTTTCACTTATTATTGGTTGTTTGCCCTCTTTGATCTTTTCAATTGCCAATCTAGCTGTGGCACTAGAAAAAAATTTACTAATTACTACGTTAGTTGCGTCAGGTCCACGATGTTCAATATTTTCGATCATACTAGTTATCTTCATTTTTGACTCATCAAAAGAGAGAGATTTATGAAAAAAACCAGCTATGCCGCACATAAGATATAACCTTTCATTAATAAAATATTTTATACTAAAAAAGAATCACCATCTAATAATGTTGTATCCCATAATTTTTCGTTTTTTAAATCTTCAATTAAATTTAAATCTTTAGAATAATAGTAAAAAAAATAATTAGATACATTTCTTTTAAAAGTTTTAAAATTAGAAAATAATAATTTTTTTTTTTGAGAAGTGCCAGTCATTTCAATTATTTCGTATCCAAGGTCAAAACTTTTTTTTATAGTACTTTTAAGCAATGATAAATATATTTGATTATCTTCGTTTGCACTAACAATATCAATTATTGAAATTCTTTTAAGTTTAAATTTATTGCTATTTCTCTCACAGCATAATGCAAATCCTAAAATTTTATCATTTTCTGTTATGTAGGTAATCCATGCTTTTTCAAGAAATTTTATATGCCAGTTTAACCAATCTGGAGATTTTGATAATAAAAAGTTATTATTATTTTTTTTTAGCTCTGACCAAAAATTTTCAAAATCGTTGCTAAAAACGTAATTCAAATTAATTTTTTTTTTTTGTTCAAATTTTTTCCAAAAATTAATTTTATTGTAAAAAGCAATACTAAAAAAAAGAGAGATAAAATTTAAAATCAATTTATTTAGTCTTATATTTTTATATAAGAAAAAAGAATTCAAAAATTTTTTTACATTAAGAATTAAAAAATGATTTTCATTATAAGTTCTAATTGGTGTTTTATTAGCTCCATACCTTAAAAAAACTTTTTCTGTAATTTTATTTGGTGTAGTTGTTATGAAAATATCTATATCTTTTTGTAAAAAAAAAGTATTAATCAAAGCGAATGATTCTAATCTAAATTTTTTATCAACCACCCAAGCATGTGAACAAGCAACTAAAATTTTTTTATTTTTGAGATAATATTCTTTAACTATATTTCCAATAAATCCTACCACTTCAGAATTTATTTCTAGAACCCATCCAATAGGAAAATCTTTTATTGAGTTTTTTATTAAAGGATTGTCTTTCCAAAGAGTGTACCATTTGGTTTTATCTAAAATTTTTAGTTGATTTCTTAGATGTAATAACTTTATTTTTTCATAATCATTAAAATTTGCTTTTCTTATTGTCATTTCTTTGAAAAAAATTAAGTAGTTTTTTAATGTTTATATCAAATCCTGTTAGTTTTCTTCTAAAATCTTCTAAATTTACAAATGGACCGATAGATACTCTAGATAAATAGAAGTTTGAGTTATCTTTATTATTTATTTCTGATGTTGTAACAGCTGATTTAAAATTTAATTTTTTTAAAATATTATGTTCAAAGTAATTAATATCATTTGAAGATCCATAGGGATAAGCAAAATGAAATGTTTCAATGTTAAGTTTTTCACTCAATATTTTCTTGCTTTTTTCAATCTCATTTTCAATTATCTCCTTGCTAAAATTAGAAAAACATAAATGATCATGAGTATGACATCCAAAATTGATTAAATCATCTTTCTTCATTTCCTCAATATGATTATTTTTTAGAAATAAACTTTGATGATTTTCTCTAATTTCATCATTTGTTAATTGTTTAATAAAAGTTAACTGTTTGTCAGAATTTAATTTTTTAATTTTGTCTTTCAAAATAAAGAAAGCTTTTTCTTTTTGAATATTATTTAAACAAGCATATTCTTTACCTTCAAAATTTATTTTTTGAATTTTTTTTAAATAATTCCACAATTCAATCCACCATGCCCATGGCTGTGAAACGAAATTTTTTGATACTAAGAAGATTGTAGCGGGAACTTTATATTCTTTTAATATTGGGTATGCTATCTCATAATTATCAAGATAACCATCATCAAAAGTTACAGCTACTGAAAACTTTCTACATCTAAAATTACATTTATATAGCTCCTCCAAAGATATCAAATTAAAATTTTCACTTATAAATTTCATTTGTAATTTAAACTCGTTTTCCTTTACGCATAAATGTATATTAGGTCCGGTTTCTTTAGATAAATCATTTTCTTTTACTACTCTATGATAATAAAGAATAATGAAGTTTGGTCTTTTAATCTCTATAATTTTTTTTATAAATTTTATTTTTATAAGATTATTAATTATTTTTTTAATCATCTTCTTTTTATTGTTTCAATTAAAAATAAAAATTTAATTAAAATTGATCTTAAATATGATTTTAAATCGTTTGGTATAATTTTTTTTTGAATTATATACGCTCGATAGAAATTCTTTTTTTTAAAATACCAAGTAAGTAAAAATTTATTGTACCATTTTAATCTTTTTTTATTAGTAAGTTTTAGTATTTGATTTCGATAAATTTTGTGAAAATTTTTGTAATTAATATATGATTGCTCTAAATTACTTACATTGCCACCACCCACCCAACAGTAGCCTAATATAGTCGGTATAAATATAAAATTATCTGTTTCTTTAGAACATTTAATCCAACAATCATAATCTTCCCAAGAGTATTTGTTCTTGTCTTCTGATAAAAAATAAACTTTTTCTAATAAGCTTTTTCTTACAACGGCACTAGAGTTTGCTATGCCATTTCCATCTTTAATAAGCGTTTCATAGATAGGTTTTTTCATTTCTATACTCTTATCTTTTATAATTTTTTTAATAAAACCAAACTTTTTTGGCAAATAGTACATACCATGATAAATTAAATCCGAATTATTGTTAATAATTGCTTCATTAACTTTGAATAATTTTTCTTTTTCCCAAACATCATCTGAGTCCAAAAATGCTATCCAATCAAATTTAGCTTTTTTAATTCCGAAATTTCTTGATCTGGCAATATTATTTTCATTATTAAATTTATAAAAATGTATTCTATCGTCATCAAATTGATCTATTATTTTCTCGGGAGAATTATATGAAAAATTATCTATTAATATTAACTCCCATTTTTCATAACTTTGTTCAATAACTGATAAGATAGATCTATATAAAAAAGGAGAATTATAATTCGGCATCACAATTGAAAATTTGATACTCACAATTAATCTATTTTTTTCCTCATTGTTTCTTTTGGATCATGAACCCCATCAATTAGATTTACAAATAACGAACTTTTGGTTCTTGATGAAAACTTAAACCATGTACCAGGATCAATCTTTAAAATTACTTTATTATTTAAATTTAAATTTTTTATTTTTCTTTTACTTTTGAGTGTAAATTTGATCTTTCCACTTATTACTAAAATAATACATTGATATTTCTTGTGAAGAATCCAATCATTTTTTTTCTTTGAAATTTTTATATTATTAAAATAGATTTCTCCAAATTTTTTTAAAAACTTGCTTTTTTTATTAGCAAATTTAATTAATTTTCCAATCTTAGTTTTGAATACTTTATTTTTATAAATTTTATACATCAATGATTTAAAAATTCTTTAATTTGATTTTTTGTAACCAAATATGGATTTTTTTTATCAATTAAAGTTTTTTTGTACCATTCTACTGTAAAATGAATACTTTCAAAAATTGTTAGTTTTGGTCGCCAAGAAAGTTTTTTCTTAGCTTTATTTATATTTAATTGTAAATTTTTTTGTTCATAATATTTATTTTTTTTTTTAAATTTTAATTTTCCTCTTCCCCAAATTTTTATTATTTTTTTTACTACTGTTAAAACATCTGTTACAGTATTTTTTTCTGATCCAAAATTCCAAGCGCCTGAAAACTTTAGCGGATTTTCATATAATTTTTTTGCTAAAATTAAATAACCATTAAGTGGCTCCAAAACATGCTGCCAAGGTCTATTGAAATATGGATTTCTTAAAACAATTGTTTTATTAGAATTTATTGATTTTATACAATCAGGTATTAGTCTGTTCTCTGACCAATCGCCTCCACCTATAACATTACCAGCTCTCACAGTTGCTACTCCACATCTCTTTTTATTTTTAAAAAAACTTTGATTATAAGTATTTGCAATAATTTCAGCACATGCTTTTGAACCACTATACGGATCTTCTCCTCCCAAACTATCTTCTTCAACAAATCCTTTGATAGAATTATTGCTTTTATAACACTTGTCTGAAGTGACACAAACAATTGACTTAACTTTATTATTTGACCTTAATATTTCTAATATGTTCAAAGTTCCCACACTATTAATTGTATACGTGTCTACAGGATCTGTATAACCTTTAATTATTAAAGGTTGCGCGGCCATATGAAAAACTATTTCAGGCTTAAAAGTTTGAATGATTTTTTTTAATTTTTTAAAATTTCTAACATCAACTAAAGAACATTTTATTTTTTTATTAAGTTTTAATTTATAAAATAAATTTTTATTTTTATTTGGTGAAAATCCTATTCCATAAACCTTTGCACCAATTTCATTTAACCATAGACATAACCAAGAACCCTTGAACCCTGTTGCGCCAGTGACAAGAATTTTTTTATTTTTATAGAATTTATTTACCATTTTTTCCATGGCGCATTTCCATTTGACCAGATTTTGTTTAAATATTTTTTTTCTCTTAAAGTATCCATACATTGCCAGAATTTATAATGCTTGTAAGCATATAATTTTTTATTTTTTGTGAGTTTTTCAAAAGTTTTTTTTTCCAAAATTGTGTTGTCATCTTTTATATATTTAAACACCTCCTTTCTCATGATGAAAAAGCCTCCATTTATCCAATTTTGTGTTGCCTGAGGTTTTTCTTTAAAACTTAAAACTTCACTTTTTGCAGAGATTTTAATCTCTCCAAATCTTACTGGTGGTCTTACTGCTGTTAAGGTTACTATACCTTTATGTTTATTGTGAAATTTGATTAACTCTCTAATATTTACGTTACTCAATCCGTCTCCATAAGTAACAAAGAAATCGCTATCTCCAATTATTTTTTTTAAACGTAATATACGACCCCCAGTTAAAGTATCTTTACCTGTAAAGCATGCTTTCACATTACAGTTATAAATCTTATTTTTTTCAAAATAATTTTTTATCACATTTGATTTATAACCAGTAGCCAAAATAAAATCATTCAAACCATAATGTTTAAAGTATTTTATCAAGTGCCATAATATTGGTTTTTGACCAATTTTAACCATTGGTTTAGGTTTTAAAGCGGTTTCTTCCGCTATCCTTGTGCCAAGCCCTCCACATAAAATTAATACTTTCATAAATATATTTTATTTTTTAGAGTTTTAATAAACAGAATATTTTGTTTAAAAAGTGACTTTATATTTTTTAGTTTTTGCACCCAACTTTAATAATTAAATTAATTATACATCAACAATTCTATAAGTATATATATGATCTCATATTAATTTGTAACAACGTTATCTATTTCTATAATATATTTTTTCGGCATTTTAAGAACTGGTAATTTGAAATGCTGACCTCTCCAAATTTCAATATTATCATTGATAAAATTTAAACTACTTTGAGCCGGTTTTTTTCGCAATAGTGGAGAAAGTAATTTAGCTTTTATTAAATTTTCTATTGAATTTTTTGCATGTTTAAGAACATCTTTAGATATCTGGTTTGCTTTTAATGTTTCATACCAAACATTTTCCATAATTATCATCATTATATCTAAACCAGTTGGCATTTTAAAACTATTATCAAACTGCTCCCAATCGACAAATAGAACCTCTTCAATACCATTAAACATTACATTACCAACTAACGATAAATCTCCATGAAATGGGGAATACAATTTATTTTTATAATCATGCCATATTTCAATATAATGTTGTATTGTTAAGTCTAAATATTTTTTTATTTTTTGATAAGAGGTGTTAGTGTTTATATTAAAAAAACCTTTATTAAGTTGAATTTCAATTTTATAATAAGTTTTTGTTTTTATATCAAAATTGCAAACAATTTTATTTTTACTTAAGTGATTATACCATTCTATACCTTTGTATTCTGAAATTATCGAATTAATTCCATTTTTTGTTGTTGATGTTTTAATGATACTATCAGAAACTAAACGTTGTTGATTGTTTGAGACAATTAAAAAGGTTTCTGAACCGTGTCTATGAACTCCTTTGATATATTTCACTTTTTGGCAACTATAATGATTGCTGGACAAAAATTTCTTGCTTTAAGATATTTCATCAAAAAAATTTCAAAATATTTAAATATAAAATTTTGTTTCCATGTAATTATATCCTTATTCTCGTAAATCTCATATTTGCTAATTCCCTCTCTAGAATTAGGTACAACTAGAGAAGGGAAATGATACATTGGAAAACAACAATAATCATCAATTTGCGTAAAACCAGCTTCTTTTAAGAGAATTTTTAATTCATTAAAGGAATAGATGTGAGTTCTGTAATCTTTTTTTTTAAAAAATCTGCAAATTATATTAGATATAAATCTTGGTAAGAATGTTGTAAATCTTAAATTTACATGAGGGTCTGGTTTACCCATTAAATATCCATAGAAAAGTTTATTTTCTATTGCTAACAAAAGTTGACCTTCTTTATTGAGGCTTTCATGAACCTTCTTTAAAAATGCTAATTGCATTTCTCTAGGTTTTTTTAATTTATTTTCATCAGTTGATTTTTTTGATTTAGAATTGGAATTACTTAAATATTCATCAACAATAATTTCTGATTTTTCTGGTATCCATTCAAGCACGCCATTAACTATTGCATAGTCTGCTATATTCTTAAACTCAATTTCTCTAATATCATCTTGTACCAAATGAATATTGTCTAAACCTTCCTCTTTAGAACGAAATTTAAGAAAATTAAGTGAGTCATGTGTTTTGTCTACAGCGATAACTTCATGACCACGCTTGGCCATTCCAACTGATAATACTCCCCACATAGCTCCATAATCAATACAGATACCCTTTTTATTATGATCTAAAAGTTCTAATGCAGCTTCTCTTTTTGAGGAAAAGATCATTTCCTCAAACTTAGGCATAAATGATTTCACAGCACTCTTACAATCTTTATTTTTTAATATTTCTAAGAACTCCTTATTATGTACTTGTGATAGATTAGACCAATACCCAGACCTTCCTGATAAAAAAATATCCTCGACGCAATTATCGTATATTGATTTAAGATATGTTCTAAGATCAGTCATTTTTAAATTTATTATTTATTTTAAGTTCTTCAACATAAAGTTCAGCCCATCTAGATCTTACACCAAAGAAAAATGATGCAATAAATCTTGTAAAAATTCTTAATGAAATAATCAAATAAATATAAAAAGTTAAATTATAGTCAAAATAAATATCAATTATAATTAAAAGAAGTATAAAATCTACACTTCTAGCTCTATCGTCAAAAAAATCTTTGAAAATATTTAACCACTTTGGATATTTAATTTGAATATTGTTTGTAGAATTTTTATTATTAACATTCTTGTTGGCACCGTCGGGTATTTTTTTATTATTAGATAAGATTACTTTCAAATCCTCAAGAATTATTTTTTTTCCAGCAGAGGTAAATACCTCACTATGCAAAAATGCAATGACCGCTATAAGATAAATCAAAAATTGATAATTTGTTTGATGAAAAACAAAAAAGCCCAATCCAATCGTCAAACCAATGGAATTTAAAATTGCACCGTAAACATCAAGTATATGACCAGTCAATGTTGGTTTGTATTTAATACGAGCCAGTTGGCCATCAGTCCAATCTAATATTCCTTTGCTAAAAAAAATAAAAACACCAATAATATTAAATTGAAAATAAGGTATTGATAAAAAAATACCACCTATAATTCCACACAAGCAGTAACAAATAGTAACCATGTTAGGTGTTATTCGTGATTTTAATAAAACATATACAAGGAAAACACTTGGATACATGTAATATCTAGCTTTTAAATAAGTATAAGGATTTTTTTTAAAATTATTTAAGTAAGGGAATTTTGTAAATTGTTGATCAAATATAATTTTTTTTATATCCTTAATATTCAATGTTCTGTAGTCCATTATTTTTTTTTTATCATGATTCGATTAAGACTATTATGAGTTGACCAACATCAATAGCTCTATTAATATTAATTATAAAAAATATAATTTATAATTAAAAACATCAAAACTTAATTAATTACTTTATTTTTAAATCTATCAAATGAAAAAAAATAAACAAGTATATGTAGGTCTTTCGGCCGATATTTTACATGAAGGTCATATAAATATTTTAAAAATAGCAAATAAATTTGGTGAAGTTATTGTGGGTTTACTTACTGATGAAGCAATTTCTAGCTATAAATCAATTCCTCATCTCTCATATAAGCAAAGAGAAATTATATTAAAAAATATGAGACTTGTTAGAAAAGTTATTCCACAAAAAACTTTAGATTATACTCAAAATTTAAGACTTATTAAGCCTGACTATGTAGTCCACGGGGATGATTGGAAAACTGGAGTTCAAAAAAAAACAAGATCAAAAGTTATAAAAGAATTAAAAAAATGGAACGGTAAATTAATTGAACCCGGGTATACAAAAAATATTTCATCGACAATAATAAAAAATAAAATTTTAGACATAAGCTTGTTACCACAAAATAGAGTATCTAGGCTAAAACGTCTTTTTTCATCCAAAAAAATAGTTCGAATATTAGAATCGCACAACTCACTAACTGGTTTGATAATTGAAAATCTTAAAATAAAAAAAAATAATAAAGAAATTCAATTTGATGGTATGTGGTCATCTAGTTTAACTGACTCTGCAACTAGGGGTAAACCTGATAATTCTTCACTTGATTTATCTGTAAGAGTTTCTTCATTAAGCGATATGATGGATGCTACAACAAAACCTTTGATTTTTGATGCTGATAATGGAGGTCAGATAGAACATTTGCCATATTTAATTAAATCTTTAGAAAGAGTAGGAACTTCAGCCATTATAATAGAAGATAAGATTGGTCTCAAAAAAAATTCATTGTTTAAAAATCAAACAGGTACACAACAAGATAAACCTCAAGTTTTTGCAAAAAAAATAAAAAAGATATGTTTTTCTAGAAAGTCTAAAAATTTTATGGTTATTGCAAGAATAGAAAGTTTTATTTTAGGAAAAGGGTTAGATGATGCTTTAAAAAGAGCCAAGGTTTACTCAAAAGCTGGGGCCGATGCAATTTTGATACATAGTAAAGAAAAAACACCAAAAGAAATTTTTTCATTTTCTAAAGAATTTAGGAAAAGTAAAAACTTTATTCCTTTAGTTTCTGTTCCCTCAACATACTCAAAAGTATATGAAAAAGATTTGATAAAAAATGGTTTTAAATTAGTTATATATGCAAATCAATTATTAAGAGCTGCTTATCCAGCAATGCTAAATACAGCTGAAACAATACTTAAAAAAGGTCGAGCTTTTGACATTGAAAAAAAAATTATACCAATAAAAGAAATAATAAGTTTAATTAAAAATGATTAAAATTCACTCTTTAATTAAATTATTGAAAAAAAATAATAGTTACTTCTTTACAGGTGTTCCTGATAGTGTCTTAGAAGATTTATCTAATTATTTACAAAAAAAAGATAGAAAAAATCATATTATAGCTACTAATGAAGGGTCTGCTATATCTTTAGGTATTGGTCATTACCTTTCAACAAATAAATTGCCGATTGTTTACATGCAAAATTCAGGCTTATCAAATGCACTAAATCCTTTAATCTCAATAGCTCACAAAAAGGTTTATTCTATACCTTTGATTTTAATTATTGGCTGGAGAGGTTCTCCAAGATTTAAAGATGAACCCCAACATAAAGTAAAGGGGGGTGTCACAGAAAAATTTTTAAAATTATTAGATATAAAATACACAATCTTAAGGACCAATACTGATCTGAATAGATTTAATAAACAAATAAAATTTGCAAAGAAAAATAAAACTATCGTGGCTTGTTTAATTGAAAAAGGAACACTAAAAGGAAAAAACATTTTAGAAAAGAAAAAAGATTATTATAATTTAGATAAAGAATTTTTTTTAAAGACTTTGTTAGATAGTCTTAATAAAAAAACAAAAATTATTGTAAGCACTGGATATAATTCTAGAGAAATTATTTATCTCAAAAAAAAATATAAATTTCAAAACGATAATGACTTCTATATGGTTGGTGGTATGGGCCATACATTATCAGTTGCTTTAGGGTATTCATTATCAAGTAAAAATAAGATTATATGTATTGACGGAGATGGGTCACTTTTAATGCACTTGGGTTCTCTAAAAACAGCTGGAACTTTTGGTACAAAGAATCTTAAGTATATATTATTAAATAACAATTCCCATGACTCTGTTGGGGGTCAGAGAACTTATTCAGATAGTGTAGATTTTTTAAAACTTTCTAAAAGTCTAGGATTTAAATATTATTATAATATCAAAAATAAAAATAATCTAAAAAAAACTGTTAAACAATTTCTCTTTAAAAGTGGTTTAGGTTTTTTAGAAGTAAAGGTTGGGAATAGTAGAATTAAGAATCTTCCTAGACCAAAAGATTTAATCAAAATAAAAAATCAATTTATGAAATAAATGCTTAGCTCTATAGAAGATGTAATAAAATTTATACAAGATAAGAATTTCAAAAAAATTTTTGTTCTTTGTGGAAAAAAGTCTTTTGAAAACTCTGGTGCTCAGGATCTACTAAAAAAAACAAAAAATAATAATCAAATCAAACTATTTTATAAAAGCTCATACATACCAATTATAGAAGAATTAATTAATATAGTAAAAGAAATTAAAAACTTTAAACCTAATCTAATACTAGCCATAGGTGGAGGATCAGTAATTGATTATGCTAAAATAGCGAACTTAGTCGATACAATACCCAATTTAAGAAACTTAATAATTAATTATTCTTATCCATTAAAAAAAAAATATGCACAACTAGCAGTTATTCCAACAACAGCTGGATCAGGAGCTGAGGTTACTTCTAACGCTGTAATTTATGTTGATGGTATCAAATATTCATTTGAAAATGAATTATTGATACCTGACAATTATTTCTTAGTGCCTGAATTTATAATTTCAGCACCTGATAAAATAAAAGCTTCTTCTGGATTTGACGCAATTGCACAAGCATTAGAATCATTGATTTCAAAAAAATCCAACACTGTAAGCGTAGATTATGCAACAAAATCCCTTAAAATTTCGATTGAAAAATATATTTCTTTTTTAAATGATCCAAATTTAAAAAATGCTGCAGAGATGAGTATTGCTGCCAATCTTGCTGGTAAAGCTATAAATATATCAAAAACCACTGCTCCCCATGCAGTATCTTATCCATTTACGTCCCTATACAATATAAGCCATGGTCACGCTGTTAGTTTATTTTTTGAGAAATTTTTTGAGTTTAATTTCACTAATTTAGAAAAATCTGAAACAAATTTTGATCTAAAAGAAAGATTCAATCTGATATTTAATATTTTTAAAATTAAAAATTTTTATGAATTTTCTACAAAAATTACTTTGATTAAACAAAAAGCAAAATTAGAAGATAATTTAGACAAATTAAATATTAACTTAAAAGGAAATACTCACAATATAATTAAAGGAATTAATTTATTAAGATTGGGAAATAATCCAATTAAGATAAATGAGAAAAATATTTTAGATTTAATGCTAAAAAAATAATTTAAAACTAATCAACTATTTTTTAAAAGAGAAGCCATTTTTTTAGAAGGACTTGAACAATTTTTTGCAAATTTTTCACAAAATTTCTTTATGGCATCTTGTACATGACTTTGCTGCCACCAACCATCCACATCATCCCAAATCTCATTCACCTTATCCGCGACTGATTTAGCAGACAAATGCACAATTCCTACATCGACGAGCATTTGATAATGAGGCTTAACGTTGTCACGCAAATGATCAAAGTCATTTTGCCAAAAAGCTAAGGTTGGAACATTTTGAGACAACGTTTCCAAAAGGCCAGTCGAGTCATAACTATGCACAACCAATCTAGCATCTGCAATTAGATGATTAATAGCAACCTCCCCAGTCTCAATTTTAAGTGTTGGATCGAAGTCAAGCCATTTAGAATCTTCACTAAATAATTTATAGCGAAATGCAAGGTCTAACTTTATGGTGAGTTTTTTCCTTGGTGTGATATCGAGTTTGCTTACAAATTCTTTCTGATCTTCGAAATATTTATCAAACTCACTAAAAGCATCCCAAGTAACAAATTTGTTTTTTATTGATGTCTCAATTAGCAACAGTCCGCCTTGTTTATTGTAATTTTTTTTTTTTTTTCCTGCTGTTTTAAAAATAAAAGCTGGTATGTATTTTGATAATCCATTCTCCCAACCCCAGGTAAAAAATTTATCTGCGGTTTTTTCTTCTACTCTAGGAAAATAATTTTTAATTGTATAATAATTGTTTCCATGCTGACCAATGTAATATTTTACGCCATCTTCAACTTTTATCGCTGCCCATAATTTAAAAATTTCATCCGTATGAAAGTTATTGCTAGTAAAAATAAATTTAGGTGATTTAGGCCAAGGCTGTTGATTTACGATCTTTTTAAGATCTGCAAACCCTTCCAAATAATAGACAGGCAACAATTCAAATAATAGTGAACGTAAGATATTTTCTAGATCGTTCTCTGATTTGTATACAAACTGTTCAGTCAGGCTTTTGCGTAATAATTGGTTAGGTTTCACATCTATTTCTGGTGTTAACCTCCTCCATAACTGTGGCCACTGCCCTAAAGCTAATTCTAATTTGATTTCTTCTCTTAAGGGAAGGAAACTATTTATTATAAATGCATCCTCATCTCTAACAAATCTTTTTGCGATTATTTTATAACCTTGGTGGCCCCATTTTAAAAATTTTTTTTTAAAGGAAACATGATTATTCAAAGCTTTAATTTTAAAACCTGGAAAACCACTTAATACATCTTTTTCTCTCAGAAGTTCTATAGGAAGGTTGCCTGTCTCCAACAAAGTTAAAATTCGAGCAGTTAAAAAATTATTCCATCGCACATCATTTAAAGCCACAATTGCAGAGCCAAAATCTAGTGTTGCTAAATTGTAATGATCACTAGTATAAACAGTGGTACCAGAAATCTCATATAACTGTAAACAATGTTTAAGTGTATTAACGCTTTTAAATATTAAATTCACAAACAGTTTAAACCAGTGCCCTACAACAATCCGCCAAAACCGTTCATCATGATTTGTACCGTGATGTTGGTTTAGTATTTCATAAAAATCGGTGAAAAGTTTTTCCTCTAGCTTTTTCACCTTAGAATAATCAGTATCTTTCTTGAATTCTCCCAAGCCATAAGGTTTTGCAACTACAGCATCCATGTCCTGCCAAATATGCTTTCTATCATATAGGCGACACCAATCTCCCAAAAAAACTACAGGTCGATCAAACTTCCATGTCAGCTCATTTGCTGAAGTAATCAGATAATATTTTTGTTTAGTTAGCATTCTTTCGAAAGCTATCACTGGTTTGAATTAACTCTTCAAATTTTCCTTGTGCTTTGAGTTTACCTTTCTCTAATAAAAAAATATTATCACAATTTTTCACGGTGCTCAAACGATGTGCAATTAAAATGATGGTAATGTTTTTACCAATTTTATGTATAGCCTCCATTATCTCTCGTTCAGTTAGATTATCTAAGGAGCTAGTAGCTTCATCTAAAATTAGTATTCGTGGGTTGTGGTAGAGCGCTCTTGCAATACCAATACGCTGACGCTGACCACCAGATAATCTTACACCACGCTCACCAATAGTGGTTTGATATTGTTGAGGTAATTCATTAATAACAAACCCATGTATGTTTGCAATTTTAGCAGCACTTTCAATGGCTTTTTGATTAACATCCTTGGCGTCAATACCAAAAGAAATATTAGCAGTTACAGTGTCATCCGCTAAATAAATATGCTGTGGTACATAACCAATAGAATTTTGCCAAGCTCTACTATTATTATTATTTTTGTTTATAACTTTTCCATCCACTTCCAACGTTCCTTGCTGGGCTTCAAGTAAGCCAAGGATGATATCTACTGTAGTAGTTTTACCACTGCCAGTAGCACCCACCAATCCTACAGTAGTTCGAGCGGGAATAGTAAGATTAATATCTTTCAAAGCTGTTCGTGTTGTATTAGGGTAATTGTAATAAACATGATTAAGAGTAATGCTCTTATTTAAAGGCAAGGTTTCTTTCTTTTCGTTGTAAGATATTGTTAATTGTAGGCTTTTTAGATCATCGTGTATAGAGTTAAGTGTGGGAACGACAGAACGCAATTGAGAAATAGCAAGATATAACTGTTGCAGAGCAGGCATTAAACGATAACCAGCAAAAGCGTAAAGTGCGATAATCGGCACAATACTTATAAAAGCACTACTTTGAGCCATTAAATATAAAACAACCAGCAGCATGCCACCAAAGATAATTATTTCAATAGCATAACGAGGTAAGAGTCCTATAGCTCCCAACATAGCTTGATACTTGGAAAAATTCTGGGCTGGTTCAGCAAAACGTTTGATATAAATTTTCTCTAGACCACCTACTTTTACTTCTTTAGCTGCTCCAAATGCTTCACTCACAGCAAAAAAGCGCAAATTGTTTGATTCTAAACGCTTTTGACCAATTCTGGTAAGTAAACCACGGATTAATTTATAAATAAATCCATAAGCTGCGCTTAGTGTGAAACATATAATAAGTGCAAGCTTTGGGTCAGTCACAATTAATAATGATACCAGTGTAAAGACAACAGCACCATGAGCTATTAGGTTTATCATTGGACTTATGCCATTACCAACAACTATACTGACTTCCGAAAGAATATTCTTGCCAAGATCAGCACTGTGACGATTTAAAAACCAACTGTAAGGTTGATGCAAATAGCCTTCTATTAGACGCCTACCTATACTGTACTCACGCATTGTAATAAAACGTTGTTGTAAATAAAATGTTAACCCCTTGAAAGACAGCGATACACTCAATAATATAAATACTAGTATTCCCAAAGCAAATATAAACTGTTGATTTGTTTCAACACCGAATATAGTTGCAATATGAAACATTGTGTTTAGTAAAGCGTTAGTTTTAATAATTTCTGGGTCAGCTAGTACAATCAAAAACGGCATGATCGAAGCTACACCAATCATTTCTAGAAGAGCCATTATGACGATCATTATTATCAATAAGGACATCTTTTTACGCTCATTAGATGATAGTAAGTATAAAATTTTTTTTAAGGTCTGGGTCATAGACTAATTCATTTTATTTTTAGCACTCTATTTGATGTAAGAATTTTCAAAGTTATCATGATTTATTTAAATATTTTCTGCAACTATTAAATCAATTAAATTATCTATATCAACTGAGTCTCTTTCTTCCATAATATAATATCCACAAGATTTAGGATTTATTAAATTTCTTTTTAGCAAAACGTCCCTCTTGGAAACATAGATCGCTCCATTTGGCCTAAATAAGTCAGGAAATTCTTGTCTTTCAAGATTAAACACATTTTTATTTTTATATTTCAAAAATTGACCAAGTTTTTTTCTTTTTAAAACAAATAACCACCAAGGAGGATAATCTTGTTTTTTAATTGATATTAATGAATCATTTTTTTCATTTAAAAATTTTTTGATGGCTTCATCTATATGTTTAGATTTTCTAAAAGGACTTGTTGGTTGTAGCATAACTACATAATCAAATTTTATTCGATCCTTTTTTTCCACAAAATTCAATGCATGATTTACAACATCAGGATGATGAGCGGTGTTCGTAGCAAGCCTTTTTGGGCGTATAAATGGTACTTCAACTCCAAATTTCGATCCTATTTTAGCATATAATTTACTATCTGTACTTAAAATTACTCTAGTTAGCATTTTCGATTTTTTTGCTGCTATTATAGTATGTGCAATAAGAGGTAATCCTTTCAATTTTCTTATATTTTTATTTTTTAATCCTTTGGATCCACTTCTTGCTGTTATTATACAAATGATATCTATTTTTTTTTTCATATTATATTAATTTTCTTAATCTAAGAGCTAAATTCTTACCTAGAACAAATTGTATACTATTAAATAGCGTAACTTTAAAAAATTTTTTTAAACTAAAAATTCTAAAATAATTTAAAAAGGAAAAATTATCGCCAAAATTCTTATCCAATATTAATCTAGTATAAATAATTTGTTCATCATTAATTTTTTTTTTAAAAATTTTAAATCTCATCAAAGAGTATAAAAAATGTTTTAATAAACTATTAGGTTGATTGCCAATAGATTTAAAGATTTTATTAAGAAAAGTTTTTTTTTTATTTTCGTAGTTATTATGAATATAAATAATTCTCTTTTCAGTGTTCTTATTTTGAATATCACCCATTAAAATACAAGTCTTTTTATTTGAAAGATTATGATTTCTGCCATGCCAACTATCTGGAAACCAAAGATAAACATCTCCTTTAACTCCAGTTGTCTGTACAATTTTTGACGAAAACTTTTTTAAATCAACAAAGGCTGGAGGTGGATCATTGTAAGAATTTTTATAAAAAAAAGTTTCACCCTGATTTATTGTTATATCATCAAGTAATAAGGAAAAGCTCACACCACCACAATGATCTCTATGTGTTTCCAAGATATAGTTTGTTTTTGTAATTATTCTCATGCTCATATTGGTAAAAAAATAATTCTTACCTAAGACAGACTCTGCAACATTGTTTATAGTTTTATTTTCTAATATCTTTTTAAATATTTGATTTAATTCTAATGGATTTCTTATTGGATATTCACCACGATTTATGTCTTCTTTTAGATTTTTTTCATAGTTATTATTTTGACCATATGGATAATCAAAAAAAATATCCATTTTTGCCTTTAAAATTTTTGATAAAAGATCATTTTCTATTAAATTTGGAATTTTAGTTATTCCATCTTTATATAAATTCAAAATTATATTTTTTTCATTCAGGAGATTTTTTTGATCAACTTCCATAAAAATTAAATATCTCCTAATATTTTTTTAAAATTAGATATAATATAATCCATCTGTATTTTTTTATTAGGAGGATGAATAAATTTAAACCATATAAAATCTTTATTTATTCTTTCAGAAATCGGCAATGTGCCTTTACCATATTTTTTTGATATCTTTTTATTTTTAGAACAAAAATATGGACAACCATTTTTATATGCTATCATTTTAGAAAAAATTGGATTTTCATGCATCATTCTTTCATAGCCACCTGTGAATGGTATTCCAGCCATGTTTAATTTTTTTATTAAAGTTTTTTTGTTTAAAATATGATTTCCCCTCCATAAGAATTTTAATATATACGGATAATATTCAGTATTATTTTCAATCTTTTGAGGTATGAGTATCTTATTAAACTTTTTTAATCCATTTATTAGATATTCTGAGTTTTTTTTTCTTACCATATTAACTTTTTTTAATCTTGCGAACTGCTCAATTGCAATAACTGACTGAAGTTCAGTAAGTCTATAATTCATCCCTATTATATTCTCATAGTCAGTTTTTTTTAAATTTTCTAATATCACTCCTTCTCCATGATTTCTTACTAAACGACTTCGCCTAGCATAATTTTCATTATTAGTAAGAAGTAAACCACCCTCACCACTAGTTATATTTTTAGTTTCTGTAAGTGATAAAATGCCTATATCTCCTATAGTGCCTAAATATTTTTTTTTAAACCTACATCCTGGTGCTTGTGCAGCATCCTCAATTACTGGTATTTTTAATTTTTTTGATATTGATAAAATTTTATCCATTTCAGCAGAATTTCCACCTAAGTGTACAACAATTATTGCTTTTGTTTTGTTTGTTATTTTCTTTTTCATATCAACAGGATCAATACAAAAAGTATCTTTCTTTACCTCAACAAATTTTGGAACCGCGTTAACATATAAAACAGATGTCGCAGTGGAATTGAATGACATGGAAGGAACTAAAACCTCGTCACCAGGACCGACATTTAATGAAGCAAGAGCCATGTGTAAGCAGGAGGTTGCAGAATTAGAAGATACACAATATTTTACTTTAAATTGTTTTGCCACATTTGACTCTAGTCTTCTCACATATTTTCCACCAAGAAATCTTATTTCCAAGTCTTTTAATTTTCCTGCGGATAATGAACTCAAACCCAAAACATTTTTATAATCTGATTCTTTTAAGGATCCCTTAAAAGAAGACCAATTTTTACTATTAAGACATTTAAGTAGTTCTTTTTTTTCGTTTCTTAGGACATTTACTGTAGGATAAAATTTCATAATTTATTATTTAATTTATATAATTTTTTCATAAAGTTTTTCAATTTTTTTTATTTCTTTTTCCCATATTTTAGTGGTTTTAATCTTTCCTTTTTTTGAAATAATTTTATTTTTACCATATTTAGATTGAAACTCTTTAACCACTTCTGCTAAAGCTTTTTCTTTTCTCTTTTTATTTAAATAATCAAAAGTTTTTTTAAAAATAAAAGACCCTCTTTCAGTTGTTTTGTTATCGAAAAATTCATTTAAATATTTTTTTTCATAATTTTTTAAATTATATTTTTGTTTATCATTAAAATAACTCTCAATTTTATTTTCTAAATCTTTCGAGTCTTTTACTGTAAAAGTTTTTTTTACAAATGGATGAAATTTTAGTTTTACGTTATCAAAATATAAAACATTTTTCCCTTGAATATTTGCTATATTACCAGCAGTATTTTGACCCCATGCAATATACAAGTCATTTATATTACCTACTTTACTTGGAGTTAGTATATTTGAAATTACGTTTATTTTTCTTTTTTTAATTGCATTTCTTAGTTGCGAAGATAACCTTATGCTAATATTGTTATAAATGTTTCTTTTTGGTTTAACAAAAATCTCATATTTTTCTTTGGATGCAAGAAAAAGTATCTTTTCATAAAATTCTTCCAATAAACAATTTGGGTGATGAAGACTTTTTGCATCAGAACTACTATCAAAAATTATTAATTTTTTTTTTGAACTAGTTTTTTTTGATGAATTCTTAAATTTATCTCCACCTATCATTCCTGTGGTAAAAATATAATCATATATAAAATTGTGGGCATTTAAATATGAAGTATTCCACGTACCCCAAGATAAAAAAATATCACAAAAACCATATTTAAAATAAAATATTGGATGCTGATCTACCGACCAATGATTCCATATAAAAACACAATCTGAAATTTTGCAAGAATAAGCTAACGATAGATTCTCAAAATTTGGTTCTTGATAATGATGAAAAATTTTTATGTTATTATTTTTTATAAGTTGTTTGTAATTTTCAATTTTATATTTGACAAAAAACTCCAATAAAAAAAAAATGAAAAGTTTGTTTTTCAAAGAAAAAAATTTTTTTAAAAAATCCAAAAAACTATAATCATTATAAATATTATTAAATTTTAAAATATTAAATTTATTTACATTAATTAAATACTCCATTCTTTTTGTAATAGGATTTTTAAAAGAGAAATTTTCCATTTTTCTATTAAAAGTGAACCAATTTATATTAGAAAATTTAATCTTTGATTTATCAATCCAAAATAAATGTCCAGCATCGGGATATCTATCAAAAATATTATCCAAATATTCCTGAAAAATCACTGGGTTATTTTTTCTTGGTATATCCTGTCTAAAATTATTTAGAATTAGAGTGAGATGAAGGAAGATTACTTTTTTAAAAAGGCTTACTTTTAAAAAACTTTTACTAAATGAAAAATTTATTTTTTTATACTTTTTGATCAAAATAGAACAAAAAATATTTGAAAAATCACAATCATTAAATTTGTAAATAATTTTATTTTTAGGAAATTTTTTTAAAAAAAAATCTTTTGTTCTTATAAAAAAATTTGAATTATCTTTAATGTCTTGTGCAATAAAAGACAAATATATTCTATTTACTAAATCTTTTTTTTCAAAGTTAAAGGTATTATACTTGAAATACGATAATATCTTTCTTGAACATTTATCTATAAAAAAATCTGATTTAAAAAAATAATTGTTTTTTTTCAAATCAAAAATATGTTCTTCATAGTTTATTTTATAAACGTCATAATTTAAAAATTTTAAAAGTGTATAGGTCTTTGAATCACAATATAAAAAGTAGTGCTTAGAATTATATTTAAATAAAATTGAAAAAAAACTTACTCGATACCAGATAAATATCTTTTTGTTGTTATTCTGCATTTATAACTTTAGAATAAATTTACTTACTTTAAATTTGTTATGTTCATATATTACAATCTCAAATATAATTTATATTTACACAATATTTTATATAAACTTTGTAAAGTGATTAAACAATAAAGAATGAAAAACAAGATAAAAAATTGGAGAAAAAAAACTGGAATATATATCAGAAGATTTCGACCAATACATGAAGGTCATTCTGAAATTATTAAAAAAGCTATAAAAAAAAATGGCTAAGTAGCAATTTTAGTTATGGATAGTTACAAGTTTAACAAAAAGAACCCACTTATATTTAGAAATATAAAAAAAAAAATTCAGAAAAAATTAATTAAATTTGAAAGTAAATATGAAATTATTAAAATACCAGTAGTTTTTGAGTTTATTTATGGGAGAAAAAATAGGATACAAAATCAAAAATAAAGATTAAATATGAAACTTAAAAATATATCAGTTACTAAAATTACAAAAAAAATGAAAATTGGCTAAAGTTATTTGGTTTACAGGATTATCGGGAGCTGGGAAAACAACTATTTCTAGGAAAACAAAGGAATATTTGAACAATAAGAAATGTTTAATAGTTGATGGTGATAAGTTTAGAAAAAAATCTAAACAGTTTTCTTTTTCAAGAAAGAGTATTATTAATAACAATATAAAAATCATAAATTTTTGTAAAAAAAAATTTAATAAATTTGATTATATTTTGGTTTCAGTAATATCTCCCCTAAAGAAAACAAGGCTTAAAGCATTAAAAACTTTTAAGAAAAATTATTTTGAAATTTATGTATTTGCAAGTAAGAAGGTTTTAGTAAAAAGAGACACAAAGGGTTTGTACAAGCTTTCAAAAAAAGGTTTAATAAAAAATTTAATTGGCTTTAATTCAAAAATAATTTACGAAAAAAGTGATCATAAATATTTAAGAATTAATACGAGTATTCATAAAGTTAGAGAATGTGTAAAAAAAGTATTAAATTATGTAAAAATTTAAAGTTCAAAGAAAATTTTTAAAATTAAAGGTTATACATCACTGATCATTGATTTTTAGTGTTTCTATTACTTTCATATTTTTAATTGCATGTTCATGACTTAATAAATTATTTTTTTTATTTAGGTTTTTTGCTAAGTATTTATAGTTTTCTTTAAATATTGAATTTGCTCTAAAATATATTTTTTTTCTCTTATCAATTAAAAAATCAATTGAAGATTTTTTTTTTTTCTTTGATAAAAATTCGTATTCTATAAAATTTTTAGATTGGTCATAATAGACTTTTCCATTTGCAAATCTTAAATAAATTTCAAAATATGAAAAACTTGATCTTACAGAGTTTATAATAGTACAGTAGACATTCTTAAATAATGAAACCGAGATAGTTTTAGGGTCATTATATGAATAATTTTTACTATAATTTAATTTTTTTTTTTTATATTTATCATGAGTATTGTATTTAAAATTGAATTCATGATTAGAAATATATTTTATGGAGTCGATTAAGTGAATTCCTAATGCATAAAGACCAGAACTACATCTTCCCTCAATATAATTTAATTTACCTAATTTATTACTGGAGATAATATTTTTAAGTTTTTTTTATTCCACTGTCTAATCTTCTATTATTTATAAATAACTTTATTTTTTTGTTCTTACATAAGTTAGCAATTTTTAATGCTGAATTTAATGAGTTACTAATAGGTTTTTCACAAAATATGTATTTAATGTTTGATTTAAATTTTAAAAAATTATTAAAAACATTTAATGTATTTTTATAAGGTACTGCAACTACAACAAATTCTGCTTTTTGTAGAATTAAGCAAATCATTTAAATTGTAATAACTTTTTACATTAAATATTTTTTCAAAGTATTTAGATTTTGAATTATCTAAATCATACACACCACATAATTTAAAATTTGGGTTTTTTTTAATCGCACCAATGTGCGTGGCAGGTTTTATGCGCCTAAAATCTTTTTTCATTTAATCCTGTTATATTTCCACAACCAATAATCACAGTTTTTATTGGTGTAATCTTTCTATTCATCAAATGAAGTATATTTCAATTTCCAATCATTACCTTTTCTTATCCACAAATGTTCTGATCTAGCTTTATCTGTTATATCCCAAAAATCTATTTCAGAAATACCCATATAATCTAAACATTCATCGAAATATCTTTTAGGAAGTTCTCCATCAAATTTTTTACAAAGTGATTTTGCCTCCTCTCTTGTTATATGATTATTTCTTATTTCTTGGCTTGCATCAAACGAGCATCTACCTAATCCAAATTTAATATAGTGAGTATAATAATGTAACCCATCTATTCTATCATCAATAGAGCTATATTTGCCATATGTTCCTTCTGTCCTTTCATCATCTGGCTCAAATCCACAATTTTCAACAGCATAATAATAAGCATCCTGCGGATCCCATTTTAAATACCACCCTAAATATTCAACTGATAAATTTTGATTTTTAACTTCTGAACTTCTTAATGGCATAAATGGTAATAAATCGTTTTCATTAAAATTATATTTTTTTTTTAAATCGTTTACATGCGTACCACCTAAAAATATATCCTTACTGTCATTCACAAAGTAATTTAAACCTAATTTCGGAGACTCGGAGTCCTTATATGGAGTAGATCCATATTCAATATAAGGTTCTCCATACATAACTAATTTAATATTAAACTTTAAAGCCATTTTTGCAGCCCAAAATTTAATACCAAATTTAAAAGGTTGAAATGGAAAATATAAATTTTTAAATGCCTCAAAAGTTAATTTTCTCATTACCTTACCATTAGCTGTAAAAAGTAAATTATCAAAACCTCCAATATTGATCCAATTATCTAAATTTTTTTCTTCCTACTTCTGTATACATATGAGGAGCCCAAGTAACAGTTAAAGGATGCATTCCATATTTATATTTTAATAAATGTGCAACTTTAACACTATCTTTGCCTCCACTACCTGAAACTATACAATCATATGATCCATCGTTTTTCCTAAAACTATCTAACATCTCTAAAAGTTTTTTTTCTCTTTCTTCCCAATTAATCTTTTTGTCTTTTACTTCTGCATATTTGCACGCATCACAAATACCTTCATCATCAAAGCCTAAGGTTGTTTTTTTACTTTGAGAAGTGTGGGTTGTTTCATTTACAGAATGTGGCTTTTGATTACTCATAACACATTTTTTACAAAAAAATACATCCGAGGGTAAACCATATTTTGTTAACAGTGTCATTTATTTAGAAAGTTATTTAGAACTTTTTTTCCCGCAAAACTACTCATTTCTGGATGAAATTGCAAACCAATAATATTATCTTTGATAACAGCTGCAACGATCTCATCACCATGAAATTTATATGTTGCTAAAATATTTTCTTTTTTTTCAGGTATACAGTGAAATGAATGTGTAAAATAAAAATAATCTTTTTTTTCAATAAATTTAAATAAACTATTTTCTCTATTAAAATTAATTTTAAACCATCCTACATTTGGTAATTTTATACTTTTATATTTTTTGCGCGGAAGTTTTTTCAACTTTGCCATCTATTAATTTTAATCCATAATGTTTTCCAAACTCTGAACTAGATCCAAATAGTATTTGACAACCAACACATAATCCTAAAATTGGTTTGCCTTTCGATAAAAATTCGTTAATTAGAATATCAAATTTTTTGTCTTTCAAAGTCTTAATTGCTGATCCAAAAGATGCAACCCCTGGAACTACAATATGAGAAAAAGAATTTGAGTTTATATAATTGTTTATTACTTCAGTATTGTAATTAATTTGTTTAAACACCTTATAAACACTAAAAATATTTCCTGCGTTAAGATCTAAAATTCCAATTTTACTTTTTTGCATCTATATTCTTATGTCTACATTATTGTAATTTAAATAGTTTTTAAGATTTTTAATATTGTCTTTATTAAAATGTAATAGATGAGATAATGATACTGCGTCTACCCCTTCTAAATTTAAAATTTCCAAAATATCACTTTTTGAACTTACTCCGCCTCCGTATATGAGAGGAACATTACAAATTTTTTTAATATTATCAATAAGTTCAAAGTCTGGACCCTTGCATAAACCGTCATTATCTACACTTATAATTAATATTTCCCCAGCACCTAATTTCTGAACTTCTTTAATCCAATTAAATACATCTATTTTTTGTTGGTTGTCTTCCATTCTCAATAAAAACTTCCCAATTATTATTATTTTTTTTTTTAGCATGGATCTCGATTATTACACATTGGGAACCAAATTTTTCAGCACACTCTTTAATTAAATTTTTATTAGTAACAGCATGTGTATTGATGGTTATCTTATCTGCCCCTGATTTTAGTAATTTTAACGCATCATGAAATGATCTTATTCCTCCACCAACTGCAATAGGAATATTAATTTTTTTACATATTTTAGAGACCAAATCATATAAATGATTTCTATTATATAATGATGCAACTATGTCAGATAATATGATTTCAT
Source organism: uncultured Pelagibacteraceae bacterium (assembly GCA_902585265.1). Taxonomy (GTDB): domain Bacteria; phylum Pseudomonadota; class Alphaproteobacteria; order Pelagibacterales; family Pelagibacteraceae; genus Pelagibacter. The sequence continues at coordinate 173,307 of CACICY010000001.1, forward strand.
CAACACCATCCATAAAATATTTCTCAACTAAGGTCTCAGGATTTCCAATTCTTCTTAAACCCTCCATTCTAATACCCTTTACAACATTGTTTGATTTTATTTCTAGTCTGGCAATAATTCTTTTCATCAAATAATTTTTCTAAAATTTGCTTTTGTTAAAAAAAATTTTGGATAGCTAAGTTTTTTTTTATATTTAATTATATAGGACTTTACACTCATTTTTTTGAAACCTAATTTTTTAGCAATTTTAATTGATGGGATGTTTTTCGTAACTATCATTGTAAAAATTTTACTCATATCAAGATAATCAAATGCAAATTTGATTATCTCATACCATACAGCTTTGCCTATGCCTTTATTGTGAAATTTTGAATTACCAATAATAATTCCAAATTGAGCAGTTTTCAGTTTAAAGTTTATTTTATGCAAGCCAACATTACCGACATGCTTATCATTTATATAAATTGCAAATAATAAGTCTCTCTTAGATTTTTTAATCTTATCAAAATAGGCTAATTGATTTTTTAATGTATTTTTTTTGTATCCTTTATCCATTAAAGCTGTAACTTTT
>CACICY010000002.1 GCA_902585265.1 uncultured Pelagibacteraceae bacterium
AGAAATTTCCAATTATCTAAGGTATTTGAATAAATTTGGCCCTTTTTATTCAATATTCTTTTTGCTTCTTGGGGCAAAGTATCTTTAAAAGATCTTAGTCCTTGAACAGATTTATTTCTCTGCTTAGTATTATATTTAAAATTCATATGACAAGTCAAAACATACCAAATAAAATTTTAAATTGGTACGATAATAATAAAAGAGATCTTCCTTGGCGAAAAAAAGTCTCTGGAACGCGAAAAGAATATTTTACTCTAGTAAGTGAATTTATGTTGCAACAAACACAAGTTAAAACTGTTATACCATATTTTGAAAATTTTATTTCTAAAATCCCAGATTTAAAAAGTTTATCAAGAGTTAGTGATGCTAAATTAATGAAATGTTGGGAAGGATTAGGCTATTATTCAAGAGCTAGAAATCTCAAAAAATCAGCAAAATATATTATAAGTGAATTTAATGGCCAGCTTCCAAATAATGAGGATGATTTAAAATCTCTTCCTGGGGTTGGAGATTATACATCAAAAGCAATCATGGCAATTGCATTCAACAAAAAAATAATTCCTTTAGATGGAAATATTGAAAGAGTTTTAAAAAGAGTATTTTATTTAAAAAAAGAAAAAGAAATTTCTAAAGAAAATTTACATAAAAAAAAAACTTTTTTTAAAGAAACAAGTAGAGCTAGTGATTATGCTCAAGCTATAATGGAAATAGGTGCATTAATTTGTAAACCATCTAGCCCACTATGTTATCAATGTCCCATATCAAAAAATTGTAAATCTTTTAAAAAAAATGACTTTACAATTATTAAAATAAATAAATTTAATAAACAAAAGTTTTTTGAAGCAAGTATTTTTCTAAATAAGCAGAATAATTATTATCTTTTAAAAAATAGAAAATTTAACTTTTTAAAAGATATGCCCATATTCCCTATGAATGAGATACCTAAGATGAAGTTTAAAAATCACATAGGAAAAAGGATAAATATAAAGATGTCGAATATGGATATGAGAATTGCAATCAAGATTAAAAATAATTTACCAGATAGGAAAGATGGATTTTTTGTAAATGTTAAAGATTTAAGTAATTGGACTTTACCTTCATTTACAAAGAAAATACTTAATAGTATCAAATAAATTAATGAAAAAAATTGCAATTATTGGTGGAGGAATATCAGGCTTATATTTTGCAAATATTTTAAATAATCAAAAACAATTTGAATATAAGATATTTGAAAAAAAAGATAATTATAATTTTCTTGAAGGTTATGGAATTCAATTATCAGTGAATAGTATAAAATTATTAAATAGTATTGGATTTAAAAATGTATCTGCATCTGAGATCAGCTTTCCTACAAAAGTGAATTTCATACAAGCAAATAATTCAAAAAAAATCTGTGAGATAGACCTTACACAATTTAATGATTATACTAATAGATATACAACACTTAAAAGATCAACATTATTAAAATTCTTATTTCAAAACGTACCAAAAGAAAAAATAAAATTTAATTCAAATATAACAAAAGTAGAAAATTCAAATGGCATCACAATTTCTTTTGGAGATAATAAAAATGAGAAATTCGATTATTTGATTGTTTCTGACGGTATTTTTTCACAAACAAAGTCATTAATATTTAATGAAAGTATATATCCAAAATATAATCTTAATGTTGCATTGCGAGGTAAATTAAAAGGTGATTATGGTAGTGATATTTCAATATATATGGGATCGAATAGTCACTATGTGATCTATCCTGTAAATCAAAATAACGAGCATAATTTTGTAGCGATTGTAAAAAAAAAATTATCCTCAGATCAATTAAAAAATTATGATTTATTTAAATCTACAGAATTTTTGAACTCTTTAGTATCTGGATTGCAAAAAACATCCCAAATAAGCTTTGAAAATTTAAGTGAATTGAAATCATTTCCTGTTTATGTCAGCAGCGACTTTCCAGGTTATAATAAAAAAAATATATTTTTATCAGGTGATGCTTTATTCACTTTTCCCCCATCATTTGCTCAAGGAGCCTCTCAAAGTATCGAAACTGCAAATGATATATTAAAAAGTATTTTGAAAGGTACAAATGAATTCTATCAAGAAAGGATTCGGAGTATTTCTTCTATAAATAATAAATCTAAGTTAAACCATTTTTCATTTCACTTATCAAATCCCATCAATATTTTTATTAGAAATAAAATTTTGAAATATCTCTCAAAAAATAAAAAATTTCTTGAAAGTTATTTGGGTAAAATTTACAGAGCTTAATTTGTAGGCCTTAATCTTTGTCTCAAATCATCAATTGGTTTTAAAGAATTTCCAGATTTATAATGCCAAAAAGTCCATCCGTTACAACTTTCTGCACCAATAATTTTTGCTGCAACTTTATGGATTGAACCCTCCGATTGTTGATATTTTATACTTCCATCCACCATAATTTTAGCATTTACTTTTTTCTTTTGATCATAAATTTCTGTTCCAGGTTTTATCAAGCCCATTTCAACTAATGATCCAAAAGGAATTCTTGGTTTAGATCTATTATTTTGAAGTGTATCAAGATATTCATCTTTTATGACATCTGTATTTTCTAATCTTTTTTTTGTAGCGTCAAAATAATTTTTTTCTTTTTCAATTCCAAAATACTTTCTACGTAATTTTTTAGAAACAACAGCCGTGGTACCTGATCCTAAAAATGGATCTAAAATAAAATCATTTTTATTTGATGAGGCTAATATTATTCTATGGAGTAACGCTTCTGGTTTTTGAGTAGAATGGACTTTTTTTCCATTGTTTTTTAATCTTTCTTTGCCATTACAGATTGGAAGGTTCCATGTAGATCTCATTTGGAGGTCATCATTCAAGCATTTTAATGATTGATAATTGAAAGTGTATTTCGACCCCTCACTTTTTGATGCCCAAATAAGTGTTTCATGTGCGTTAGTAAACCTTGTTCCCCTAAAATTTGGCATTGGATTATTTTTATTCCAAATTACATCGTTTAGTATCCAAAAACCTAAATCTTGGATTGTAGCACCCACTCTAAAAATATTGTGATAACTACCTATTACCCAAATCGATCCATTCTTTTTTAAAATTCTCTTACATTCTTTTAACCAATCAAAAGTAAATTCATCATAACTTTTAAAACTTTCAAATTGATCCCATTTATCGTCTACAGCATCTACTTTAGATGTATCCGGTCTGCTTAATTCTTTTTTTAATTGAAGGTTGTATGGGGGATCAGCAAAAATAAGATCAAAAGTTTCATCAGGAATTTTTTTTAATTCCTTTAAACTATCTCCATTAATAATCTTGTTTTTTAAAGTTTGATTACTCATTTTCTAATTATTAATTAGACTCCAGAGTAGAGTCTCCGTCAACCTGAGATTGAATTATTTTGAGTCTACTTGTTACTATTTTTTTTTAAGACTCAATATGTTGTGTATAGGACTGAATGTTTTTCGATGAAATCTAGTTACTCCATATTTTCTAATAGCATTAATGTGATCTCTAGTCCCATAACCCGCATTTAAATCCCATTTATATTTTTTAAAACTTTCTGACATTTTGATCATCAGTTTATCTCTCGAAACTTTTGCAATTATTGATGCTGCTGAAATTTGTTTAATTTTTTGGTCTCCTTTAATTATAGTTTTAACAAGATAATTTCTTAATTCTGGTGATTTATTTCCATCAATAAGTACTAAATTTGGTTTAACTTTTAGTTTTTTTATAGCTCTCTTCATGGCTAATAAACTAGCATTTAAAATATTTAGTTTTTCTATTTCCTTAACTGAGGCAGATCCTATAGTCCAAATAGAATTTTTTTTTATATATTTTGCTAATTTTTCTCTATCAATCTTATTTAACTTTTTTGAATCTTTTATCTCTTTCTTGTTAATATTTTTTTTTAGAATAACAGCTGCAGCATATACTGGACCAATTAAACTTCCTCTACCAACTTCATCAACTCCAGCTATAATTTTTCTCATTAAGTAATAAAAAAATGATATAAAAGTGCTCCAATTATCAAACCTTTAATAAAAGTAATCCACAATAATCCATAATTTGAAAGATTAAGTTTTTCTCTCCACCAATTTATATATTTTTTATGTATTTCTATCATCGTAAAGTTAGACTGATATTCTTAATTCATCAATTTTCTTCCTGATTTGTTTTAAATCAGCCCAAGAATATTTTTTTTGTTCAGCTTGCCTTAATAAATATGCTGGGTGAAATGTGATCATTGTCAAGTATGTTTTATTATGAATGATTAAATCTTTCCAAACACCTCTTTCTTTTGAAATTTTTATCTTAGATCCAAAAAGTGATTCCATGGCTGAACTACCCATCAGAATTAAAATTTTAGGATCAATAATTGAAATATGTTTTCGAAGAAAATTCGAATATCTATTAATTTCTGAAGGCTCAGGCTTTCTGTTATTTGGTGGTCGATAGTTAACTACATTAGTAATATAAACATTATTTCTTTTTATTTGAATAGCCTCTAACATTTTATTCAATAATAGCCCAGCGTCTCCCACAAATGGCTTCCCTTGCTCGTCTTCTTTTTGACCTGGGCCTTCACCGATTACCATAATTTTACTTTCGCTGTTCCCATCAGCAAATACTAGTTGCGTAGCATTATTCTTCAGTTCACAATTATCTATATTTTCGATTTCATTCTTTAATTCTAAAAGAAGTTTTTTTTTATCTTCTAGCTGTGGTTTAGTTTTAAGTCTGTTAATTGGCTTATCGTTAAATATATATTCAATTTCATTTGAGTTAAGATTTTCAAGGTTTAATATGTCATTTTGATTTTTGAGATTTAAAGTCATAAATTTTAATATGAAAATTTTATTAATAATTTTATCATTTTTAGCACTGCAGACCAGTACATATTCAAGTACTTCTGAAGATAATAAATTCAATCAAAAGTATCTCTCTAATTATTTTTCTGCTTTAGTTTCATCAGGTAATCAAAAAAATGAGGCAGCACTTGATTATTTTAATTCATCTAAATTTCTTATCCAAAAACATGATAATTTTTTAAAAAAGTATGTATTTTCACTAGTTTTAAATGGACAAGTTAAAAAAGGAATAGACCAAATAAAAATTTCAAAAAATGATATTAATTCAAATACCTTTGAGCTTAACCTTCTCCTTTTAGTTGATAGCTTTAAGAAAAAAGATTTTAAACAAGCCAATAAAAGAATCAAAGAATTTCAAATGGACAAAGATGATGGAACTTACGAATACGTAATTTACAAAATTTTAAAAGATTTTAATTATCTGTTTATTAAAAAAGAGGCTATTGAAGATAATAAATATGGATCATTAAGTTTAATTTCAACTGCTTTTCAGAATTGTTATTTAAACTCACAAAAAACAAATTCATATTTTGAAAGGTTATTAAATAGTTCTGATGGAGATTATTCGAGATATATGTATTTTTATTTTGCAAATCTCATTGAGAATAAAGAACTTAAAAAAGTAAATGAAGTATCAAAAAGAATTGAACCTTTAGGAGATAGTATATTATTACATCAAATCAAAGATTGGATTGATAATGAAGATTATAAAAAATTTAAAACTCATTTCTCTTGTAAAAATGAAAATGATATTTTGGCTGAGATTTTTTATTTGGTATCTAATTTATTTTCCACGCAAAATATTTTTGATCAGTCAAATTTTTATTTAAGAATATCAGAATACTTAAATCCTAAATTTTATTTCAATCGGACTTTGCTTGCTGAAAATTATTACTTAAATAAGAATAATTACCAAGCTAATAAAATTTTAGAAGATTTCAAAAAAAAAGATAAATTATACTTTTGGTATAAAACAAAAAAGATTGGGAGAATACTATCTGAAGATAATTCAGAAGAAGAAGCTGCAATTTATATTAAGAAGCATTTCAATTCTATAAAGTCTCCAACTTTAAAAATCCTTTATGACTATGCAAACATTAATAAAGGTTTTGAAAATTATGAAATTGCTATCGAATATTACACCGAATTAATGAAAAAGGTTGAAAAGAATTCTTATGCACTCTCAAGGATCCTTTACAGAAGAGGTAGCAGCTATGAAAGGATGGGAAATTATGAAAAAGCGGACAAAGATATGTTGGAGAGTTTAAAAATATATCCAAATGAACCATATACTATGAATTATCTTGCTTATAGTTGGCTAGAAAGAAATCACAAAATAGATGAAGCAATAGAAATGATACAGTCGGCCTATAAACAAAAAGAAGATGATCCATATATAACAGATTCTGTCGGTTGGGGATATTATTTGATTGGTGATTATGTTAATGCTGAAAAATACTTAAAAAGAGCTTTGCAGCTTATGCCAGACGATCCAATTGTTAACGATCATTATGGCGATGTTCTTTGGAGACTAAATAAAAAACTACAAGCAAACTATTATTGGCGGGCTGTTTTAGGGTTTGAGGAAACAGAAGATAAAATGAAATTAAAAATAAAATCTAAATTATTAGAGGGTTTAGAAAAATCATAATTAATGAGATTTGAAAAGATTAAATCACATGCAAAAATTAATTTATCGCTTAACGTTCTAGGAAAACGAAAGTCAAAACTTCATAATTTAGAAACTCTAGTTGCTTTTGTTGATTTACATGATCAAATTTTTATTAAAAGAATAAACAATAAAAATCATGTAGTAAGATTTTCAGGACAATTTTCTAATAAAGTACCAAAAGTAAATACTGTTAGTAATTTGTTAAATATTCTAGATAAAAAAAAAAAATTAAAAAATCATAAATATTCAATTTTAATAAAAAAAAATATTCCTCAAAAAGCTGGACTTGGTGGGGGCTCTATGAATGCGGCCTCTTTAATAAATTACTTTGAAAAAAAAAATAAAATCAATTTAACATTAAAGGAGAGACATAATTTATGTTCAAAATTAGGGTCAGATGTAATTTTGGGTATTGATCAAAAAAATTTAATTATTTCTTACAAAAAAAAAACTACAAAAATTAAAAAAAATTTAAAAATGTTCGTTTTAATGGTTAAACCTAATTTTGGCTGTTCTACAAAAGTTATCTTTAACGGAGTTAGACATTACTCAAAACCACAATTATCAAAAATAAAGTCAAAAAATATTGATTTTAATTTAATGTCAAAGTTAAAAAATGATTTAGAAATCATATCTACAAAAAAATATCCTAGACTTCAGAAACTTAGAGATTATTTTTTAAATATTGATAAAAATTCATATGTAAGAATGTCAGGATCTGGCTCAACAATCGTTGGGTATTTTAAGTCCAAAAAAGCCGCACTAAATGCAAAGAAATTATTAAGAAAAAATTATAAAAACTATTGGTGTAATTTATCAAAAACTATATAAAGCTTTTTTTTTGTGATATATGAAATTAATTTTGGGGTGTAGCCAAGTGGTAAGGCAGCGGTTTTTGGTACCGCCATCCTAGGTTCGAATCCTAGCACCCCAGCCACTTATGTACAATTTTTTTAAAAAAATCTTTAAAACAAACAAAAAACTTACTCTTAAAGATAGCTCTTTTTTAAAGATTTATAAAACCACTGAAATTTCAAAACTTTTTGACTCGATATCTAACTTTAATGACACAAGTGAAATTAGATATGTAGGGGGTTGTGTAAGAAAAATTTTAAATCAAGAGGATGTGGATGACATTGATTTAGCTGTAAATTTAAATCCAAACCAAGTTAAAGAATGTTTGCAATCAAATAACATTAAATTCTTTGAAACTGGCATAAAACATGGGACTATTACTGCAAATATAGGACAAAAAAATTTTGAGATTACATCATTGAGAGAAGATGTTGATACCGATGGAAGACATGCAAATGTTAGATACACAACAGACTGGTTAAAGGATTCATCAAGAAGAGATTTTACCATTAATTCTATTTATGCTGATAAAGATGGTAATTTGTTTGATCCAAATGGAGGTGCCAAAGATATAGAAGAGGGAAGGGTAACTTTTATTGGTAATGTAGATAATAGAATTCAGGAAGATTATTTAAGAATTTTGAGATATGTGAGATTCTTTATAAATTATAGTAATCACCCCCATAATTCATCAGTAAAAAAATCAATTAAACAAAACATCGCTGGTGTAGCCAATCTTTCAAAAGAAAGATTAATGAGCGAATTAAAAAAAATTATTTTATCTAAAAATTTTTTACAATTATCAAAAGACTCTTTTTCATTAGAAATTTTAACAACGATTTTTCCTCAGCTTGTAAATCTTAATAATTTAGAAAAAATGAATGATTACTCAAAAAATATATTTAAAAACAAAACATTTATTTTTTTGATTTCCTACTTAATTATAGATGAAACTGATAATGCAAATTATTTTTTATTTAAGTATAATTTATCAAATGAAGATAAAAAAAGAATAAAGTTTCTTATTGAAAATTATGAATTATTCTCTGAAAAAGACTATTTCAATAAAAAAAATCTTCAAAGGATTTTTTATTTTAATAATAAATCTTACGTTATTGATTTATTAGATTTAAAAATTTTTAACTCTAAAACAGTACCAAAAAAACTAATTCAATTAAAAAAATATTTTGAACAGTTTAAGAAACCTATTTTTCCATTAAAAGCACAGGATTTACTTGAAAAATACAATTTAAAAGAAGGTAAAGAATTTGGACAAAAAATTAGATTACTTGAGGACTTGTGGTTAAATAACAGCTTTAAATTAAGTAATAAAGAAATTGATAACGTATTAAATAATTAAATATATTTAACGTCTTTTATTTCAAAATTTTTTACGCCTGCAGGAGTTTTAATTTCAACTAAATCGCCCTTATTTTTACCAATTAGACCCATACCTATCGGCGATTTAAAATATATTAGTTTTTCTTTTAAGTTTGCCTCATCCTTTCCAACAATCTTATATTTCAAACTTTCTTCAGTATCTAAATTTTGTAGCATTATAGTTGAACCGAATATAACTTTTCCGTCGTTATCTAATTTTGAAACATCAATAACATTTGCTCTAGCTATAATATCTTCAACTTCTTGAACTCTTCCTTCATTGTGAGATTGCTGCTCTTTTGCAGCATGATATTCTGCATTTTCCTTAAGATCTCCATGTGATCTTGCTTCAGCTATGGCCGCAACTATTTCAGGTCTTTTTTTCTCCTTTAAGAAAATTAATTCTTCTTTTAATTTTTCTAAACCTCTAACTGTGATCGGCTCTTTTTCCATAATTTATTTCCATTTAGCTACAGGAGGTAGTGACATTAAAATAGCCTCAACATTACCGTTCGTTTGTAAACCAAACTTTGTACCTCTATCATAAAGTAAGTTAAATTCAACATATCGACCTCTTTTTTCTAATTGAATTTCTCTTTGTTTATTTGACCATTTTTTATATTTTTTGTAAAAATTTTTATTATGTTTATTACAAGATTTCTTTAATTCATTATGAAACCATTTTTCTAAACTTTTATCTTTAAGGCAAGGAGTAACATCCATCCCTCCACCAAACCATCCATGAGAAGTGTAAATATATCTAGTGTTAAAATGCATAGCAGGAACATGAGGGTTTTTCATATGCATTACTACTGATATACCTGCTGCCCAAAAGTTTGGATTTTTATCTCCCCCAGGAATTCTATTTCTAAATTGTTTTGAAAATTTTCCGTAAACTTCAGAAAAATTTACCCCTACTTTTTCAAATATTTTCCCATTTTCTAATATTCTAAATTGGCCACCACCTTCATTTGAGTTTTTTCCTCTTTCCCAATTTTTAATTTTGAAGATATTTTTTTTTCCTTCTAATTCTTCTATTTCTTGACAAATTACTTCTTGCAAAGTTTTAAACCAATTTCGTGCTAATTTTTTTTTAATTGTTTGATCCATAAATATTTGATTGTCTTATATTTTCTGACAATACTATTGCAACTGAAGATGCGAGGTTCAAGGATCTTTTTTTTTCAATCATTGGTATTTTTATCTTATTCTCTAGTCTTTTATGAATTTCATCTGGGACACCTGAACTTTCTCTTCCAAATAGTAACGTGTCATTGTATCTAAATTTAAATTCAGTATAAATTTTACTTGCCTTAGTAGTCATCAAAACTACTCTATCATTTTTTTTTGCTTCAAAAAATTCATCTGAACTTTTGTAAATCCGCATCAATTTTTCATCCAGGTAATCCATCACAACTCTTTTAAAGCGCTTGTCATTTAGTAAAAATCCACAAGGCTCTATAATCTCAAGAACAGCCCCAAGGCAAGAACAAGTTCGAGCTATCGCAGCCGTATTTTGTGGTATATCAGGCTCGTAAAGTGCTATTTTAGGCATCGATTTAGTTTTTTTGTGTGTCATTGTTACCATGGAAAAATAACCTTTTTCTTCATATATGAAATCATATATTAAGAAAAAATTAAAATAATAATAAATGTCAGATTCAGAAAAAAAGAAGCCAAATAGACGAGATTTTATAGTGACTGCAACAACGGCAGCAGGTGCAGTAGGGGTCGGCGCGGTTGTTTGGCCATTAGTTGATCAAATGAACCCAGACGCATCTGTAAAGGCATTAGCGAGTACAGAAGTTGATATAAGTGCAGTAGAACCTGGTCAATCGATAACTGTTTTGTGGAGAGGCAAACCAGTTTTTATAAAAAGAAGAACTCAAGATGAAATTGATAGTGCAAGAGCTGTTGATCTAAGTGAATTGAAACATCCTGAAAAAGATGAGGATAGAGCAAAAAATCCAGAGTGGCTTGTAATGTTGGGAGTATGCACTCACCTTGGATGTGTACCTTTAAATGATAAAGGAGATTATGGGGCATGGTTTTGTCCATGTCATGGTTCACACTACGATACATCTGGAAGAATTAGAAAAGGACCGGCACCTACAAATATGGAAGTGCCAAAATACGAATTTGTAAATAGTAACACTATTAAAATTGGATAGAAAATTTTATGAGCGATCACGAATACACACCTAAATCAAAAGTTGGAAAATGGTTTAATGATAGACTTCCATTACTAACACTTGCAAACCATTTAACAGATTATCCTACTCCCAAAAATTTAAATTATTGGTGGACATTTGGTGGAATTCTTACTTTTTGCTTAATCACTCAAATAATTACTGGTATTGTTTTGGGCATGCATTATGTGGCTCATGCTGATTTAGCGTTCCAGAGTGTAGAACACATAATGAGAGATGTTAATTATGGTTGGTTAATCAGATATGTTCATGCAAACGGCGCATCTATGTTTTTCTTAGCTGTTTATATTCATATCTTTAGATCTTTGTATTACGGGTCATACAAATCACCAAGAGAAGTTATTTGGATTATAGGTATGTTGATTTATTTCCTTATGATGGCAACTGCATTTATGGGGTACGTTCTTCCTTGGGGGCAAATGAGTTTCTGGGGTGCAACAGTAATTACAAACTTATTTAGTGCCATTCCTTTAGTAGGGGAGAGTATCACGAACTGGCTTTGGGGAGGTTATTCAGTTGATAATCCAACTTTAACTAGATTTTTTAGTTTACACTATTTGTTTCCTTTTTTAATCTTAGGACTAGTTGTGCTTCACATTTGGGCGCTACATGTTCCAGGAAACAATAACCCTATTGGAATAGATATAAAAAAACCCTCTAAGGACACTGTTCCTTTTCATCCGTATATAGTGATTAAAGATGCATTTGCACTTTTAATATTCTTATTAATATTTGCATTCTTTGTATTCTTTTCACCTAATATTCTAGGCCATGCGGATAACTATATTGAAGCAAACCCACTAGTCACACCAGCTCATATTGTTCCTGAATGGTACTTGTTACCATTTTATGCAATCTTGAGATCAGTCCCCGATAAACTGCTTGGAGTAATAGCAATGTTTGCTGCAATATTTGTATTAGTGATTTTACCTTGGTTAGATACTTCTAAAGTTAGATCAACTGTTTTCAGACCTATATATAAACAGTTCTACTGGTTTTTAGTTGCTGATGTATTAATACTTGGTTATGTTGGCGCAATGCCAGCAGAGGGCTTGTATTTATTAATCGCAAGAGTGGCAACAGCCTATTACTTTGCACACTTTTTAATAATTTTACCTTTCTTAGGAATGAAGGAAAAAACAACTCCATTACCTCTAAGTATAACTGAACCTGTATTGGGTGGATCTACTGATATGGCGATGGCTAGAAATAATTCAGATTTTAAAGATAAACTGTGAAAATCTTTTTAAAATTTACTTTCTTATTTGTTATAATTTCATCATTAATTTTATCGAGAGCAAATGCAGCTGGTGAACAGCAAGAATTATTAAAAGTTGATTGGTCTTTTAAGAGTTTCTTTGGCAAATTCGATAGAGCTTCCCTTCAAAGAGGATATCAAGTTTATACGGAAGTTTGTGCTTCATGCCACTCACTTAAACATTTAAGTTATAGAAATCTCGCAGAAAAAGGTGGACCAGAGTTTACAGAGCTTGAAGCTAAAGCGATTGCCTCAAATTTCGAAGTAACAGATGGACCAAACAGTGATGGAGAAATGTTTGAAAGACCAGCTAAGTTGTCCGATAAATTTGTAATGCCTTATGCAAATGTTCAAGAAGCAATTGCTGCTAATGGAGGAGCTTATCCTCCAGATATGTCAGTGCTTGTAAAAGCAAGAGGTGGTGGAGCAAACTATATTTATTCTGTTTTAATGGGCTACGATGAACCGCCAGCAGGTATGGAGCTTGATGATGGTGTGTATTACAATAAATATATGTATGGAAATAAAATTAAAATGGCATCCCCTCTGGATGATGACATTGTAGAGTATTCTGATGGAACAAAAGCAACAGTAGATCAAATGGCCAAAGATGTAACAACTTTTTTACAATGGACGGCTGAACCACATTTAGAGGCAAGACATAAACTAGGTTTTAGGGTGATTATATATTTATCAGTGTTAACAATTTTAGTTTATTTCAGTATGAAAAAAATCTGGTCACGTATTGAAACGAAAGTTTAAAATATCTCCATCCTTAACAATATAATCTTTACCTTCTAATCTCATTTTACCAGCCTCTTTAGATTTTAACCATCCCTGATTATTTAAAAAATCTTCATAAGAAATTGTTTCAGCTCTTATAAATCCTTTTTCAAAGTCAGAATGAATTTCCCCTGCAGCATTTGGTGCTGTAGATTCCTTTGTAATAGTCCATGCTCTTGACTCCTCAGGTCCTGATGTAAAAAAAGTTTGTAAGGATAAAAGTTCATATCCTTTTCTAATTAATGAATTAAGTCCTGTCTCCGACATATTAATCATTTTCATATAATTTTTTTTTTCACTTTCATCATCTAATTGGTTTATTTGATTTTCTATATCTGCAGAAATTACCAATGTATTTTTTTCATCAAATTTTTTTATAAAGTCCTCAGTATATTTATTACCTGACTTAATACTTTCCTCATCTACATTGCACACATATAGTTTTGGTTTGGTACTAAGAAGTCCGCTATTTTTTATAAGTTTTTGATCGAATTCATTTGTGATCAATGTTAAATCACCATCCTCATCGATCATTTTCTGAGCTGCCTCTAACAATTTGAGCTCTTCATTATCAACATTTTTTTTATTTTTTTTATCAAGTCTCTTTTGAATTGACTCTAAATCAGCTAACTTCATTTCAGTTTCTATAATCTCTAAATCTCTTACAGGATCAACGGTAGGGTTAACATTTTGAATGTCATCTGAGTCAAAACATCTGATCATATGAATAATGGCATCAACTTCTCTGATGTGAGATAAGAATTTATTACCTAATCCTTCCCCTTTAGAGGCACCTTTAACAAGACCTGCGATATCAACAAATGAGATGGTAGTATTAATCTTTTTTTTTGAAATTGAAATTTCAGCAAGTTTATCAAGTCTTTCATCGGGAACTGCCACAATACCAATATTTGGATCAATTGTGCAAAAGGGAAAATTTTCTGCTTGTGCTTTATTAGAGTTTGTTAAAGCATTAAATAAAGTAGACTTACCAACATTTGGCAATCCAACGATTCCACATTTAAAACCCATTTAATTGTTGTTAACAGTGCTAGAAAATAAGTCTAATTTTTTATCAATCAAGATAGTTAAAGACTCAATTATATTACTTGTTATTGAGTCCAAATGAACTTGTTCATCCTCATTAAAGTCGTTTAGCACATAATCAGAAACAGATATTTTGTTTTCTGGCTTTCCTATACCAATACGAACTCTTGAATATTCTTTGCCTATAAACTTATCAATTGATGCAATACCGTTGTGACCTGCACTTGACCCACCAAACTTTGCTTTAATTTTTCCAAATTCAATATCTAGATCATCATGAAATACAATCACATCTTCTGCATCTATTTTGAAGTATTCAAGTAGCTCTCTAATACAAATTCCTGAATTATTCATAAATGTGAGAGGTTTAATTGCATATATTTTTTTATCACCAATATTCCCAGTAGTTAATAATCCCTTAAACTTTGGTTTTTGCTTAGACAATCCAAATTTTTGGTTAATCGCGTCAACAATCTTAAAACCAATATTATGTCTATTATTTTGACTATTAGGAGTCGGATTTCCTAAACCAACAAGTAACAACATATCAAATCAAATCTGGAAAAAAAATTTCACTATTTATTATTTTTTATCTGATGAAGATTTATCTTCTTCTTTAGCTTTTTCACCTTCAGCTTTATCACCATCAGTTGAAGTTTTATCACCGCCTTCTGCAGCTGCCTCTGCTCCTTCGCTAGCCTCACCTTCAGCTGCCTCTGCTGGTTTTTCTGGCTCTTTAACTACAGTAGGTGCAGCAACTGTTGCAATCACAAAGTCTCTACCTTGTATCGTAGGGGTTACATTTTCAGGTAAACTAATTGAAGAAATTTTTATACTTGTACCAATATCTAAACCTTCTAAATCGACAACAAGCTCAGTTGGAATATTTTCTGCTGGACATCTCAGTTCTACTTTACGTCTTACTATATTTAGTACACCTCCACGTTTCAGTCCTGGTGATAGTTCATTGTTTATAAATTTCACAGGTATTTCTAAAATAATTTTTCCACCTTTAACAATTCTCATCAAGTCGAAATGAATAGGCTCATCAGTGACAGTGTCAAAAGCAATATTTCTTGTTAGAACTTTTTGTTCTTTTCCATCTAAATTAATAGAAATTACGTTAGATAAAAAATTTTCTTTATTTATTAAATTTTTTAATTCTTTAGTTGTAATTGAGATTTTTTCATTTGGCTGTTCTCCACCATAAACTATACCTGGAACATTACCTTTACTTCTTAAGTCGTTAACTTGGCCTTTAGTCTTTGTATCTCTTATTGTTGCCTGAATTATGCTCATAAATTGCAGGTTTTATACCGCAGTTTGGTAATTTTACAAGATTTATTTAAATAGATCTGAAACAGATGTTGAATTAGAAATCCTTTTAATAGCCTCAGCTAGTAATATTGATATTGATAATACTTCAATATTTCTTACTTTTTTAAGTTTGTCTGAACTATCAATACTATCTGTAATAACTAAGTTTTTAATTTTTGAACTTTTTATCTTTTTAACCGCATCACCGCTAAAAACTCCATGAGTTGCATATACGTGAACTTCTTTTGCACCTCTTTTTACTAAAGCGTCCGCCGCATTAACAATTGTTCCTCCAGAATCAATTATATCATCTGTTAAAATACAAATTTTGTTTCTAACATTTCCAATAACATTCATAACTTGAGATTTTCCAGGACTAGGTCTTCTTTTGTCTACAATTGCTAATCCAACATCTAATTTTTTTCCTAAAGCTCTTGCCCTTTCAACTCCTCCCACATCAGGTGCAACACAAATTATATTATTACTTTTAATTTTCCTTTTAATATGCTTTGCAAAGATTGGTGTAGCAAAAAGGTTATCAACTGGAATATCAAAAAAACCTTGAATTTGACCAGCATGTAAATCCACTGTTACCACTCTGTCAGCTCCTGCATTTGTAATTAAGTTTGATACTAATTTTGCAGAAATAGAAGTTCTCGGTACAACCTTACGATCTTGTCTCGCATACCCAAAATATGGAATTACTGCAGTGATATTTTTTGCAGATGATCTTTTAAGTGCGTCTATGCAAAGAAGTAATTCCATCAGGTTATCATTTGCTGGAGAGGATACAGATTGAATTATAAAAATACTATTTCCTCTTATATTTTCATTAATCTCAATATAAATCTCACCATCAGCAAATTTTCTGATACTGGTATTAACTAATTTATTTTTAAGATTTTTAGAAATTTTATTACTTAGCTGTTTATTGCTATTTCCAGTGAGAATCTTCATTTTTTGAGAATATCTTATTTAATCATAATTACAGAAATATTTCTACCATAATCATTTAATTTATTTTTAATTGATCTCCTAGCACTAAAAAAGTTGTTACTTAATAAATATGTATCTTTTTTGATAATTTCAATGTTTTTAACTCCAAATTTAAGAAGTTGCTCTTTAATATAATCTGCTAAACTGAAATATATTTTATTTCTTTTGGTTTTAAAAAATTTTTTATTATATCTTTCTTGTTTAATAAATTTATCCAAGAAATCATTTCTTACCTCATAGCTATCTTTTCCTATACAAGGTCCAATTACAACTATTAAATCTTTAAATTTACTACCACTTGACTTAAATTTTCTTAATGTAGTAGATACTATTTTTTTGTATGCTCCTTTCCATCCTGCATGTAGCGCACTAATTAAATTATTAACCGGGTCATATATAAAAACAGGAGCACAATCGGCTGTCAAAATTCCTAAAGCGATACCTTTTTTATTTGTTATTAATGAGTCACCTTTTAATTTTTTTTTTGGAATTTTACTTATTTTATAAACATTATTACTATGAATTTGATCTAATAATACGAGATTATTTTTATCACAGCCAATTTTTTGGCAAACTTTTTTTATATTTTCCTTAACATCTCTTTTTTTATCATCAGATCCTAGACCGCAATTTAAACCTTTGTAAATACCTTTTGAGACACCTCCAAATCGATTAAAAAACCCATGTCTTATCATTTTAAACTTAGAAAGTTTTTTTGATTTAAACATTATTCAAAGCCAAAAAAATTATTATTTTTATTTTTGTATCCAAAAATTACTTTAAAGAGGCTACCCATTTGCTTTTCTTCCAGTAGCCGAGATAAAGTTTCTTTCATATATTTCTGTTCTTGATAAGTCCTTTTTTTTTCTAAAATCTGCGCTCTTTTCATTATCCCCATTCTTTCTAGAAAAAACCTTTGAGTGACTACATTTTTTACTTTAAGATTATTTTTAAGGAAATACTCTTTTAATAAAGTAAAATTTACTAGTGAAGTAATATCTGCTTTACCAAGATTTTTTAACATTGTCTCAGTTGAAATTTTTTTATTATCCATCACTGCCTGAATGGTATTTGAGTTATTACTATTTAAATAACCATAATCTATAAGTAAAATACCACCAGAAAGTTTATTGATTTTCTTTATTATTGGATTTAACTCTAATAACCCCTTTTTAGGAAATTCAATAAATTTAAGTTTTTTTAGTGTCCCAAAAGTCATTATTTGAGCAAAATCTTTTTTATTACTTCTTATAAACTTTTCAATAATATCAATATTGTCTTTCACTGAATAACATTTTTCAAATAACTCATTATTTATGATCGAAAACTGTTTAATTGGTATTGCATCAAAAAACTCGTTTCCAAAAAAAATAACTGGTCCCTTTTTTATTGAATTAAAGTTTTTGATCCATTTAATTCGATTATTATCTATATTTTGCTTTTGTAATTTTTTTAAAAATAAACTTTTCTCATATAAGTAAATTTTTATAGCTTTATTACATTCTGGAAAATTTTTTAGAGTATTAATTATAACTTTCGTTAAACTTCCATCTCCTGGTCCAAGTTCTACAAAATTAAATTCTTCAGGTTTACCCATTTTTTCCCAGGAAGAAATCAACCATATGCCTATAATTTCTGAAAACAGATTTGAAATAGTAGGGGATGTTATAAAATCTCCATTTTTGCCAAATGGATCTTTTCTAGAATAATAACCTATCTGAGGTTCATATAGAATTTTTTCAATAAAATCATCAACAGGTAAAGGTTTTTTTGATGTAATTTTAAATTTTTTGAGATTTGGTTTCATCATTTCTTTTAAAATAAATTAAAAACCCAATTAAAATCATTATGGCACTTAAAAGCATCCCCATACTTACATATCCAAATAAATATCCAATTTGTATATCTGGCTCTCTAAAAATTTCAGTGGCAATTCTAAAACATCCATAAAGTATTAAGAACATGAATGAGCAGGTTCCAATTTTATAATTTTTATTAAAAAAAATTAAATTCATTAAAATAAATAAAATAATACCTTCTAAAAATGCTTCATATAATTGAGAAGGGTGTCTTAATTTATCATCGTAGTTTGGAAAAAAAACTCCCCAATTAGAATTTGTAACTTTTCCAACTAATTCTCCATTTATAAAATTTGAAATCCTACCAAATAAAATGCCTATTGGAGCTGTAATAGATACTAAATCCAAAAAAATAAAAATATCTTTCTTATTCTTTTTTGAAAATAAAAAACTAGCAATAATTATACCAATTAACCCCCCATGAAATGACATGCCTCCATTCCATATCATAAAAATTTCAATTGGATTTTTTAAAAAATACTTAAAATTGTAAAAAATTACATATCCTAGCCTTCCTCCAATAATAATTCCTATTATCAAATATGAGATATAATCTTCAAATAATTTTGAAATTAAATTGTCCTTAATAAGTATCTTTTTACAATATATCCAACCGAAAATAATCCCAAAAATATATGCTAGCGAATACCACCTGACACTTAAAGAGAATATTTCTAAAGCTACTGGGTCAAAATTATTAGTAAACATTTGTATAATTTATTATAAGCTATTAAATATAATTCTAGTAAATAATTATTATGTCAAAATCAAGATTCGTATTCGATAAATTTGCAAAGCTAATTGAACAAGGTCTGATTAATTACAAAGATGTATCTGACGAAGTAATTTCAATACTAAAATCAAAGAGAGATGAAATTGTATTTAAAATGAAACTAGCAAGTAAAGAGGAAGTAGATATTTTGAATAAGAGAATTAGCAATCTTGAAAAAAAACTAGAAGAAAAAAATAAAAGAAAAAAAACTAGTAAGGCAAAGAAATAGTTACTTTCAAACCACCTAGTTTTGATTTGTTAAAGTTAATATCCCCCCCGTGAGATTTTATAATGTCAGATGATATAGATAATCCTAAACCAACACTTGATTTTGATTCAGACCTACTTTTATCAATTTTATAGAATGGTTTGGTAATATTTTGAAATTCTGATTTTTTAACTCCAGGACCGTCGTCATCAATCGATATTAGGATAGTTGAATTTTTTGTTTCTAAATTTACTGAAATTTTTTCTGCATACTTAATAGAATTATCTAGTAAATTATTTATACACCTCGTAATTAAATTTCTTCTTCCATTGAAGTATGTGTTTTTTTTTAATTTTCTCTGAATATTTTCATTTTCAAACTTAAGAATAATTTCATCCAAAAGTTCCGAGATATCAAAAGTTTCAGTTTTATCATTAGCACCTGTACTTGCAAACTGAAGGTATTCATTTAGCATTTTTTCCATTTCATCAACATCCTTTGATATTTTTTCTGAAAGATCCTTGTCCTTAATAACAGCAAGTTGTAGTTTAATTCTTGTGAGAGGTGTTCTTAAATCATGACTTATTCCAGATAACATCTCAGATCTTTGATTTAAATGTCTTAGAATTCTTTTTCTCATTTTTTCAAATTCCAGACCTGCTTTTCTTATTTCTAATGCGCCTGATGGCCTAAACTCCTCAACATCTTCACCTCTACCAAACCTCTCTGATGCCTGGGCTAATTTTGTTATAGGTCTAGTTTGATTTTTTAAGAAAATCATCGCCACTGCTATCATCAAAATTGCAGGAATGGTTATCCAAAAAGCAAATATTCTAATAGAGGATGATTGTATTCTTTCTTTTGGAAAAAAAATTTGCAAAACTCCATCTCTAAATTTTATTCTTAAATCTACAACTTCCTTGTATGAAATTGTATTAAACCAATGTTCACCAATTTTAGGTTTCAATTCTCTTCTCAATGTCCTGTCCATAGGACTAAACCATCTTTCAACTTTTATATCTGGTAACTTTTCATTTTTTAAAAATCTTACAGAAAAGCTAAAATTTTTATTGTAAAGGTCGGTAACTATTTTTTTATTATATTCATTTTCATTGTCATAAATATCAATAATAGTTACTATTTCACTCACTAGTGATTTTGTTAAGCCTTTATTGGTTTTAATCCATAAACTGTCAAAAAAAACTAAAGAGATTGTAATTTGTAAAATTAATATTGGGACAGCAACAATTAGCAATCCTCTATAAAATAATCTTTTAGGTAATATGTTCTTTAAAATTCTATTCAATCCAAAGGACATAACCTTCTCCTCTGATGGTTTGCAAGTATTTCGGACTTTTTGGAGTTTCTTCAATTTTTTTTCTTAATCTAGTAATAATAACATCTATTGATCTTTCTTTATTTAGGTCTATTAAACTTGCAATTTCATCTCTTTTATAGATCTTGCCAGGAGAATTTATCATCTTTTCTAAAATAAGTTTTTCGGTATTGTTTATTTTTAGTCTTTGGTCATCTTTAAAGATAAAAAGTTTTTTT
Organism: uncultured Pelagibacteraceae bacterium; assembly: GCA_902585265.1. Lineage (GTDB taxonomy): Bacteria > Pseudomonadota > Alphaproteobacteria > Pelagibacterales > Pelagibacteraceae > Pelagibacter. Next base: position 20,783 of record CACICY010000002.1, read on the forward strand.
AGATCTATTTTTATATTTCCAAATTCAATAACTCTTTTTATCTCTAATGATTTAGTTTTATTTAAAATATTATTTATTCTTAAAATTAATTCCTTTGGTTCAAAAGGTTTTGTTAAATAATCATCTGCACCTACCTCAAGTCCTTCAATTCTTTCAGATGGTTCTCCCTTGGCTGTTAGCAATAAAATTGGTGTATCAATTTTTTTTTTATAATCTTGAGTAAACTCTAAACCAGTTTTTCCTGGCATCATTATATCTAATACTATCAAGTCAAATTTGATAATTTTAGTCTTTTCAAAAGCATCATTTGAATCTTTGGCAGTTGAAACAAGATAATTATTTTGATTTAAATACTCTTTTACCAGATCTCTAATCCTATCATCATCATCTACAATTAATATATGTGCTTTAAAGTTTTTCATTAATAATTTTTTTAAGTACTTTATCAAAACTTATAACATCGTTAGACTCAGAACTTAAAAATGCATCATAAATTCTTTTTTTTTGAGCAGAAAAAATTTCATCAAATATTTTTTCTCCTTCTTCTGTTAAGTATACATGTTTAACTCTTGTATCTATTTCATCTCTTTTAAATTCAATGGCTTTGATCTCTACCAAATCATTAAGAACTCTATTTAAACTTTGTTTCGTAACCTTAAGCTTTCTTAATAAGTTTGAAATAGTTATGCCTTCATACAAAGATATAAGGTGAATTACTTTATTGTGAGCAGTTCCTAAAGCATGTTTATCTAAAACCTTTTTAGCATCAGCGACAGTTTCTCTATATCCATTGAATATTTTTTCGATATATTCTTTTAATTGTTGATCTTTCAGATACAAAAGTTTTTTCATAATGGTAAGTTATATTGACATATTATATATACAAAGATATTTTTTCTAAAAAATAAATCAAATGATACCTTACGATAAAAGAGACGGAAAAATCTGGTACAATGGTGATCTTGTTGAATGGCAGGATGCAAAGCTGCATGTCATCAGTCACGGACTACACTATGCAAGTTTAGTTTTTGAGGGTGTGAGGGTGTATGATGGTGAAATTTTCAAACTACAAGAACATACAGATAGATTATATCATTCGGCTAAAAGAATGGATATGAACATTCCATACACAAAAGAAGAAATAAACAAAGCTTGTAACCAGATAATAAAAATTCAAAATGTACAGAATGGTTATCTAAGACCTTTTGCTTGGAGAGGGAGTGAAATGATGGGTGTGTCTGCTCAGAAAACAAAAATAAATGTAGCAGTAGCCACTTGGGAGTGGGGCGACTATTTCGATCCTAAGTTGAAAATTGAAGGTATTAAATTAAATATTTCTAATTGGAGAAGACCAGCTCCAAATACTATACCATGGGATAGCAAAGCTGCAGGACTGTATATGATTTGTACACTTTCCAAGCACGAGGCTGAAAGACAAGGATATAGCGAGTCGTTAATGTTAGATCACGAAGATAATGTTGCAGAGTCAACGAGTGCAAACATATTTTTTAAAGATAAAAATGGTGAACTTCATACTCCAATTCCAGACTCATTCTTAAATGGTATCACAAGGCAAACTGTTATTGAATTAGCAAAATCAAAAAATATAAAAGTTCATGAAAGAAAAATTAAAACAAATGAATTAGCAAGTTTTGAAGGGTGCTTTTTAACTGGGACAGCTGCTGAGATAACACCAATTTCTCAAATTGCTGAAAATAATTATAAAGTTTGTGATCTTATTTTAGATTTGTCAGCAAGCTATGGCAAATTAGTAAGAAAAAAAAAGGCTGCTTAATCTTTGTTATCTTCAGATATCGCGTGGTCTATACCTTTCCTTAAATATTCATATCCAGTATATAAAGTAAGAAAAGCTGAGAGCCACAATAAAATTATTCCAATTGTTTGAGCATTATAGTCTTGAAAATTTATAATTTTATTTCCAGTTTCTCCAGTGAGCAAAACAGAAATACAAAACATTTGAAGAAATGTTTTTACTTTTGCTAAACTTGAGACTGGAAGTTTAATACTTCCTTTGGCTAAAAATTCTCTTAAACCAGAAATTAACACCTCTCTTGTAAGTATTATTATTGCAGCAATAACTTCATAGTTTTTAATAGTACCATCCATAACAAGCAATATTAGAGCAGTTGCTACTATAATTTTATCAGCAATTGGATCTAATAACTCTCCGAGTTTAGACTCTTCTTTAAACATTCTCGCTAATAATCCATCTAAGAAGTCAGTAAATGAAGCAATTACAAATAGTGCAAAAGGAATTATATCTCCATAAAACCCTGGCAAATAAAATGCAAAAACAAATATTGGAACAATTATAATTCTACCAATAGTTAGATAATTTGGAATTTTCATATATTACTCGTGGAAGTAATTATATATCTTTTTCGCAACTTTTTCTTCAACTCCTTCAACTGTTTTTATCTCATCTAAGCTGGCGGATTCAACTGCTCTGGCTGAGCCAAAATGATTTAAAAGCGCTCTTTTTCTAATAGATCCAATCCCGTCAATTTGATCAAGTAAAGACTTACTAATACCTTTTTTTCTCTTTGCTCTGTGTGCGCTTATTGCAAATCTATGTGACTCATCTCTTAATCTTTGTAAGAAAAAGAGGGTAGGGTCATTTTTTTCAAACTTAAATTCTTTACCATTATGAAAAAATGTTTCATTACCACTATTTCTAAATTTACCTTTTGCGATTGCTATCATTGGAATATCATGTAATCCTAATTCATTAAGTGTTTCTCTAGCTACTGAGTATTGTCCTTTCCCACCGTCAACTATTACTAAGTCTGGCATTGTTAAATAATTATCTTTTTCGTGAACAGCTCTTTTAAATCTTCTATTTAAAACTTCTCGCATCATTCCATAATCATCTTGTTCATTTTTCTTAATTTTAATATTAAATTTTCTATACCTTTTTTTAATAAAACCTTCATCACCAAAAGTAATGAGTGCACCAACACTATTAGTTCCTTGAATATGACTATTGTCATAAACCTCAACTAGATTAATATTATTTTCTAGATTAAATTTTTTAGAAACATTTTCAAACAACTCTTTATTATTTTGGCTCTCATAAATTTTTCTATTTAGGCTATCTTTTGCATTTTTTAGTGCTTGATTTATAACTTTTAGTTTAGAACCTCTTTTTGCAACAGAAATATTGATTTCTTTATTTTCTTTTTGGGAAAGTGTTTTTTCAATTAGGACTTTTTCCTTTATTTCATCACTTAAGATAATGGAGCTTGGTACACTTTTGTTTTCATAAAATTGAGAAACAAAAGAATTCAAAATTTCTTTTAGGTTATCGTCTGGGTCGTGTTTAGGAAAAAAGGCTTGGTTTCCCCAGTTTTGTTTTGATCTATAGAAAAATACTTGAATACAAGTCTTACCAGACTCTTTGTATCCAGCTATAACATCTGCCTCAACTAAATTTGCCTCATTTATTCTTTGAGATGATTGAATAATATTTAAAGATTTAATTCTATCTCTCAATATTGCAGCTTTTTCAAAATCTAAATCAGAACTTGCCTTTTCCATTTGTCCTGACAAATTTTTTTGTATCTTTCTTGATTTACCAGATACGAATTCAATTGCGCTATCTACTGATAGCTTATAATCATCTTTTTCTATGTATCCAACACATGGACCAGAACATCTCTTGATTTGATAAAGGATGCACGGTCTTTCTCTTTTTTTAAATACTGTATCATCACAAACTCTTAGTTGAAAAATTTTCTGGATCATTTTAATAGTCCAATTTGCAGATCCAGCTGAAGCAAATGGTCCAAAGTAAAAACCCTCTCTAGTTTTTTTTCCTCTATGTCTTCTAATTTGAGGCCATTTATCCTCATTTCCAATAAAAATAAATGGAAATGATTTGTCGTCGCGTAAAAGTATATTGAATTTAGGTTTATATTTTTTAATTAAGTTTGCCTCTAGTAGAAGTGCTTCACTCTCATTAGAGGTACTTGTGATCTCAATTTTTCTTGTTTGAGATAGCATTCTCTCAGTTCTAATAATATGATTTTTCTCCGAAACATAACTCTTTAATCTGTTGGGTAAATTTTTTGCTTTACCAACATAAAGTATCACATTCTTTTCATTTAACATTCTGTATACACCAGGAAGTTTGGGTATAAGTGGTAGCTCTTTTTTAATTGCTTCTTTACCTATATCAGAACTTATCATGACTTCTTTTTTTTGAAATTTGAATACCAACGGATGAGCAATCTTTCATGATTTCTAATTTCTCAATTTGAAGACTTATTTTATCAATTCTTTTATCTTTAAATAATTCATCGAATACATCTTCCGCTAATGTTTCAAGAAAATTATAATGTTTATTTTTGATAAGTTTCTTTATCAATCTTACAATTTTTGCATAATTTACAATTGATTTAATATCTTTATCATTAGAAGGTTTTTTATCTTCGTAGTTTACTTCTAAATTAAATTTAACTTTTTGGGGAGCCTCTTTTTCAAAATCAAAATAACCAAGTTTTAAATTTAAAATAAGTTCTTTGATAAGCACCTTCTTTTCATAATTGAAAAGGCTTTTGATTTTATCAATCTTTACAATTTTTAAATTATTTTTCTTCATATTCTAGATCCTATATATTCTAATATAACTGGATTGTAATATTGAAAACAGGTTGCCTGATCCATACTGTGTCCATCTTTAACTTTAAATTTATCTGATTTATTTTTCCCTAATTTAAAACATTTTTTTCCATCAATTGTATAATCTTTAGATATAACAATTCTTTTCATTCCATCAATTTGATCCAACCAATCAGAAGTCAATCCTTCAAAAGGATCTTTTGGATGAGTAAAAGCCAATAGTGGAACTTTAAGATTTTTTAATATTTCGTCATTATATTGGGACCTTAAATCGTATTGTGCAGGTTTTTTTTCTTTAAATTTAGCTAAACCTTCTTCTAATCCTAATTTTGATACCTTATACTTCTTGCTTAGTCTATCAAAGCACGCTTGCATATATGCTATTCCTCCCCCAGCTTTGTCAGGATGTCTTGAAAAGAATAGTAGAGTTGTTAATCCACCACAAGAATGCCCAGTGACAAATATCTGTTTTCTAGGAACGCCCAAAGAAACGAGTTTTTCTACTAACTCTAAATTTTGTTCTACTCTTTTGTCTAACTTTGATTTGCCTTCGTATGGTTTTTTTGAAAACCACCATTTTTTTCCCATATCACCTACTATTTTATGTGCACATAAATTATAGAGCATAATTTTTTTTCCATTTATTTCTTCATCTATTAATGAAACACGGTTTCTAATTTGGTCTATAGATGTACAAAAATTTTGTTTTCCATCAAAATTACTTTGACCATGGTTATTGATTAAAATTATTTTATTAGTCGGATCTTCAATTGTTGATAATTTAGTTACTTTAAATTTCTTTGATAAAAATCCATCTTTCTTAATATTGTGACCATCAGCAAACGATGTTGATATTGTCAGAATAAATATTGATAAAAATAAGTATAAATTTTTCATTCTTTTCCACCCATTATGTCTGGAGTTTGCCAATTTAAGTTTTGACCACTATCTATTGCTAATACTTGTCCAGTAATAGATATATTTTTAATAAAAAAGTCTACCGCGTTGCATATTTGTTGAACATCTACTTGTCTTTTGAGAGGTGTTGCCATGTATTGTTTTTTAAAATGTTTTTCACTTTGTCTCTTGTTTTTAATTGTAGGACCAGGAGCAATTCCATTAACTCTTATTTTTGGCGCCAAACTCATGGCACTAGTTTTTGTAAGGGTATACAGTCCAGTTTTACTTATGGTATAAGAAAAAAAATAGGGAGTAAGTTTAAAAACTCTTTGATCAATTATATTTATAATATTATTGTTTTTACTCTTAATATTTTTAGCAAATTCTTTTGACAAAAGCGCAGGTGTTCTTAGATTTGTTCTTAAATGTTGTCCCCAACTATCTGTGTTAAAATTTTCTAATTTATCATTTTCAAACAGAGAAGCATTATTTATCAAACAATCAAAATATTTTAATTTGGATTTTGCAAATTTAACAATCTTATTTACATCACTTTCAACACTTAGATCTCCTTTAATCAAATAAACTTTCGTACCATTTATAGATAATTCTTTTTTAAGTTTTTCAGCCTTTACTTTTGATTTATTATAATGAATTACAATTTCTACTCCCTTGCCTGAAAGTTTTCTAGCTATGGCAGCACCAATTCTAGTGGCTCCACCAGTAATTATGATTTTATTTGCTTCCATTTTTTTTTACCTTTTTGAGCTCTCGTTCCTGGCATTCCCATAGTTGATCTTCCCTTTGGATATATTTTATTGTTGAGGCTATATTGTTTAACCTTAGGGTTAAGTGTAACCTCCAATTCTGTACTTTCAAGTTTTCTTATTTCATCCCTTATTTTAGCCGCCTCCTCAAATTCTAAATTTGTTGCAGACTCTTTCATTTTTTTGTTTAAAGCTTTTATATGTTTTTTAAGATTTCCCCCTACGTTTGCTCCAGTACCAATTTTGACATAATCTTTTTCATATACACTTTCTAAAACGTCGCTTATTTCTTTTTTTACAGTAGTTGCACTGATTTTATTTTTTTTATTGTAATTAAGTTGAATATTTCTTCTTCTCTCAGTCTCTTTAATAGCTTTTTTAATACTTTTAGTTTCTTTATCTGCATACAAAATCACTTTTCCATCCAAATTTCTTGCTGCTCTTCCAATTGTTTGTATTAATGAAGTTTCTGATCTTAAAAAACCCTCTTTATCTGCATCCAATATTCCAACCAATGCACATTCTGGAATATCCAGTCCTTCTCTCAATAAATTAATTCCAACCAAAACATCAAAAACACCTAGTCTTAAATCTCTCATAATTTCTATTCTTTCCAGAGTATCGATGTCTGAATGCAAGTATCTAACCTTAATGCCATTTTCATGTAAGTATTCAGTTAGATCTTCGGCCATTTTTTTTGTCAAAGTAGTAACAAGAACTCTGTAATTTTTTTCAATTGTTTTTAGACATTCATGCATTAGGTCATCAACCTGATTTTTTGCAGGTTTTATTTCAACTGGGGGATCAATCAATCCAGTCGGTCGAATAACTTGATCAATAAATTTACCTTTGGTTTGTTCTAATTCCCATGGACCTGGAGTTGCTGATACAAAAACAGTTTGTGTTCTCATCATATCCCACTCCTCAAATTTTAATGGTCTATTATCCATACATGATGGAAGTCTAAATCCATATTCTGCTAATGTACTTTTCCTAGATCTATCTCCTTTAAACATTCCATTTAGCTGAGGAACTGTAACGTGACACTCATCAACAAATATTAAAGTGTTATCCGGAAAATATTCGAATAGAGTAGGTGGAGGTTCACCTGGTTTTCTACCTGATAAAAATCTTGAATAATTCTCAATTCCTGCACATGACCCTGTAGCTTCAATCATTTCAAGATCAAATTTCGTTCGCTCTTCCAATCTTTGTGCTTCAAGTAATTTATTTTGTTCTTTATGTTTTTTAAGAGTTATCTCTAATTCTTTTTTAATATTTATTACTGCTTGTTCTATTGTAGGTTTTGGAGTTATGTAGTGGCTGTTAGCATAAACTTTAATTAAATTTAATTCTCTTACTTGATCACCAGTTAGTGGATCAAATTCCTCAATTTTTTCAAGTTTATCTCCAAATAAACTTAGTCTCCAGGCTCTGTCCTCTAAATGAGAGGGAAATATTTCTAAATATTCGCCTCTTGCTCTAAATGTGCCTCTATAAAAATTTTGGTCATTTCTTTTGTATTGAAGTGCAACTAAAGATTTTATTATATGTTCTCTATTATAGTCATAGTTTTTTTGAAGAGTAAGTGTCATTTTACTGTAAGCTTCAACAGATCCTAATCCATAGATGCACGATACACTTGCAACTATAAGAACATCATCTCTTTCAAGAAGAGAACGAGTAGCAGAGTGTCTCATTCGATCAATTTGCTCGTTAATTGATGCCTCTTTTTCTATATAAGTGTCTGATCTTGGAACATATGCCTCTGGAGTGTAATAATCGTAGTAGGACACAAAATATTCCACAGCATTGTCTGGAAAAAAACTTTTCATCTCACCGTATAGCTGAGCAGCAAGAGTTTTATTTGGTGCAAGTATTAAAGCTGGTCTGTTTGTTTCTTCAATTACTTTAGCCATAGTAAAAGTTTTACCTGAACCCGTTACTCCTAATAAAACCTGGTTAAATTGGTTTTTTTTAGCGCCTTTAACTAAATTTTTAATTGCCTCTGGCTGGTCTCCTGCTGGCTTAAAATCAGATTTAATTTTAAATTTTCTGCCACCTTCAAGTTTTCCACTTATTTTTGGATTTTTACTTTGAATATCTGTAATTAAATCTTGATATGTATTTTCCATATATTAAATAAAGTAATAGAATATAAACAATTTTCAATGAGCATAATATCTAACAGTTTAAAAAGAATTAAACCTTCTCCAACAATAGCTGTTACCCAAAAAGCGAGAGAATTAAAAGCCGCTGGAAAAGATGTAATAGCTTTAGGTGCAGGTGAACCCGATTTTGATACACCAGATAATATTAAAAAAGCTGCTGTAAAAGCTATAAGAAATGGTGATACTAAATACACTCCAGTTGATGGAACTCTTGCAATTAAAAATGCAGTTATAAAAAAGTTTAAAAGAGAAAATAAACTTAATTATACTTTAGACCAGATAACTGTAGGTACAGGAGGTAAACAAGTTTTATACAATGCATTTGTAGCAACATTAAATAAAGGAGATGAAGTTCTAATACCAGCTCCGTTTTGGGTATCTTATCCAGATATGGTTTTACTTGCTGGCGGTAAACCAAAATTTATAAAATGTGGAGAAGATGATGGATTTAAATTAACTCCTGCCAAATTAAAAAAAGCAATCACAAAAAAAACGAAATGGATAATTTTAAATTCTCCATCTAATCCTACAGGCGCTGCTTATACAAAAAAAGAAATAATTAGTTTAGGAAAGGTTTTACTTAAAAATAAAAATGTTTTTATATTAAGTGATGATATTTATGAGCATGTAAAATTTGATAATTTTAAATTTTTTACAATTGCACAAATCAAAAAACTTAAAGACAGAACATTAACTATGAATGGTGTAAGTAAAGCTTATGCTATGACGGGGTGGAGGATTGGTTATGCTGCTGGACCAAAAAATATTATATCTGCAATAAGAAAAATTCAGTCACAATCGACCTCTAATCCATCATCTATAAGTCAGGCAGCTGCTGTAGAGGCTTTGAATGGAACTCAAAGCTTTATCAAAAAAAGAGCTAAATCTTTTAGTGACAGAAGAAAATTTGTTGTTAATTATTTAAATAGCATAACAGGGATTACTTGTTTAATGCCAAAAGGTGCGTTTTATGTTTTCCCTAGTTGTAAAGGTCTAATAGGAAAAAAAACAAAAATTAAAGATGATACAGATTTTGTTCAAAAGCTCCTTGAAAAACAAAATGTAGCTGTGGTGCAAGGCTCTGCATTTGGTCTAGATGGTTACTTTAGAATATCTTACGCAACTTCAATGAAAAAGTTAAAAGTTGCAATGAAAAGGATTAAGCTTTTTTGTGAGAGTTTAGGCTAATTTTAGTCTTACTACTGATTTTGCAGCATCAATGACAGCAGTTTCTGATGGTAAAAATTTCATCTGAAGAATTTCCTCTGCGTAGGTTTGATCTGTTTGCATTGTAAGCCCTAAATCTGGAACCAAATTTTTTGCACTTGTGTCTATGTAACTAAGAAGTTTAACCATAAAATTTGGTAATTCTTTTTTGGGAAGTTTTTTTGCATAGCTTGGAAGATTTTCAGCCATTATTTTTGATAACTCAAGAATACTTCTTACTTCAGATCCAACAATTAATCTTCTACCACCAGCTCTTTTATTTGCTAAAGATAAAACATGCGCTCTAGCAATATCTTTTACATGGGATATCATTACTGAAAACTTTGGTGCAGCTGGAAATTTTCCTTGAAGTAATTGTTTTATATATTCCATGGATGTACAGTTTTTTTCATTTAAAAAATCTCCTAAAACAAAGCCAGGATTGATACAAGTAAGATTATTTTTTAGACCTTTACTTTCCATAAGATCCCATGCAGCCTTTTCAGCTCTTGTTTTAGATACAAAATAATCAGTAGTTTTGTTCCATTCTACATCAGTCCAATCATTTTCACCAAAAGTGTAAGGATTTGTTCTATTTGGTTTTCTAAACATACATACAATGGACGATGTCTTTACAAAGTGTTCAACTCCTGCATTTATCCCTGCATTTAAAACTCTCAAAGTCCCATCTTTTGCAGCTGGTGTAAGTGACTCTCTATCATTCGATACTTTAAATGGAAAAGGAGACGCAACATGAATAATATATTTGCAACCTTTTGCAGCCTCATTCCAACCTTCATCTTTTAGTAAATCTAACTCTACAAACGATATTTTCTCTGTTGAAACATTATTCTCTTCTAATGTTTTTTTAGTTTGTTCAATTGAATTTTTATTCCTCACTGTTCCTAAAACTTCAAAGCCTGAATTTAACAATTCTATAGCCACATGTTTTGCTACAAAACCACTTATTCCAGTTAATAAAACTTTGTCGGGCATTTCTTTGAAAACTACTTGGTTTTTTTCTTTTTCTCTAAACCAAATACTGGAGAGTTTCTAAATCTTAAAACAAGAATTGCTATAGCAATTAAAACAATGGCACCTGCTTCATATAATAATACTTCTGGATTAATTGACTTTCCTTGTAAAATTATAAATCTAGAAAGTGCAGTAATTGCAATAAATAATGGAAGAGTTATTTGAATTGATTGACTTTCCCAAAATACTCTTACCATTGCTAAAACTTCTAGGTATAGAAAAAGTAAAAGCAAATCAGCCAAAGTAACTTTTTGAACAACTATCATTTGATATATCTCAATACCAAATGCTATAATTGTAGCAGCAAGTATAATTATCAAGGCTATTAATTGGATTTGTTTTACTATATTTTCCATAGATAACTTATAAATGATCTTAAATTAATTTGAAGCTAAATATTTTTCTGCTTCTAAGGCAGCCATACAGCCCATTCCCGCTGCTGTTACTGCTTGTCTAAAAATTTTATCTTTAACATCGCCAGCAGCATAAACACCCGGAACATTTGTTTCAGTAGAATCACTTTTTGTAATTAGATAGCCTGTATTGTCCATTTCTAATTGATCTTTAAATAGTGAAGTAGCAGGGTCATGACCAATAGCTATAAATAAACCGTCAATTTTTAGCTCTGACATTTCATTAGTTTTAGTATTTTTAATTTTTAAACCTTTTACATTTTTCGGTTCTTCATCCCCAATCACTTCTTCAACAACTGAGTCCCAGATAATTTCAATTTTTTTGTTTTCCATTAATTTTTTTTGCAAAAGTTTTTCTGCTCTAAGTTCATTTCTTCTGTGAATTAACTTTACTTTTGATGCAAATTTTGTAAGAAACATTGCCTCCTCAACTGCTGCATTACCACCTCCAACTACTGCTACTGTTTTATCTTTAAAAAAGAAACCATCACATGTTGCACATGCCGAAACTCCAAATCCTTTAAATTTTTCCTCAGATTCAATATTTAACCATCTTGCTTGTGCACCCGTTGAAATTATAATTGAGTCTGCAGTATATTTTTGTCCACCATCGCCTATTGCCTCAAAAGGTTTAGATTTTAAATTTACAGATTGAATATGATCTTCAACTAAATCTGTTCCTACCGCTCTAGCTTGCTCTCTCATTTGTTCCATTAACCATGGTCCTTGTATTACATCAGCAAATCCTGGATAGTTTTCAACATCAGTTGTAATTGTTAGTTGACCGCCTGGTTGCATACCTGCAACTAACATTGGTTTCAGCATTGCTCTAGCAGCATAAACAGCTGCAGTGTAACCCGCCGGACCAGATCCAATTATTAACACTTTTGTATGTTTAGTTGGTTTTTCACTCATAGAGGTCTATATAGTTAATAATGAGCAAATTAAAAGGTATTTTATTGACCGAGGGCATGCATGGTATGTTGAGCCAAGTTGAAGGCTTAGCTAAAGCTTTGGACATAGATTTTACTCACCATAAGGTTGAACTAAATAATTTATGGAAGTTAATTCCACCAAAATTTACCCCAATTTCTCAAAGAGTTTATAAAAAAATTAACCAATCAGATTATGATTTAATTATTTCTTGCGGACGAAAAAGTATAATTCCATCTATTCATTTGAAAAGTATTTCAAATAAAAAAGTCTTTAATATTCATATTCAAGACCCAAAAATAAACTTTAATTACTTTGATTTTATAGTTGCACCAGAGCATGATGGTATTAATGGATCTAATGTTATTACTACAAAAGGAGCTCTCCATTATCTTTCAGAAAATGAAATATTAGAGAGTAAGGATTATCTAAACTCTTTCATAAAAAAAGACCATAGAAAAATTTGGTGTTTAATAATGGGTGGACCAACAAAATACTACGACTATTCAACTAAGAATATGAAACATATTTTTTCAATTTTTTATAAACTTTTAAAAAAACATGATTTTCAAATTGTTGTTATCCCATCAATGAGAACACCATTAAATACTATTCATTATGCAAAAGAATTTTTTGGTGAAAATCACACAGTTATAATGAATGTTGATAAAAAAGCTTACTTATCTGCATTGGCTATATCTGAGAATATAATAGTAACTTGCGACTCTAGTTCAATGATTTCTGAGGCTGCCTTAACTGGAAAACCTGTTTATATTGCAAATATTTTACCCAGAAAAAATGATATAAGATTCCAAAGATTTAGAAATTTATTTAGAGAATTAAATATCACAAGAAACCTTGGAGAAGAAATAGAAACTTGGACCTATGAAAAACTTGATGAAACTAATAGGGTTGCGAAAATTATTAAAGAGAAAATAAATAATTGATGTCCTATTTAAATTCGATACTTTATAATTCAAAAAAATTTGATAGTCCATTTGTACATTGGGAATTAAATAAACCCCTCAACGATATTCAAATAAATGAGATAATAACTGCAGATATTTCTGATCCTGCAAAACATAATCTTAATTACGATGGCACTAGAGCAATTGATGGAGGAGAAGGAAAATTCAGGGAAGGTATTTCAGATGGTGGGAAAGCATTAAAATTTAGATGTTTTGTCACCAAGGAAAATAGTAATGAATTCCCAGGACTTACTAATCTAATTAAAGAACTTCAAAATAAAAAAACATATAAAAAAATATCTGAATTAATAAATAAAGACTTATCAAATTCTTATGTAAGAGTTGAAGTAATTTGTGATCGAGAAGGCTTCTGGTTAAAACCACATTGTGATATCAAAGAGAAACTTATGTCATGCTTGTTATTCGTTAATAAACATAATGAAAGTGAGGATTTAGGAACAGATTTTTATGATAATGATTTAAAGCTCATAAAAACATTGCCTTATAAAGATAATTATGGATATTTTTTTTCAAGTGGGCCTGATACTTGGCATGGAATGGAAAAAAAAGAAATAATTAAAGAGAGAAGATGCTTACAAGTAAATTATGTTACTTTTAAAACTGATTGGAAGGTAGAAGATTAATCTTCCCAATCAAATCTAGGAAAAGTGTCAAAAACTTTAAAAATTCCCTCAGACCAAGTATTACAAACTTTCGAATAATCCTCATCATTTAAACTTAAACATTTTAAAGAAGCTAATTTATTTTCATCTTTTTTATAAATTGCAAAGTCTATTGGTGGTCCTACAGTTAAATCACTTTTTAAAGTTGAATCCATCGATATTAAAGCACATCTAGATGCATCTCCAATTGATACATTTGGTTTAATAACTCTATCTAGTATTGGTTTACCATACTTAACCTCACCAATTACGAGATAAGGTTTACTGTCTGCTGGTCTTATATAATTTCCTTGAGGATAAATAAGATACAGTTCTGTTTTTTGTCCTTTTATTTGCCCACCAATAATAAAAGTTGAACCTAAAAGTACATTATCAGTGTTAATTCCCTGAGGAGAAGAGTGCTCAATATTTAAAGATCCAACATATGAAGCTATTTGTTCAAAATCTTTGCAAGTATTTAAATTCATTATTCCAGATGAACTACCTAAATCTTTTTCGATTGATTTATAGACTGCCTGTGATGTTCCTAAATTTCCTGATGTAACAATTACTATTGTTCGATCCCCGACATCATGTGTAAACATTTTAGAATATATATTTACGTTATCCAAACCGGCGTTAGTCCTGGAGTCTGATGCAAATACAAGTCCTTCGTTTGTTTTAATTCCTATACAATATGTCATGACCAATTCTTATTTAAAAAAGCCATATTTTTCAAACCTTTTATGTCATAGCTGATATTTAATTTTAGCATTTGTTTTGCAAATTTATTTAATAAAAAATCTTAAATATGGTTACTTCGTTTTGGAAAAACTATGATGCTAAGTCCGCATATGACGGATATTTGACAGGAGATAACAAGCTTAGAAAGCATGCTAGAATAATGTCAGGTATTCTAGAAAGGCATGGAAAAAAAAAATTACAGGAAATTGAAAAAAATTGTCAAAGCACAATAAGTGCTAGAGGCATAAATTTTAGAGTTTATGCTGCAAATAATAGAGCAGAGGAAAAAAAGTGGCCCTTAGATATTATCCCTAGAATCATACCCAAGTCTCAATGGAATAAAATATCAAGAGGATTAACCCAAAGGGTAAAAGCACTAAACTTATTTATTGACGATGTTTATAACAAGAAAAAAATTTTTAAGGATAAAGTTATACCTAGAGATTTGATTTTTAATTCACCATACTATTTGAAAGAATGTGAAGGTTTTTCACCAAAGTATAAAGCTTGGGCAAACATTTCAGGTATAGATTTAATAAGAAATTATAATGGAGAGTATTTAGTCCTTGAAGATAATCTGCGCGTTCCCTCTGGAGTGTCATACATGCTAGAAAATAGAATGGTTATGAGGGATGTATTTCCAGAATTATTCACAAGATACAAAGTTTCATCAGTCCATCAATATTCTAACAAACTCTACCAAAGTATGGTTGAGTGTATTCCAAAAAAAACAGACAATCCACATATGGTCGTATTGACACCAGGTATTTATAATTCTGCATATTTTGAACATTCGTTCTTAGCAGAACAAATGGGAATAGCTCTTGTAGAGGGCAAAGATCTCTTTGTTGAAAATGATAATGTTTATATGAAAACTGTTAAAGGTAAATTAAAAGTTGATTGTATTTACAGAAGATTAGATGACACATTTCTTGATCCAAAAGTGTTTAATAAAAGTTCTCTAATTGGGGTCCCAGGATTATTCAAATGTTGGAAAAAAGGGAATGTTGGAATAATTAATGCAATTGGAACAGGTGTAGCTGATGATAAAGCTGTTTATGCTTATGTAAACAAAATGATTGTTTATTATTTAGGTGAACAGCCAAAATTAAACCAAGTGGAAACGTTTTTATGTGAAAATAAAGTTCACAGACAGCATGTTATTGAGAACATATCAAAGTTGGTTGTTAAGCCCGCAAATGCCTCTGGAGGTTATGGGATAATGATAGGTCCTAAAGCTCCAAAAAAAGAGAGAGAAGAAATGATAAAAAAAATAAAACAAAATCCCAGAGAATTTGTAGCACAACCTTTGGAGATATTATCAACAATTCCAACAATCTCTGAAGACGGAATAGAGCCTAGGCATTTAGATTTAAGACCGTTTATATTAAATGGCAAGTCTACTTATGTGACTATGGGAGGACTTACTAGAGTTGCATTAAGAAAAGGAAGTACTATTGTAAATAGTTCACAAGGTGGAGGCTCAAAAGATACAATGGTTGTTGAAGCCTAATTTCCTTGAAGGGGTTTGACCTTTAATTTTTTCGTCTTTAGTGAGTTTATTGCTTCTAAAAATGAATAGGCTGTTGACATATTGGTACAATAAGGAATTTTATTTGCCAAAGTTCCTCTTCTTAATGCTAAAGCATCATTAATTCTGCTTTCACTATTTCCACCACCTGTATTTATAACTAAAGCAATTTTTTTAGAATTTAAAATATCAACTATATGTGGTTTTCCACTACTTACTTTGTTGATTTTTCTACATTTCATTCCATTTTTTTTTAAGATATCTGCAGTTCCTTTAGTAGCAGATAAAGTAAATCCAAGTTTTATAAGTCTTTGAGCGACACCAACAATTTCTTGTTTGTGAGAGTCTTTTACAGATAAAAATGCTAGACCCTTAGTAGGAAGAGAGTTTGCTGCTGCAATTTGACTTTTGGCTATTGCCATACCAAAGTCATCATCAAATCCCATCACTTCACCTGTTGATTTCATCTCTGGTCCAAGCAATAGATCACTGTCTGGGAATTTATTAAATGGAAATACAGCCTCTTTAACAGCAAATTTTTTATTTGTTCTATATTTTAATTTATATTTTGAAAGTTTTTCACCTGCCATTATTCTTGATGCAATTTTGGCCAATGGAATCCCATTAGCTTTCGATACAAATGGAACAGTTCTGCTTGCTCTTGGGTTTACCTCTATAACAAATATTTCATCCTTTTTTATTGCAAATTGAATATTTAAAAGCCCTTTAACTTTTAGCGCTAATGCTAATTTTCTCGTTTGAATTTTAATTTCTTTTAAAAGATTATCTTTGATAGAAACTGGAGGTAGACAACAAGCAGAGTCTCCAGAATGTACCCCCGCTTCTTCAATGTGCTGCATAATACCAGCAACATAAACATCTTTAGCATCAGAGATGGCGTCCACATCAACTTCCATTGCGTGATCTATAAATTTATCGATTAAAATAGGATTTTGTTCTGAAGCTTTAAAAGCCTCATTAATAAACTTTTTAAGTTGGCTTTTATCATGAACAATCTCCATTGCTCTTCCACCTAAAACATATGAAGGTCTAACAACAACAGGTAGTCCAATTTTTTCACTTATTTTAATTGCTTGATCAAATTTGTTAGCAATTCCACTTTCTGCTTGTTTTAAATTTAATTTAATTAATAGATCCCTAAACCTATCTCTGTCTTCTGCAAGATCAATAGAAGTATATTGAGTACCAAGTATTGGTAATTTATTCTCATGTAAGAATTTTGCTAATTTAATTGGAGTTTGACCTCCAAATTGAGCAATAACACCTATCAGATTGCCATTTGATTTTTCTTTTAGAATTATATTTTGAACGTATTCTTCAACCAATGGTTCAAAATATAGTCTATCACTGGTGTCATAGTCTGTTGAAACTGTTTCAGGGTTACAATTGACCATTATTGTTTCAAATCCAGCTTCTTTTAAAGAAAAGCTTGCCTGACAACAACAATAATCAAACTCTATACCTTGGCCAATTCTGTTTGGACCCCCTCCAAGTATTATTATTTTTTTCTTATTGCTTGGATTTGACTCACACTCTGTATTTAATGAAAAGTTTCTTTGGTATGTTGAGTACATATATGGAGTAAAGGATTTAAATTCTGCTGCACAAGTATCTACCTTTTTAAATACAGGTAAAACTTTTAGCGCAACCCTTTTAGATCTAACAATTTGTTCTTTGATTCCGCTGATTTTTGATAACTTTTTGTCTGAAAAGCCAATAGACTTTACTCTATTAAATTCGTTATATGTTTTGGGCAAACCCTTCTTTTTTATGTTTTTTTCTTCGTCTACTAGATCCTTAATTTGATTTAAGAACCAAGGATCAACATTTGATAATTTATATATTTTATCTAATGAAATATTCTTTCTAAAAGCTTCAGCAATTAATAATAGTCTATTTGGAATATTAACTTTTAAATTTTTAACAATATCTTTTCTTGAGTAGTTAAAAAAATTATCCAATCCAGAAAGTCCAGTTTCTAAAGATACCAAAGCTTTTTGAAAAGATTCTTTGAAATTTCTTCCAATTGCCATTGCTTCACCAACAGATCTCATTGAAGTTCCAAGTACAGCTTTGGTGTCAGAAAATTTCTCAAATGTAAATCTAGGTATTTTTGTAACCACATAATCAATTGTTGGTTCAAATGAAGCGGGCGTCACCTTTGTTATTTCATTTTTTAACTCATCAAGAGTGTATCCCACTGCAAGTTTAGCAGCTACCTTAGCGATCGGAAAACCTGTTGCTTTTGATGCAAGAGCAGAGGATCTTGATACTCTTGGATTCATTTCTATTATAACCATTCTTCCATTTCTAGGATTTATTGCAAACTGAACATTTGATCCCCCTGTTTCAACTCCGATTTTTCTCAAGCAGGCAATAGATGCATTTCTCATGACCTGGTATTCTTTATCAGTTAAGGTTAAAGCTGGAGCAACTGTGATAGAGTCTCCTGTATGGATACCCATTGGATCTACATTCTCAATTGAACAAATAATTATGCAGTTATCATTTTTGTCCCGCACAACTTCCATTTCAAATTCTTTCCAACCTTCCAAAGACTCCTCAATTAAAACTTGATTTTGAGGAGACTCATTCATCCCAGTCTTGACAAGTTTAAAGAAATCTTTTTTATTTTTAGCTATTCCTCCACCTAAGCCTCCCAATGTAAAAGAGGGTCTTATAATCGCGGGTAAACCAATTTCTTTTAAACACTTAGGTGCATCCTTAAAATTATTTAAGATCTTTGATTTAGGTAGATCTAAGCCAATGTCAGACATATTTTTTCTAAATTTTTTACGATCTTCTGCATTTTCTATTGCTTTTGACTTTGCGCCTATTAATTCGATTTTGTATTTTTTTAGTAGTCCGGCTTTTTCTGCGCTTATTGCTAAATTTAATGCAGTTTGACCCCCCATTGTTGGTAAAATTGCATTAGGTTTTTCTTTTTTAATAACTTCTTCTAAAACAGGAATTGTGATGGGTTCAATATAGGTTTTATCTGCAACTCCAGGATCAGTCATAATAGTTGCAGGATTTGAATTTATTAAAACTACCTCGAAACCCTCATCTTTAAGAGCCTTACATGCTTGCGTACCTGAATAATCAAATTCACATGCTTGCCCAATTATAATTGGTCCTGCTCCAATAACTAATATTTTTTTAATGTCTTTTCTTTTTGGCATATTTTTTTACATCTTGAATAAAATTATTGAATAAATATTTGCTGTCTTGCGGTCCAGGATTTGCTTCTGGATGATATTGGACAGAGAAAACAGGTTTATTTTTTAATCTTATTCCTTCAATAGAATCATCAAAAAGTGACTTATGAGTTATTTGAATATTTTTTGATAAGCTTTTTTCTATAACAACAAAACCATGATTTTGACTTGTAATTTCAACTGAGTTAGTAATTAAATTTTTGACTGGATGATTTGCACCTCTATGACCTAGTTTCATTTTTTTTGTTTTTGCATTCAAAGCTAAAGCTAAGATTTGATGACCAAGACAAATTCCAAAAATTGGATATTTCAATTTTATCAATTTTTTTATATTATCAATCGCATACTCTCCAGTTGCTGCTGGGTCTCCAGGACCATTAGATAAAAAAATACCATCAGGATTAAGTTTTATAATTTCATCAGCAGTTTTTTTACAAGAAACTACTTTAACTTCACAGTTATAATCAGAAAAATATCTTAAAATATTTTTCTTTATCCCATAATCAATTGCAACAATTTTAAACTTTGTTTTAATATTTTTTTTGTATCCAATTTTTTTTTTCCAAGTCTTAAAACCTTTCCAGATATAAGTTTTTTTAGTTGATACTTCTTTTGCAAGATCTAGTCTGTTTAAACCAGGCCATTTTATCGACATATTAATTAGTTTTTTTACGTTGAATTTTCCTTTTTTATTATTTGAAATAGTACCTTTTGGAGCACCTTTATCTCTTATAAAGTTTGTTAAACTTCTTGTATCCAGTCCAGTTAAACCAACTATTTTGTTTTTTTTAAGCCATTCATCTAATGTTCTTAAAGCTCTATAATTTGAGGGAGAAGTAATCTCAGAATTAAATATTACACCTTTTGTCCAAACTTTATCTGACTCAAAATCCTCATTGTTGGTCCCAACATTTCCTATATGAGGAAATGTAAAGTTGATAATTTGTCCAGCATACGATGGGTCTGACATAATTTCCTGATATCCTGTTAAAGATGTATTAAAACAAACCTCACCAGTTGAAGTTCCCTGGTATCCAAGCCCGATACCTCTAAAAACCAGCTTATTATCTAGAACTAAAATACCTGTTGGAAATTGTTGTTTAATTGCAATTTTATTTTGTTGTTTTTTGTTCAATTACAACTCATGAGTTAAAGGTCTATACAATAAAACCTTTTTTTGCGCAACACATCTAATGTATATTTTGTAAAAAAAATATTTTTCTTTTTGAAGAATTTTCTCAATACGCTAAGATTAAATATGTCACTTAGAGAAAGTATAGAGTTAGACTACAAAACAGCTTTAAAAGCTAAAGATAAAAATAAAATATCAACTTACAGGTTAATATTATCTGGGATTAAGGATTTGGATATTAATAATAGATCTGGGACTGAAAAAAAAGAGACAGATAATGAGGATATCAAGAAATTACTAAAAAAAATGATTAAACAACGTAGCGAATCAATTGAGTTATATAAAAAAAATAATCGTAAAGATCTCCAGGATATAGAAGAACAAGAAGTGAGTGTAATTAGTCAATACTTACCTAAACAGATTAGCGAAGAGGATACCAAGAAAATATGTGAAAAAGCAATTAAATCAACAGGCGCAAATTCAATAAAGGATATGGGAAAAGTTATGGGTGAATTAAAGAAAAATAATGCCGATAGTATTGATTTTTCTAAAGCGGGAGCGATTATAAAAGAATTATTAAATCAAAAATGAAATATCCCAAGGAGTACTTACAAGAAATAAAAACTAGGTTAAAAGTTTCAACTGTAGTTTCTAAAACTGTAAGCTTGAAAAAAAGAGGAAAGGAATATGTAGGTCTTTCGCCATTTAAGACTGAAAAAACACCTTCTTTTACAGTAAATGATGAAAAGGAATTTTATCATTGCTTTAGCACTGCAGAGCATGGAAATATTTTTGATTTTGTTATGAAGACTCAAAACTTAAAATTTGGCGAGTCAGTTAAGTATTTAGCAAATTTAGCAGGAATGAGGCCTTATACATTTTCAAAAGAGGATGAGATAAGAGAAGAAAAATGGAATAAGTATAAATTAGTATATGCAAAATATGTAGAGTTTTATCATAAAGATCTTTTCAAAAATCCTCTAGCAAAAAAAGCAAAGGATTATTTAAAAAATAGAAGTTTAACTATTGAAGAAGTAAAGAAATTTAAAATTGGATATGTTTCAAATGATGAAAAGTTTAAAGAAGAGATTTTTAAGGAATTTACTGAAAGTGAAATCAAAGAAACTGGATTATTTTATTTTGACGAAAATAAAAAAAAAAATGTAGATAGATTTAGAGACAGAGTAATTTTTCCAATAAACAATATTTCAGGTGACCCGATAGCTCTTGGAGGAAGAATTTTAGAAGATAATAAATATCTTGCTAAGTATATTAACTCACCAGAAACTCCTTTTTTTAAAAAAGGATCCAATCTCTATAACCTAGATTTTACAAGAAAACTTTCAAATAATTCAGAAAACATATTTCTTGTTGAAGGTTATATGGATGTAGTTGCTCTTAGTAAAAATAAAGTGGAAAACGTTGTTGCTAATTTGGGTACTTCTTTAACTACAAGGCAAGTATTAACTCTTAATCAATTTTTTCGACATATCACCGTTTGTTTTGATGGTGACGAAAGTGGATATAAAGCAGCTTTAAGAGCAGCAGAAAATTCTATTATTGAATTAAAACCTGAAAAAGAAATTTCATTTTTATTTTTACCCGACAAACATGATCCAGATAGTTTTGTAAATGAAAAGGGAAAGGATTTTTTTGAAAATTTTTCAAAAAACAATTCTGTACCTATTCATAAATTTATATTTAATCATTACTCGAAAGAAATGAATGATAACCCTTCATCAAGGGCTATTTTTGAAAAAAAACTTAGAACAATTGCATCTACAATTAAAGATGAATTTATTAAAAAATATGTACTTGAAGAATTTTTAGATAAAATTTCTGAGTTAACACCAAATACAAACTTTAAATATAAAAAAAATTATATCAGATCCACAAAATCACTTAGATCAACTCAGAATTATTACAACGAAACAAAGTCTTTCACAGCTATTGATATTAAAGAATTTTCTTTTTTGTATATTTTACTAAAAAAACCTGAGCTTATAAAAGAGAATTTTAATTTAATAGAAAATGTAAAACTATTTAGTAGTGAAAATAAATTATTACTTGAAGAAATTGTTAATCAAACAAATAATTTTGAAAATACTAATGTTGAAAATTTGAAAATTGACCAAGGTTTGATAGATAGAGTTTTTAAGTATGCATCTATTAAGCATATATTAGTTAAAAACTTAAATGATGACCAAAAAATTCTTGAAATATTGTCTGAGTTAATAAGAGACCTTAAAAATTATGAACTTGAATTAAGAATTTCAGATTTAGAATCAAGATTTTCAAAGGATTTAAGTGAGGCAACTTTTAATGAGTTAAAAGAGCTTAAAAAACTGCAAAAAATCAATTAAATTTAAATCAGAATCCCATAGATTTTTATAATTTTAGCATTATATACAGACTGAACTTTTTTATTGTGGAACGTATAATTACTAAATCATTTGCAAGATTAATGGGCAGAGGTGTCCATAGGGGTTTTATTACTCATGAGGAATTAAATAAATCTTTAGGGAAAAGAAATTTATCTAACGATAACTTAGAGCAAGCATTTATTCATATTCTTGACGAAAAAATAATATTAGTTGAAAAAAAAGCTGACTATAAAGTATTGCGAAAAAAAGAAAACGGCTCGAAAGAAGAAGGTAAGTCAATCGAGAAAAGTGACGACCCCATAAGAATGTATCTAAGAGAGATGGGCGGAGTTGAACTTCTATCCAGAGAAGGCGAAATTGCTATAGCTAAAAGAATTGAGGCAGGAAAAGATGTGATGCTTAATGCCCTTTCCCAAAGTCCTATTACAGCTCAACAGTTTTTTGAATGGAATAATAAACTTCAGAATGATGAAATTCTAGTTAGAGAAATAATAGATATAGATACGAATTATATGGAAGACGAGGATACTGGTCAAAGTGCAAAACAGAAAAAATCTGATGATAGTGGGGGTAGCCAGAATACTGAGGACACATCAGGTAATTCCGAAGATGATGAATTTAATCCAACACTTGCTGCAATGGAAACCGAAATAAAACCTAAAGTTTTACAAACAGTTTATAATTTAACTAAAGAATATAACAAACTTATAAAGTATCAAAAAGAGAAACTTGATTGTGTATTAAATTCCAAACAATTTTCACCCTCAAAAGAAAAAAATTATAAAAAAATAGTTGATGATATTTTAGAAAATATAAAAACCCTTCAATTGTCTCCTTCAGTATTAGAGGAGCTAGTTCAAAAGCACTATGTTGAAAATCGCAAAGTTATATCATTAGAGGGAAATTTATTAAGGCTCGCTTTAAATGATAAAATTTCAAGAGATGAATTTATTAAATTTTACGTTGGGAATGAAATAAACCCTAACTTGAAAAATTTCTTAGATACAAATGAGATTTGGAAGAAGTTTCTTCAGAAACACAAAACAGAATTTAAAAACATTAGAGATAGACTAGTTGAAATAAGTAATAAACTCGGAATTTCTGTGACAGATTACAAGTTAATGGTTAGCAGAATTCAAAAGGGTGAAAAGGAATCAAGAATAGCAAAAAAAGAAATGGTTGAAGCAAATCTAAGATTAGTAATTTCCATAGCTAAAAAATATACTAATAGAGGTTTGCAGTTTTTGGATTTAATTCAAGAAGGAAATATAGGATTAATGAAGGCAGTTGATAAATTTGAATACAGAAGAGGATATAAGTTTTCCACATATGCAACATGGTGGATAAGGCAAGCAATAACAAGATCAATTGCAGATCAGGCTAGAACTATTAGAATCCCAGTACATATGATTGAGACAATTAATAAAATTGTAAGAACTCAAAGGTTAATTTTAAGTGAATTTGGTAGAGAGGCCACTCCCGAGGAACTTGCTAAAAAATTAAGAATGCCACTAGAAAAAGTAAGAAAAGTTTTAAAAATTTCAAAAGAACCTGTGTCATTAGAAAAACCAGTTGGAGATGAAGAAGATAGTAGCTTAGGAGACTTTATAGAGGATACAAAAGCACTGGCACCTTTAGAGCAAGCGATTAAATCTAATTTAAGCGAAGCTACTACAAAAATTCTCTCAACCCTTACTCCAAGGGAAGAGAGAGTTTTAAGAATGAGGTTTGGAGTAGGTATGAATACAGACCACACATTAGAAGAGGTTGGGTTGCAATTCTCAGTAACTAGAGAGAGAATTCGTCAAATAGAGGCAAAGGCACTAAGAAAATTGAAGCATCCTAGTAGATCTAAACAGCTTAAAAGTTTCTTAGAAAGCTAAAAAGGGCCGTTAGCTCAATAGTAGAGTACTGCATTGACATTGCAGGGGTAGTTGGAGCGTAACCAACACGGCCCACCATTTAATTGATAAGTACTAAAAAATGTTATATTCAATATTATTTTCTTGGGCCTGTAGCTCAGTTGGTTAGAGCAGTACACTCATAATGTATTGGTCCCAGGTTCGAGTCCTGGCGGGCCCACCACTTATTTTATAATAAATTCTTCTAAAGATTTAAATAAAGAATTTATATCACCATCGTTATTTTGAATAATTGACTTAAATTCCTCTTTTTGAGTTCTAGCCAAACTTAAACCTTCAACAATAAGATCTCTTATTAGTGGTCGTTCAGCATTTTTTGTATAAATTCTCCAATCTATTTTAATTTCAGGATTTTTAGCAGTCTCTTCCAACACTGTATTTACAATTGTATATTTTTCACTTAGTTTTTTTTCAGAAATAATAGTAATCTTAGGATCAGAATAATCCACCAATCTACTTGAAAAACTTTTCAAGAAATAACTCTTAAATAATTTTTTGTATTTGATTTTTTGATCTTCATTTAGACTTTTACGATATTTTCCCAAAGTATACATTCCAATACCATGGATATCTACATTGGTTTCTGCAATATTATTCAATTTAATTATCTTAGACTCAACAGGATCTGAACTAGATAGTATTATTGAAGCCTCGTTGACTATTTCTGCTATTAACTTACTTGGCTCTTTTGCTTCTAAAGGAATTATGAATATTGATATTAAAAATATTATTGAGTTTATTTTAGTCTTAAACATTAAAAATTATTGAGTATCTATTTCTTCCCAATCATCGTCATTTAAAGTTTCTGTAGTTTCATCAATATTTAAAATTTTTCTTTTTCTGTCCTGTAAGTAAAGACTCCTTACTGATGCATAAAGATCTAAAGAGTTTTTTTCAAGACTTTCAAATGCTTCTAAATTTTTTGCTCTAAAATCAACTCCTGCTGTGAGTCTTGAGTAATAATAGTCAGAATTTTCAAAATATTTTGTATTATTTGCCACTGTAACATTGTACCAGGCATCACCACCAGAAAAATTGACTAAAGATCCTAAAGAGTCTCTGACAGTCGTAGGTCCAAGGACTGGAAGAACAAAATAACATCCTTCTTTAACTCCCCAAGTTCCTAAAGTTTGACCATAATCCTCTTTATCTAATTTATCTAGTCCATAATAAGAGGCTACATCAAATATGCCTGCGATACCTAATGTAGAATTAATTGAAAATCTCAAAGCATTAATTCCCGCTTCTTTTATTTGTCCTTGCAAAATATTATTCGGTACCGTCACTACATTGGTTAGATTGCTTAATGCGTTACTGGTTCCCGATCTAATTGGTTTTGGCAAGTATCTGTAGCCTTTAGCAATTGGTTTAAAAAATATTTTGTCTAATCCTTGGTTAAAAGCAAAAATACCTCTGTTAACAGTTTCAAAACAGTCTTTTACTTCGGTATTTTTATCTTTTGAATTATTTTTTATTTTTAAAGCGCCGTCAGATCCAGCAAAAACATTTATAATTAGGACTTGAGAAAGGATTAGAATTAAAAATATTTTTATAAACTTTTTCATTCAAGCATTTTATAATATATCTTCTAGTTATTTAAAGATTTAATTGTTTGAAATAATGCAGAAAAATGTTGAAAAAATGACTACTAATTATTCTCCAAATTTTGATCCTAAAAAAAGAGATAAAAATAAAATAAAATATTTAATCTATCATTATACTGGAATGAAAAATGATAAAATAGCTATTAAAAAGTTAACAGGCTATAATTCTAATGTAAGTTGTCATTATTATATAACTGCATCTGGTAAACTAATCCAAATAGTTCCAGATTTATACACAGCATGGCATGCTGGTAAATCAAACTGGCAGAAATATAAGTCACTTAACTACAACTCCATAGGTGTTGAGGTCTCAAACCCTGGTCATGAGCATGGCTATAAAAAATTTAATGATAATCAAATTAAATCATTAATTAAAATTTCGAAATATCTGATAAAAAAATATAAAATTCATAAAAAAAATATTTTAGGTCACTCAGATATTGCTCCTTTAAGAAAAATAGATCCAGGAGAAAAGTTTCCTTGGAAACTTTTACATGAAAAGAAAATTGGAATTTGGCATAATGTAAATAATTACAAAATTAAATTTTCTAGTAATAAAAGATTGGAATTTAACTTGGATAAATTTAAAAAATATTTAAATAAAATAGGTTATAAAATTGAATATTCTGACCCTTATCAATTAAGAAAACTTATCAAAGTTTTTCAAATGAGATTTAGACCTGAGTTAGTTAATGGAAAATTAGATTTTGAATGTTATATGATAGCAAAATCCCTTTATAATCTTAAATAATAAAGAATTGAATTTTATAGAAAAATTTATATTGTCCAACAGCCAGATAAAAGACTTATCGCTTTAATTTATTAAGGAGGAAAGTCCGGGCTCTACAAAGACACAGTGCCAGTTAATGGCTGGCGGGGGCGACCCTAGGGATAGTGCCACAGAAAATAAACCGCCTTATCAAGGCAAGGGTGAAAAGGTGTGGTAAGAGCACACCGGCTATGTTGGTAACAGCTAGCGCATGGAAAACCCCACTGGGAGCAAGACTGAGTAGAGATGACACTGTTAGAAATAACAAAAAGCAGTCTTTGGCTAGTCATCAGGGTTAGTTGCTTGAGCCTTAAAGTGATTTAAGGCCTAGAGAAATGATAAGTTTAAACGACAGAACCCGGCTTATATTTTATCTGGCACTAACAAGTTAAGAAAAAATCTTAAAATAATAATTATCTTTGAATCATAAAAATTCGAAACTATGTTTTGAGAACAAAATAAGAATAAATAATTCATTTTATATATTGACGATATAATATAAAACCCATAATATCCCATAAAATCCCAAAAAAGGGAAATTATGGATTATGTTTTTATCTACTTACGAAAACAAATTAGACAAAAAAGGAAGGGTGTCCGTGCCTGCTAGTTTTAGAAGCTATTTGTCTAATATGGGATACAACGGAATCATATGTTTTCCATCATTTAATAACCAATCAATTGAGGCTTGGCCTCAAGATAGAATTGAAAAAATTTCCAATGCAATAGATACTCTTAATCCATTTGAGGATAAGAAAGATTATTTTGCAACCTCGATACTATCAGAAAGTATTAACTTACAATTTGATAGTGAAGGAAGAATTCTCATTACAGAAAAATTATTAAGACATGCAAAAATTAAAAATAGCATGTTGTTTGTTGGTCAGGGAAAAACCTTTCAAATATGGGAACCAACAAGCTTTGAAAAATTTAGGGTCACTGCTAGAAAAAAATCAAATATTAATAGGGCTAACCTTAAATGGGAGCAAAAACTTAATAACTAAAGGGGGATAAATGACAATTAATTTTAAGACACCAGATATAAAAGAGTTAAAACCAAGAATACTAGTCCTTGGGATTGGAGGAGCAGGAGGTAATGCAATTAATGGAATGATAGAGTCTGGTTTACAGGGAGTAGAGTTTATAGCTGTAAATACTGATGCTCAAGATTTAAGACTAAGCCATGCACAAACTAAAATTCAAATGGGATTGAATTTAACAAAAGGATTAGGTGCAGGAGCAAAATTAGATATAGGTGAAGCTGCTGCTGATGAATCATTGAATGAAATTGTTAATGTTCTACAAGGGTCTAATATGGTTTTTATTACTGCAGGTATGGGTGGTGGAACTGGGACTGGTGCAGCTCATGTTATTGCTCGTGCCGCTAAAGAATTGAACATACTTACTATAGGTGTAGTAACTCTACCTTTCCTATATGAAGGACCCTCAAGAATGAGAAAGGCAAATCAAGGTCTTGAAGAATTAAGAAAACATGTAGACACCATTATAGTGGTTCCAAACCAAAATTTATTTAAAATCGCAAGTGAACAAACTACATTTGAAGAATCTTTTTTACTTTCTAATGATGTATTAAAGCATGGTGTTCAAAGCATCACAGATCTCATGGTAAGACCTGGGTTAATAAATTTAGATTTTGCTGATGTTGAAACAGTTATGAGTTCGATGGGTAAGGCCATGATGGGTACTGGTCAGGCTGAAGGCGAAGGTAGAGCAGTTAAAGCTGCAGAAATGGCAATAAGTAATCCTCTTATAGATGATTATACATTAAAAGGGGCAAAAGGTTTACTT
Organism: uncultured Pelagibacteraceae bacterium; assembly: GCA_902585265.1. Taxonomy (GTDB): domain Bacteria; phylum Pseudomonadota; class Alphaproteobacteria; order Pelagibacterales; family Pelagibacteraceae; genus Pelagibacter. The sequence continues at coordinate 49,613 of CACICY010000002.1, forward strand.
GTTAATATTACTGGTGGAAAAGACCTTAAACTTTTTGAAGTTGATGAGGCTGTCAATAAAGTAAGAGCTGAAGTAGATCCAGAAGCAGAACTAATAATTGGAGCAATTACAGATGAGAATCTTGATGGTTTAATGAGAGTTTCTATTGTAGCAACTTCTTTGGATGGACAACAACCGGAGCCAAAATCAGTGATTAATATGGTCCATAGAATACAAAATAGAAATCCAGGATATTCTGATTTTTCTAATACTAGTTCATCTCAAGCTTTTACATTTTCAAATCAAAATAGTTCTATAATAACTAATGGTGCAAATGCACTTAAAATTGAAGAAGAAGTAAAAGCTGAAACAGAGAGCCATCCAACATCGGAAATCAATAGTTCAGAAGATTTAGTAAATTCCTCCACTATCAAGGAAGAACCTAATTCAGTTGAAACTGAAGTATCCCCAGTTTTTGATCAATCTATTGAAACAGACAAGAGTGACTCTTCTCCATCAAATGGTCTAGAGAACTTTGATTTTGATGAAGAAACACCCGAGCTGTTTAATTCGGATGGATCAATTAGTGAAACTGATGATGAGACCTCTTTAATAAATGAAGTAAATGAAACTAAAGAGGAAGAAGATGATTTAGAAATCCCTGCATTTTTGAGAAGACAAAAAAATTAATGGTCTTCAAAAAAATAAATGAATGCCACCATAAATCTGGAAAACGAACATTTTCCAGTTCTGCTAAATGAATTAATTAGCATTATTTCCCCTCTTTATGGTGGCACATTTATTGATTGTACTTTTGGCCAAGGTGGATATTCAGAAAAAATTCTTGAGCATAAAAAGAATGATATTATTGCATTAGATCGCGACAAAGAAGTTTTAAATAATACACTTAAACTCCAAAAAAAATATAAAGAAAGATTTAAATTTTATAATCTTAAATTTTCGCAATTAGATCAAATCAAATTAAAAAATAGTAAAATTAAAGGAATAATTTTTGATTTAGGTTATTCACTCAATCAAATTAAAAATTCTCAAAAAGGTTTATCATTTTTCGACAAAGGAAAGCTTAATATGAAAATGGGTATAAATGATTTTTCAGCAGACGATATTATATCTAACATGGATGAAAACAATCTCACAAAGGTTTTCAAAGTTTTTGGTAACGAAAAATATTCAAAAAAAATTGCAAAAGAAATAGTAAAGAAAAGAAAAGAAAAAATTATAGAAACTGAAGATTTAGTTAAAATAATAGATGGCATAAAAAAGTATCAAAAAACAAAAATACACAATTCTACTAAAGTTTTTCAGGCTTTAAGGATTTTAGTGAATAAAGAAATTAGTGAATTAATTAACGGTTTGGTTAATTCATTTAATTTAATTCCAGTTGGCGGCGTAATAGCTGTAGTTACTTTTCACTCAATAGAGGATAAAATTGTCAAATTTTTTTTTAAACATTATTCTGAGGAAAAAAATTCCTCAAGATATTTCCCTAAAGCAGAGATTTCAGAAAGATGTTTTAAATTAATACATAAAAAACCTATTTTACCAAGCTCAAATGAGATAAAGCAAAACCCACCCTCAAGATCAGCTAAATTAAGGTATGGATTTAAAATAAATAAAAACTGTGATTTTAATGACTTTAGAGAAAAATTTAAAAATTTAATTAATGTTGAGGATCTGAGATAATTAAATGAAAAAATTATTTTTTTTTACACCTATAATTGTTTTAATATTTGCAACTACTTTAACAAAAAATTCAACAAAAAAACTAGATAAAGAAATTTTTCAATTAAAAGAAAATATTAGAATATTAGAGGATCGTTATGAACTCACTCTACTTGATTATAATATTTTAACTTCACCCAAAAAATTAATGGAATATCAACAATTTTATTTTGAGGACAAATTTGTAAAAAAGAAAATAGAAAATCTGCGCAAAATAGAATTTTTAAACGATAAACTAAAAATTGAAAAAATGGTTAAAATTAATGAATGAATTAGACAAAGACTCCCAAGGTTTTGATAAACATAATGATGGTTTTTTATTTAAAGAAAAGAAGTCTTATCTAAATATATCTTTTGAAAGAATAGCTTTTATTTTTTTTGTATTTTTTTTCCTAGCGATTATTTTTTCATCAAAAGTAATTTTGTTGAGTATCAAAAAAATTCCTGAAATTCAAAAAGTATTAAAAAAAGAAAACTTCAGATCTAGTATTCTAGATAATGAAGGAAATATTTTGGCTAAAAGTGTTCCAGTAGTCAATTTGGGTATTAACCCAAATCTAGCAATTGACAAAGAAAAATTATTAATTTCTCTTAAATTAATCTTTCCTGATAAAAGTTTTGATAAGGAAATGTATGGAAAGAAATTCTTTTATGTTAAAAAAAAAATTAGTCCAAAAAAACTTGAGCAGATATTACTCCTAGGTGATAAATCCTTTATTCAAGAGGATAGCATAGCAAGAATATATCCTAATGGAAATCTATTTAGTCATGTAATTGGTCAAATTGATAATGATAATAATGGTATATCAGGAATTGAAAAAACTTTTGATTATGAACTTACAACCACAAAAGAACCTCTTAAATTAACTTTAGATAAAGATCTTCAATATTTAATTAAAGAAGAGTTATTTAAATCTAAAGATATATTTCAAAATATTGGAAGTGCTGCAATCTTAATGAATATTAACAATGGTAATATCTTATCAATGGTTTCTCTTCCTGACTTTGACCTTAACAAAAGAGAAAAAATATCAGATGTAAAGTATATTAATCGAGCTACTAAAGGTGTTTATGAATTTGGTTCTGTTTTTAAAACATTTACTTTGGCTGCAGGTCTACAATACAATGTTGTGGAACCGGAAACAGAATTTAAAAACCTTAAAAAAAGAATTACATGTGCTGGAAATTCTATCTCTGAGTACGATGATAAAATACCATCAGATTTAACTGCTGAAGAGATTTTGATAAGATCAGGAAATATTGGTTCAGTTAGAATTGCTGAAAAAGTTGGTATTGAGAATTATAACGAGTTTCTTCAAATTATTGGAATTATTGCAAATTTAGAATTCGATATCCAAGAGGTAGGCACAACCCAATTAGGTAGATGGGGAAAATGTAAACTTGCAACAGTTGCTTTTGGCCATGGAATTGCAACAACTTTATTACAACTTTCAAAAGCATATTCGATTATAAGTAATGGAGGATACGATATAACACCTTCATTGTTAAAGAGGGAAAAGTTACAAAGAAAAAGAATACTTAATGAAAACCTATCAGAAAAAATAAATCCTATTTTAAGAAAAATTGTATCGACAAAAGATGGAACCGCAGGTTTTGCAAATGTAAAAGGCTATGAAATAGGGGGAAAAACCGGTACTGCTGATCAACCATCAAAAGGTGGCTATTCTAAAAAAAAAGTTAATACTTTTGCCTCAGTATTTCCAACTTCTGATCCAAAATTTGTATTAGCTGTAATGTTGGATGAGCCAAAAGCCAACAGAGAATTTGTCTATCATTATAGAGATGAGAGATATCCTTACAAAGGTAATTGGAGGAATACAGCAGGTTGGACCACTGTCTGGATAACAGGTCAGATCATGGATAAAATTGGGCCAATTTTAGCCACAAAATATTAAGAGCGTAAATCATGTTACTTAAAGACTACTTTCCAAATCTTCAAAAAAAATACCATAAATTAAGTTTTAGAGGGATAGCTTTTAATTCTAATGAAGTTAAAAAGGGATATATTTTTTTTGCATTTAAAGGGAGTAATACAGATGGAAATTTATTTATAAAAGATGCTATTGAAAATGGATCAAAAATAATAATTTCTGATAAAGTAAAAATAATTGGTAGTAAAAATAATGTTTTATTTTTAAATGCTAAAAATCCTAGAAGATTACTATCTCAATTCAGTTCAAAAATATTTAATAAAAAACCAAATAATCTAATCGCAGTTACGGGCACCAATGGAAAGTCATCTATAGCAAATTTTTATTTTCAAATTTTAAATTTAAATAAAATTAAAGTAGCCTCGATTGGGACATTAGGTGTTGATGGTATAAATATAAAAAACAAATTTGTAAATACTACATTTGATACAATACAATTAAATAAAATCATACAAAAATTAAAAGAAAAAAAAATTGAAAATGTTATTTTGGAAGCCTCCAGTCATGGATTAGATCAAAATAGATTAGATGGATTAAAATTTGATATTGGTATATTTACGAATTTATCTAGAGATCATTTAGATTATCACAAGTCGTATAAAAATTATTTAAATTCAAAATTAATATTATTTAAAAAATTATTGAAAAAAAAGTCTTATGCTATTTTTGATGAAGGTTTAAAAATTTCACCAAAATTGAGTAGAATTACAAAATTAAATAAAATAGCAAAATTTACAATAGGAAATACTAAATCAAGTTTTGAAATATTAGACCATCAATTTTTAAAAAATGAACAGAAAATATTATTCAGATTTAATAAAAAGAAATATAGTTTTTCAACTAAATTAATTGGAAGAGTTCAGATTAAAAATTTACTAATGGCAATTATGACTGCAATGAAAAGTAAAATTTCATTGGAGAAAATTTTAAAAATTACTAAAAAAATAGAGCCAGTGAATGGAAGGTTAGAAAAAATTGGAAAACTTTACAATAACGGCATTGTTATTCTTGACTATGCTCATACACCAGATGCTTTAAAAACATGTATTAAAAATGTGAAGGAACAATTTAAATTAAGAAAAATTAATCTGGTCTTTGGATGTGGAGGAGAGAGAGACAAGCCCAAAAGAAAAATAATGGGGAAAATTGCTAGTAAATATTGCGATAAAATATATTTAACAGATGACAATCCAAGAAGCGAAGATCCAAATAAAATAAGAAGAGATATCAAGTCTAATATCTCAAAAAATAAAATAATAGAAATACCATCAAGAGAAAGTGCAATAAAATCTGCAATTTTAGATATTAAGTCAAACGAGATAGTTATCGTTGCTGGAAAAGGGCACGAAGTCTATCAAGAATATATGTCTAGAAAGTTCTTTTCGGATAGAAAATGTATTGAAAAATTTATCAAGACTAAAAATAAATCTTTAAATAGAAATTGGAAATCAAATATTATTACAGAGATTACCCAAAAAAAAATAAAAAAAAATATTAATATTAATGAAGCTTCAATTGACTCAAGAATTACAAAAAAAAATAATATCTTCTTTGGTATAAAAGGAAAAAACTTTGATGGAAATAAATTTGTTAGTCATGCATTTAACAATGGAGCCTCAATTTCAATTAACGAAAATAAAAAAAAAAATAAATTTAAAAACGATATATATGTAAAAAACTCGTTAAAGACCTTTTCAGAAATTGGAAAAATGATTAGAGCATCATCTGATATTTCAACTATAGCAATCACAGGATCCTCAGGTAAAACTTCTTTAAAGGAGATGTTGGGGCAAATGATGAATAAAATATGTCAAACATCTTATTCAAAAAAATCATTTAATAACAAATATGGAGTTCCGATTTCTTTATTTAATATAAATAAAGAGGACAAAATTGGTATCTTTGAAGTTGGAATGGACAAGAAAGGAGAAATTGATTTTTTAACAAAAAAGATAATGCCTAATGTTGGTGTAATTACCAATATTTCATACGCACATATTAAAAATTTTAAAAATCTGAAAGGTATTGCCAATGCTAAATCAGAGATAATTAATAACATTATTGAAGATGGCACAATCATATTAAATACAGATGATAAATTTTTTAAATATTTAAAATATAAATCTATTAAAAAAAAATTAAGAATAATTTCATTTGGAATTCAAAAAAAATCAGATGTGAGTTTGCTTAATATAAAAAGAGGGAAATTTAGATCTGTAATTTATATCAAATATAATCAAATAAAATTGAAATTTGTTATTAAAAAAAATTTAGAAAACTATATTTATAATATTTTATCAACTTTAGCAGTGATATCTATATATTTTGATTTAGAAAAATTAGATAAATTTTTCTTTAATGATTATAAATTTCCAGAAGGAAGAGGAGATTTAAATATAATTAAGTTAAAAGAAAAAAAAATTAACCTAATTGATGAAAGCTATAATTCTAACCCTTTATCACTTCAATTTGCATTAAATAAATTAAATAGTATGAATTCTAAATCTAAAAGAAAATTAATTCTTTTAGGTGATATGTTGGAACTCGGTAAATATTCAAAAAAACTTCACATAGAAGCTGCTAGGAATATTAATGCTACTAAAATTGACAAAGTTTATGTATACGGCAAGAATATTATTGAAACATTTAACAAAATTAAACCACAAAAAAGAGGAAAAATACTAAATTCAAAAAAAGATATCTTAAATTTTATGATAAATGATATTAAGAATGGTGAATATCTAATGATTAAAGGTTCTAACTCCACAGGACTAAATAAAATAAGTAAAAGCTTAAAACTAGGCAAAATAAATGCTTTTTAGTCTATTTTCCAACTTAGTTGAAATTTTTAGTTTTCTTAATGTTTTTAAATATTTGACTGTAAGAACCGGTCTATCGATGTTTACATCGATGATAGTAGTTTTTTTAGTTGGAGGTCCACTTATCAATTATTTTTCGTCACATCAAATTCACGACCCTATTAGGGAAGATGGACCAAGTGATCATATAGTTAAAAAAATAGGAACACCAACAATGGGAGGTCTTATGATTTTACTAGGTATTTTCTCAGGAGTTCTTTTGTGGGGTGATTTTTCAAACCCCTATAATTGGTTCTTACTTTATATAGCTGGATCTTTTGGATTACTTGGAGCTTACGATGACTATCAAAAAATTAAAAAAAATAATTCGAACGGTATAAGCTCAAAGTTAAAGATCATATTTCAAATTATTTTAGCATTAGTTGGAATTTTTATTTTTTATTTTTATAGTGGATCTAATGAGATTGAGAATTTATATTTTCCATTTTTTAAAAACTTAATAATTAATTTAGGTTGGTTCTTTATTCCATTTTATTTATTTGTTATTGTAGGCTCTTCAAATGCTGTAAATTTAACTGATGGTCTAGATGGTTTGGCTACAGTACCTGTAATATTAGTTGCGGCTTGTTTTGCTTTTATTAGTTACGTAACAGGAAATATAGTTTTTTCAGGATATTTACAAATCACATATATCCAAGGAGTAGGGGAAGCCTCTATTTTTTGTGGTGCAATAATAGGATCTTGCTTAGGTTTTTTATGGTTTAATGCTCCACCTGCTAAGATATTTATGGGTGATACTGGGTCCTTAGCATTAGGTGGATCATTAGGGGCAGTTGGTATAATTACTAAACATGAAATTGTTCTTGCAATTACAGGTGGACTATTTGTCTTAGAAGCTATTTCAGTAATTGCACAAGTTATATCGTTCAAACTAACTGGTAAAAGAATATTTAAAATGGCACCAATACATCATCATTTTGAAAAAAAAGGTTGGCCCGAATCTACTGTGGTTATTAGATTTTGGATAATATCAATTATTCTAGCAATGATAGGTCTTGCAACATTAAAACTAAGATAATGAATGAAAGACAAATTTATTTTAAAAATAAAAAATTTTTAATTTATGGATTAGGAAAGTCTGGAATTGCTTGTTTGAATTTTTTAAAAAAAAATAATACCTGTTTAATATTTGACGATAATAAAAATAATATTCCAGCTGACTTTAAAAAAAAATTAATAAATATTCATAAATTACCGAAAATAAATGTTGATTTTATAGTTCTAAGTCCAGGGATAGATATTAAGAAATGTAAGATTTCAAGTTACTTGATTAAAAATAGGTCTAAAATTATTTCAGAGCTTGATATATTTGAAATTAGTTATCCAAACATAGATAAAATTACAATTACGGGAACTAATGGTAAATCGACTACTTCAAAATTGCTCTATGAAGTTTTAAAAAACAATAAAAAAGATGTTAGATTAACTGGAAATATTGGATATCCGATATTAATGGAGAAAAAAATTAAGAATAATACAATTTTTGTAATTGAAGCATCTTCTTATCAACTTGATTACAGCAAATACTATAGATCAAAGTATTCAATTATTCTTAATCTTAATCCAGATCATCTTGAAAGGCATTTATCTTTTAAAAATTATGCTGAAGCGAAATTTAAAATAGTAAAATCTCAAAATAAAAACGACCATGCCTTTATAGATAATCAGAATAATTTTCTAAATAAACTAATTGAAAATAATCCAATAAAATCAAAAGTTATAAAAATAAACTATTTAAAATACAAAAAATATTTTAGAAAGATAGATAATATTTATTTTAACAATTCAAGTAATAAAAAAAATCTTAGTTTTGTTCTTAGTATTGCCAAGGTGTTAAAACTAAATTTAAAAACAGTCTTAAATACTGCAAATAAATTTAAAGGGTTAGATTATAGACAACAAATAATCTACAAATCTAAAAAATTATTAATTATTAACGACTCAAAATCTACTAGTTTTTCATCAACAGCCCCTTTACTTGAAAGTTACAAAAATATTTATTGGATATTAGGAGGACTTGCTAAAAAAGGAGATAAACTTAAATTAAAAAAAAAATATTTTGCAAATATTAAAGCTTATGTTTATGGAAAAGATAGAAATTTTTTTATTAACTCTCTACCAAACCAAATTTCTTGCGAGTCTTCATCAACACTTATGAAGATTATGAAAAATTTAAAAAATAATATTAAAAACGATAATACTAAAAAAGTAATTCTTTTTAGTCCATGTGCTGCTTCTTTTGATCAATTTAAAAACTTCGAAGATAGGGGTAAATTTTTTAATAAAATTACTAAAGCTTTATTTAAAAAAAAATTAGAATATGAGTAAATATTTAGATAATTTTTATGACTGGTGGAAAAATATAGATAAATTTATATTATTCATAATTCTTACTTTATTTTTATTAGGTCTTTTTTTTTCATTGGTCTCTACTTCTCTGATAGCTTCGGATAAATTAGATACAAAATCATATTATTTTTTTTTTAAACATTTTGCTTACATTATTTTAGCAATAGTGATTTTGATTATATTCTCATTTTTGAATCAAAAAATTTTACCAAAATTATCATTGATTTTATTCTTAGTTGCATTTTTAAGTTTGTTGTTAGTTCCTTTCCTTGGAACAGAGGTAAAGGGATCAAAAAGATGGCTAGATTTGATGTTTTTACCAAGATTTCAGCCTGTTGAGATTGTCAAACCTTTTTTTATAATAGTCTTATCATTAATGTTAACTATTCAAAATAGACGATTATATTTTAAATATTTCTTAAGCACTTTATTCACAGTTCCAATATTATTATTACTTGTTTATCAACCTGATATTGGACAAACCCTTTTAATATCAATGGTCTGGTTAGCTTTAATTTTTATTTCTGGAATAAATATTTTTATATTCTTTATATTCTTTTTCATTGTTGGTTCGACTTTAAGTTATTTGGTCTTATTTGTTCCAAAATTTGAATATATAAAAATCAGACTCTTGGCTTTTTTAGACTCGAGTTCAAGTAACAATTATCAAGCTGAAAAAGCTAGTGATGCAATTATAAATGGTGGTTTTTTTGGCAAAGGTATCGGAGAAGGTACTTTGAATTCAAGAGTCCCTGAAGCACATACAGATTATATAATTTCGGTTATATCGGAAGAGTTTGGTGCAATTATAGTCATTGGAATATTATTTTTATATCTAATTTTTTCATATAGAGTAATAAGCAAAGTCAATTTTCTAAATGAAGATTTATATAAACTTATTTTAACTGGATGTGTTTCTTTAATTTTGTTACAGACTTTTATTCATGTAGGTGTTAATATAAGAATTCTTCCTACTACAGGTATGACTTTGCCATTTTTAAGTTATGGAGGATCATCTATAGTTAGTACAGCGATTTTATCAGGATTAATTTTGAATTTAACTAAAAGAAAATTAGATTAACTGATGAAAAAAATACTTATTGTAACAGGTGGGTCTGGTGGACATGTAATCCCATCATTAGGTATATATGATGCTTTAAAAGATGATTTTGAAATACATATTTCAACAGATTTAAGAGGATCAAAATTTATTAATAATGAAAATTATCATTATTCATTAATTGATGTACCAAATTTATTTTCAAATTTTTTATTACTTCCATATAATTTAATAAAATTTTGTATCTCAATAATAAAATCTTACAAATACTTAAAATTTAATAATTTTAATATTCTAATTAGCACTGGCGGATATATGTCACTTCCTTTATCTTTAGCTTCAAATTTCTTGAATATGAAAATTTATATCTTTGAACCAAATTTGGTTTTAGGAAGAGTAAACAAATTAATGCTTAATTTTGCTAAAAAAATTATTTGTTATGAAAAAAATTTAAAAGGTATTTCTAAAAAATTTACAAAGAAGATTTATTTAGTCAAACCATTACTTAGAAAAGAAATTTATAAATATCAAAAAAATGAAAAGACAACGATTGCAGAAAAAAAGAAAATATTAATTATCGGTGGAAGTCAGGGGGCAAAATTCTTTGATGAATTTATTACTAAAATTATCATAAAACTTTCAAAAATAGAGAAAATTCAAGTTTTGCAACAAGTAATTAATCAAAATTCAAAAGAAAATATAAAAGAATTTTATCAAAAAAACCACATAGAGCACGAGCTATTTCACTTTGACGACAAATTATTATTACAAGCTATTAATTATGATTTAGCTATTACTCGGTCTGGAGCATCAACAATTTCAGAATTAGCTTATTTAAATATTCCATTTGTGGCAATTCCATATCCTTATGCTAAAGATAATCATCAATATTACAATGCAGAATTTTATGAAAAAAATAAATCTTGTTGGTTGATTATGCAAAAAGATATAGACGAAAATAACTTCACAGATTTAATGATAAAAATTTTCCAAGATCAAAATGATTATTTTTCCAAAAAAAATAATTTAATTAAATTAAATAAAGAAAATACATGGGAAAAAAATAAATCTAAACTAATTGAGCTTATTAATGAAAATTGATTTAGGAAAAAATGAACTTATTCATTTTGTTGGAATTGGAGGAATAGGTATGAGCGGTTTAGCACTGATTATGAATGGGTTAGGTTACAAAGTTCAAGGTAGTGATATTGCACATAATCGAAATATTGAAAGATTAAATGAAAACAAAATAAAGGTTTTTTTAAATCATAAAAAAGAGAATATAAAAAAAACGACTGTTTTGGTAATTTCTTCAGCCATTAAAAAAAATAACCCAGAATTAATTGAGGCAATCAAAAAAAATTTACCAGTTTATACAAGAGGAGATATGCTAGGTCATATTGTATCTTTCATGAGGAATGTTGTGGTAACTGGTTCACACGGAAAAACAACAACAACATCATTAGTATCTAGTATTTTCGCTGCAGCCAAGTTAGACCCAACTATAATCAACGGTGGTGTATTAAACTCATTTGGTAATTCTGCAAAATTGGGTAAAAGTAATTGGTGTGTAACGGAATCTGATGAGTCGGATGGAAGTTTTTTAAAAATTCCCTTTACTTATTCTATAGTTACCAATCTAGACGCAGAGCACCTAGATTTTTATAAAAATATAAATAACCTTAAAAAAAGTTTCCTTAAATTTTTTGAAAAAATACCATCCGTAGGTAAAGGGTTTATATGTAGTGATGATCACAATCTTAAAAAAGTTATAAAAAAATCAATTAACAAAAATTTTTATACATATGGTAAAAATAAAACGTCAAATTTCCAAATAATAAATATAAAGCAAACAGCCAAATTCTCTAATTTTGATATAAAAATCAATATACCTAGTAAAAAAAAAATAATTAAAGGAATTAAACTTCCAATGATTGGTATCCACAATATACAAAATGCAACTGCTGCAGTTTCTTTAGCATTTACAATTGGACTACCTGAAAAGTATATCAAACTTGGACTATACAATTTTAAAGGAGTTCAGAGAAGGTTTTCTCATTTATTCAGTCATAACAACATAAGTTTTTATGATGATTATGCTCATCATCCAACAGAAATAAGTTCTGTTCTAAGTGGTGTTAGAAATATCTATAAAGATAAAGAAATTGTATGTGTTTTTCAGCCTCACAGAATTTCAAGAGTACTAAATTTGAAAAAAGAATTTTCAAAATGTTTTAAATTGGCAGATACAGTTCTGTTGTGTCCCATATACACAGCCAACGAAAAAATAAAAATTAATTTTACTTATGATTCATTTGCAAAATTAATAATAAAAAATTCTAATGTTAAATTAATACAAGTTGATCATGAATTACAATTACGAAAATTTATAAAGCAGAATGTATTTGGTAAAAAAATTTATATAGGTATGGGCGCAGGATCTATATCAAATTGGATGAAAAATTTGGAAAATATTTTTTAATGGAGATAGCGGATATAAAAAAATCAGTATTATTAATAGATGGGGATATTTTTTTTGATCAAAGCATTAAAAATCTTAATTGGTTTAATATTGGAGGAAAAACTAGAATTTTTTTTAAACCAAAATCTCTTAAAGGTTTAATAGAATATCTAAAACTTTATGCTTTGAGAGGCAAAATATTTATTTTGGGAAATGGGTCAAATGTATTATTTGATGATGATACATATCAAGGCACAGTAATTAAGTTAGGTAAAAGTTTCTCAAATATTACTCTACTAGATAACAACACAATTATCGCTGGAACTGCTGCTTCACAAAAAAAAGTTTCGGAATTTGCAATGAATAATAATATTTCTGGATTAGAGTTTATGTCATGTATTCCAGGTTCCATAGGAGGTGGTATAAGAATGAACTCTGGATGTTTTAAAAAAGAATTTAAAGATATTCTAATTTCTATTCAATTAGTTGATTTTAAAGGTGTTGTAAGAAGTATACCTACAAATAAAATTAATTTTAATTACAGATCAATACAACTACCTAAAGATTTAATTTTTTTAAGTGCTACTTTTAAAGGAAATAAAAAAAATAGTGAGGAAATAAATAATTACATGAATGAATTAAATAAAGTTAAAAATATGGCTCAACCAACCAAAATTAAAACTAGTGGTAGTACATTTAAAAATCCTATTAATCAAACAGATAAAAAAGTTTGGGAGCTAATTAGAGCAAGCGTTCCTAAAGAAACAAGTTATGGAGATGCGATTATCTCCGAGAAACATGCCAATTTTTTTGTCAATAAAAAAAATGCAAAAGCTGTAGATATGAAGTCATTAATTAATTTTGTAAAAAAGAAAGTAAAAGCTCAGACAGGTGTGAAATTAGAATTAGAAATTGTTGTGGTTGAATAATGGATAAAATTTTAATATTAGCAGGGGGATACTCTAATGAAAGAGAGATTAGCTTAATAACGGCTAAAAGTGTAATCTATGAATTAAAAAAAAATAAAAAGTATAGGCTTTTATTAATTGAACCAGATGGTGGTTTTGTAAAAAAATTAAGAAAATTTAGGCCAAATTTAGTTTTAAACCTCTTACATGGTAGGTACGGCGAGGACGGTTATATCCAGTCAATACTTGAGTCTGAAAAGGTAAGATATTCCCATTCTGGTGTCTTATCATCTTCCCTTGCAATTGATAAAGAAATTTCAAAAAAAATTTTTATAAAAAATAATATTCTAACACCACCCTATATTAAATTTTCATTTAACAATAATTTAAATATTAAAAGTATAATAAAAAAAATTGATAAAAATTTTAAATTTCCTGTTGTTTTGAAGCCTATTAATGAGGGATCTAGCGTAGGTGTATATATATGTGATAAAAAAAATTTTAATAGAAATTTAATGAAATTAGAAAAATTTAAAGATATTTTAATTGAAAAATATATACCTGGAAGAGAAATTCAAGCTGCTATTTTAGGTAAAAAAAAACTGGGCATAATTGAGTTAAAACCCAAAAGAAAATTTTATGATTACAAAGCTAAATATAGCGCTGGGGCAAAAACTGAACATATAATTCCAGTTAATTTAAGTTCAAAAAATTTTAATAAAATTAATTCAATAGCAATGAAAGCACATAAATTATTAAAATGTAGGGGTGTGTCTAGGTCAGATTTTAGATTTTATAATAACAAATTTTACTTATTAGAACTTAATACTCAGCCAGGAATGACAGCACTATCCCTTGTACCTGAAATAGCTAGATATCAAAATATAAGTTTTACAGAACTTATTGAGGAAATAATGAGAGATGCTTCTATCAATAAGTAAATATAAACTATATCTTTATTTATTTTTTCTAATTTTTCTAAGTTCAATATTTAATTTTAAATTTTTAGAAAATTATCAAGATATGTTCAGTTTAAAGAATATAAATATCAGTGGGATCTCTTATAAAGAAAAAAAAAATATTGAAGAAGAATTAAGTAAATTAAAAAATATAAATATTTTCAAAATAAAAGAAGATAAAGTTTTAGAAAAATTAAATAAATTTAAATTTATAGAAAGTATAAATGTTAAGAAAATTATTCCTTCTTCAATAAATATAAATTTATCAAAAACTTCTATTCTTGGAAAAACATTTATTAATGGAGAAGAATTTTATATTGGTAAAAATGGAAAATTTATAAATCTTAATCAAATGTTTAAAAAATACAAAACCCCAACAGTATTTGGAGAATTTGAATTAAAAGAATTCCTAAATTTATATAATACTTTAAATAATCACATGTTAGAAATTAATAAAATAGAATCCTATTATTATTTTAAAAATAGAAGATGGGATTTGGTATTCTCTAATGGGCTGACACTTAAGTTACCTTCTAAAAATAAGAGAGACTCAATAAAAATTTATAAAAAATTATTAGATAACGAAAATTTAACAAACACGAAAATTATTGATCTAAGAGTTGCTGACCAAATTATAATGACAAACAAAAATGAATAATTTAGATACAGTAATAGACTTCGGATCCAAAAATTTAAGATTGGGCGTATTTGATCAGTCATCAGAATTAATTTACTCTTCTAAAATTAAATTTATTGAAGATTCCAAAAATGAAAATTTGGATAAATCATTAGACAAGTTGATAAGAGACGCAGAAAAGCAATTATCAACACACTTGATTGATGTAAATGTATTGTATGATTCCTCAGAATATAATTTTTTAGAATTTTCAATAAAAAAATCTTTTGATCAACCAACTTTGATTTCAAAGTACTATAATAGCCTAGTTGAGGAAGCAAATTTTATTATTTCAGAAAATAATTTTAGAGATCAAGTTGTACATATTATTATAAATAATATAATTGCAGATGATTATATAAAATTAGAAAATATATTTGATAATATAAAAGCAAAATCCTTAATATTAGAATTAAAGTTTATTTGTTTAAAAAAATCCTTAATAACTAATTTATCAAATAAATTTAAAGAAAATAATTTAAATATTCTAAATATATATTGCTCAAGTTATGCTAAATCAATTTATTATAAAAAAAATATAAATACCCAAAAAAATTTTATATTTTTAGATATTGGTTACGAACGAACTAGTGCTTTATTTTTTAATAGTAATAAATTTCAATTTTTAAAATCAATACCTCTTGGTGGAAACAATATAACAAAGGATATTTCAAAAGTTCTAAAATTAGATATTAATGTTTCTGAAGATTTAAAAATCAAATTTAATAAAGATGAAAATGAAATTTCATTTACTAAAAATTCTGTTGATGACTTTAACTTATATCGTGAAATAACAGAAAAAAATATTCCGATTGATCTATTAAAAAAAGTTATTGATGCAAGAGTAAATGAAATCATTGATATGTCGATCAAACAAAATATTTATTTTAAAAAAATTAATTCTATTGAAAAACCAAGAATAATTTTTATTGGAAGTGGATCAAAGTTACTACGGAATTACAATAATTATGATTTAAAAAAGTCTTTTTCTGAATTACTTTTTTATGATGAAAGCGACACTAAGATTTGTGATGCAGGCATAAATTATCTTAGAAGTGACGAAAGATACCTCGCAAATAATAAAAAAAAGTCAAAAAAAATAGGCTTTTTTGAGAAGTTTTTTAATCTATTTTCTAAATAATCGTATTTTCTTGTAACATTACTTGAATATTAAACATGGTCTTGTTTTTGTATATTCAAATTAATGTCCTTACTGTCTCAATCAACTGTATCTAATAAGATATCATTAAATGGTGTTGGGATTCATACTGGAAAAAAAGTAAGCCTTAATATTTTACCCGCATCTCCTAATTCTGGAATAATTTTTAAAAGAGTTGATCTAAAGGATAATAACATAGTTATTCCAAATTTTGAAAACGTTTCCGAAGCAACTCTTTGTACAACTATATCAAATCAATATGGGGTAAAAGTTTCGACGATAGAGCATCTAATGGCTGCTTTTTTAGGTTTAGGTATTGACAATGCAATTGTAGAGTTAGATTCACAGGAAGTTCCTATACTTGATGGATCCGCAATGAATTTTGTAAAAGCTATAAAAGAAACTGGGTTAAAGAATAGTGATATCCCAATAAAATTGATTAAAATAAATAATAGTGTTCAAATAGAAGAGGGTCAAAAATTTATTTCTATTGAAAAATCTAATACAAATTTAGAAATTGAATTTGAGATTAATTACGAAAATAAGTTAATAAATAATCAAAAGAACAAAATAAATGTCTTTGAAGATAAACTAGACGATATATTTAACTCCAGAACGTTTTGTTTATATGAAGATATTGAAAAATTAAAAAAAAAAGGTTTAGGAAAAGGTGGATCTTTAGAAAATGCAATAGTCGTCAAAGGTAATAAGATGCTTAATGAAGAAGGTTTGAGAAATGAACATGAGTTTGTTAATCATAAAATTCTTGATTGCATGGGAGATCTTTATCTAGTTGGTTATAGATTAATAGGCTCACTTAAGTGTAGGCACGGCGGTCACAGTTTAACTAATAAATTATTGAGAAAAGTATTTAGTGATAATAAAAATTATTCCTTAATTGAAATAAAAGGTAAAAACTTACCTCATTCTTTAATAAATAATCGTCACAATTTAAAATCTATTGCTTAAAAATTAGAATTTTAAAAATATTCTGTTAAAATTTACAAATGAAATTTCAAAACTTTTTTTTAAGTTTATTTATAATCTTAAGTTTAATTTCCTGTGCTGAAAAAGAGGAAAAAGTCTCTTTAATTAAAGAAAATGTTTTGGAGATGCAAATGATCGAGGCTTATAACGAAGGATTAAAAGAATTTAATAACGGGGATGTATTTTTCGCTGCTAAAAAATTTAACGAAGTAGAACTCTTATATCCCCAATCCATCTGGGCTCCAAGATCAATTCTCATGGCAGCATATTCTTACTATTCACAAATGTATTTTACCGATGCAATCGTTGAAATTGAGAGGTTTTTAGATAAATATAAGAACCATCCAAATACTGATTACGCATATTATTTGTTGGCAATTTGTCATTACAATCTTATAGTTGATGAGAAAAAAGATTTAGGTGAAATAATTAAAGCTAAAGAATATTTTATCTTTTTGGTTGAAGAATTTCCAAATACTGATTTTGCAGAAGACTCAAAATTTAAACTTGAATTAATTGAAGAAATATTAGCTTCCAAGGAGCTATATCTTGCTAATTATTATTTAGAGAGAGAAAAATGGATACCAGCAATGAATAGATATAAAAAAATTGTAAATGAGTATGATACAACTATATTTGTTGAAGAAGCTTTGTATAGACTAGTTGAATTAAATTATAAAATAGGTTTATTAGATGAGGCAAAGAAATATACCGCATTACTTGGATATAATTATCAGTCAAGTGAATGGTATGAAAGATCTTATAAAATTCTCAACAAAAATTACGAAATAAAAGAAATAAATCAAGATCTTAAAAAACAAAATTCTTTGCTTAAAAAAATTAAAGGATTATTTGACTAAAAAAATGAAAGAAAATGATATTAAAAAATATTATAATAAAAAAATTGCTGAATTACGAAAACACAATAAGTTTTATTTTGATCAAAGCTCTCCCAAAATATCAGACAAGAAATATGACGAAATTAAAAGAGAAATACTAAATCTAGAAAAAAAATATTCTTATCTAACAAGTAACATCTCACCATCTAATTCATTAGGATTTGCCCCATCTAAAAATTTCATTAAATCAAGCCATAGAGTCAAAATGCTTTCTTTATCAAATGCTTTTGATTTAGAAGACTTAGAAAATTTTGAAAAAAAAATTTTTAATTATTTAAATGAAAAAATTGATGTTGAATACAGTGTTGAACCAAAAATAGACGGTATATCTGCTTCTCTAACATATAAAGATGGGTTATTAGTTTTGGGCACATCCAGGGGAGATGGTATGATAGGTGAGGTAATTACTGAAAATTTAAAAACTATTTCCGATATACCTCAAAAAATAATTTATAAAGACTTTCCAAAAGATATCGATATTAGAGGCGAGGTATTTATAAAAAAAAGTGATTTTAGTAATTTAAAAAATAATTTTGCCAATCCAAGAAACGCAGCTTCAGGCTCATTAAGACAAAAAAATTCTGAACAAACAAAAAAAATTCCACTTAATTTTATAGCCTACACCTTCGGTTATTTTGAAAGCAAAATAATAAAGAAACAATCAGAATTTTTAAGATCATTAAAAAAATGGGGATTTAAAACAAGTGAGCACAATAAAGTTTTAAAAAATATTAATGATTTAGAAAATTTTCACAAAAATTTTGAAAAAGATAGATTTGATTTAGAATATGATGTTGACGGCCTAGTTTATAAAATTAACAGTCTAGATCTTCAAAAAAGATTAGGTTTTACTGCTAGTTCACCAAGATGGGCTATAGCTCATAAATTTTCAGCTGATAGTGCATATTCTCAAATTGAGGATATAAATATCCAGGTTGGAAGAACAGGTGCATTAACTCCTGTTGCAAGAATAAAACCAGCAAACATTGGAGGAGTTGTGGTTTCTAATGCAACACTTCATAATGAAGATGAAATAATTAGAAAAGATATAAGACTTGGCGATACAGTAAAAGTAGAGAGAGCAGGAGATGTTATTCCTCATGTTGTTTTAGTTGATCTTAAAAAAAGAGAAAAAAATTCGAAAAAGTTTGTTTTTCCAAAAAAATGTCCCTGTGGTTTTGACACAATCAAGGAATTTAATAAAATAACAAAAAAATATGATGCAGTAAGAAGATGTCCGGATAGAGGATTTGATTGTGAAAAAATAGCAGTAGAAAAAATTAAACATTTCATATCAAAAGAGGCCATTAATATTGATGGTTTGGGAAAAAAAGTTGTGGAAAAGTTTTGTGATCTAAAATTAATAAGGTTTCCACAAGATATTTTTAAACTAGATTATGGTCAAATCTCTAAATTAGAGGGTTGGGGCGAACTTTCAGTTTCAAATTTAAAATATTCAATAGATCAATCAAGAAACGTTTCTTTGGATAGATTTCTTTATTCTTTAGGTATTAGACATATCGGTATTGAAAATGCTAAGCTTTTGGCAGAATATACAAAGTCGATAACAAATTTTTTAAATTTTATTAAGAATAAAAAATTTAATGATTTTTTAAATATAGATGGAATTGGAGAAACTCAAATTAACTCCTTAAAAAAATTTTTTGAAAATAAGTCAAATTATAGAATAGTTGAAAAGTTATCTTCACTATTAAATATTACTGATCTAAAAGTAAATAAAGATGGTAAATTGTTAAATAATACATTTATGTTTACTGGAAAATTAGAAAATATGAGTAGAGCTGAAGCAAAATCTTTGATTGAAGAAAATTCAGGATCTGTTGTAAGCTCAGTTAATAAAAAATTAAAGTATTTAATAACAGGTGAAAAGCCAACAACACGAAAAGTCCAACAAGCTAAAGAATTAGGAATAAAAATTTTATCTCAAAAAGATTGGCTAAATTTGCTAGATTAGGTTAGCTAACCATTTTTTCTCATTTTTATTTAAAAATGGAGAAATATTATTGTAAACATCAAAATGATACTTGAATAAATATTTCTTTTCCTTTCCATTAAGCATTTTAAGATTAATTAAGTCTGTATCAATCGGCGCCATTGTTAGATTTTCAAATAATAGCCTAGATCTGATTTTTTTAATAAAAACTAGGTTTTCAATTCTTATACCAAAATCATTTTTCTTATAAAAACCAGGTTCATTGCTTAAAACCATTCCCTCTTTTAATTTAACAAAGTTATTTTTTGATATTCCCTGCGGTCCTTCGTGAACATTAAGAAATGCTCCAACTCCGTGACCAGTGCCATGACGATAATCAAGACCAATAGAATTTAGGCTTTTTCTAGCTATTTTATCAATATTATGTCCATTTCTCAGTTTTTTTATATTTGATAAGGCTACAGCAATATGACCTTTCAAAACTCTTGTGAAAATATTCTTCTCTCTATTTGATACATTAGAAAAACATATTGTCCTTGTCACATCTGTTGTTCCCCATTTATATTGACCACCAGAATCAAGTAATAGTAAATCATTTTTCTTTAACTTTCTGTTTGAAAATTTATCGGATCTATAATGTATAATTGCACCATTTGGTCCAGATCCAGCTATTGTATCAAAGCTTGGGTACAAATAATTTTTGCTTCTTTTTCTAAAACTCTCTAACTTCTTCTCAATTTTCTTCTCTGTAAGGTTAATAATTTTAAGATTTTTAATCCAATATAAAAATTTTGTTAAAGCAACTCCATCTTCAATATGTGCATTAACCATATTTTTAATCTCAATTTTATTTTTTAAAGATTTTAAATTGTAAAGAGGGTCTTTTTTACTTGCAATT
Source organism: uncultured Pelagibacteraceae bacterium (assembly GCA_902585265.1). GTDB lineage: Bacteria > Pseudomonadota > Alphaproteobacteria > Pelagibacterales > Pelagibacteraceae > Pelagibacter. The sequence goes on from CACICY010000002.1 coordinate 70,476, forward strand.
TTAAATTTATAGCTGATTAAGCTTTCTTCAAATACTGAACAAGTTTTATCATCAATACAAAAGTTTCCATTTTTAAGATTTATTAAGCATTTAAAAATATTGTCTTCTTTTAAAAAATGTATTTTTAACTTTTTATGACTTAATTTTATTTTTTTTATCTTATCTTGACTTGAAAAAAAATAAATTTTTTTATCTTTCGTTAATATCATTTTACAATTTGCAATCGGTGAATTTGGGAGATCTTTTCCCCTTATATTCAGAAGCCAGCAAATATTCTCACCTGAGCTTATAAAATTATAATCAATTTTCTTTTTATTCATTATTTCAACTAATCGGTTTATTTTTTGGTTTGCACTTTCTCCTGCTATTGATGTTTCGAGACTAAAAAATGGATAATTATCTTTAGTATTACTTTTTCTTCTAAATTTAAAATTTAAAGGAATTAAGTTATAATTATATCCAAAATATTTATTTAGAGTTTCCCAAGTAAAAAGATCTGGATCGAATCCAATTTTAATTTTTTTCTCCAAAATATCTTTAGGCCAGACATAAGGAATTTCACAAATTTCAAATTTTTTTCCAACCTCTTTTTCTGCTTGAATAATATATCTTCCATCAACAAATAAATATTTCTTATTTTTTAAAAAAATAGCAAACCCTGCTGATCCAGAAAAATTTGTAATTGATTTCAGGTTATTTATTTTAGAATACTCAGTGAAATAATTATCATTTTTTGGCAAAATATATCCATCTAAATTATTTGATGAAATAATATTATTTATTTTATCACTCATTTTAATTTCTTCTGATAACGTATCCAACCTGGACTTCTTATTTCACTATCACTATCAAAATCTATATCTTGGTTAAATTCAAAATCTTCCTCTTTTTCATCAATAAAATTATTATTTTTTTTAATATATTCATCTGGAAGCTCATCCACAAACCTTGAAGCCATACTGTCAATCCAATCCCCTTGATAAAACCTGTTCATAGAAAATGATATTTTTGCTAGTTTTTTTGCTCTAGTGATTGCAACATATGCTAATCTTCTTTCTTCCTCTAATCCACTTTCCCCTTTTTCCTCTATGCTTTTCTGATGAGGAAATAAACCTTCCTCCCAACCAGGCAAGAATACAACATCAAATTCCAGTCCCTTAGATGCGTGTATCGTCATTAAATTTACTTTTTCACTTTGCCAATCCTGATCTAGTGATGTTGCAAGGGCAACATGTTCTAAAAAACTTTCCAAATTATCAAATTCTTTCATCGCATTTAATAATTCTTTTATATTTTCTAACCTATTTTCATTTTCTAAGTCTTTCTTATTTTTTAACATTTCACTATATCCAGATTCATCAAGAATAGTTTGTAATAACTTATTATGATTCATTTTTCCGTTTAAATCATTTCTCCATTTAGCTAAAAGATTTAAAAGAGAATTTAAACCTAATTTTGTTTTAGGCTTAATTTTGTTTTGTTCAATTAAATGTTTTGAGGCTACTTCTAATGAGCATTTATTTAATTTTGCAAAATTATTAATAGCTTTTACAGTAGTATCCCCAATAGATCTTTTTGGGACATTTAAAATCCTCTCAAAGGCTAAGTCATCCTGAGGTTGAAAAACTGTTTTTAAGTATGCAACACAATCTTTTACTTCGGCTCTTTCATAAAATTTAATACCGCCAATAATTCTGTATGGAACACCAATTTTTAAAAATCTTTCTTCAAATTCTCTGGTTTGAAAAATAGCTCTTACAAGAATTGCGATTTCATTGAATGAAAATTTATTTTTAAAATCTTCAATATTAGAACCAATTTCAGTTGCTTCATCTTTTACATTTCTAAAACAGTTTAAAGTCACAAGTTCACCATCTTCTTGGTCTGTAAAAAGTTTTTTTCCAACTCTATTTTGATTATTTTCAATAATATTTGATGCTACATTTAAAATATTTTGAGTGGATCTATAATTTTTTTCTAATCTTATTATTTTTGTATTTTCGTAAACACTTTCAAATTGAAGAAAATTTTTAATTTCTGCTCCCCTCCAACTATATATTGACTGATCGTCATCTCCCACACAGCAAATATTTTGATTATGTTCTGCTAAATATTTTAACCATTCACTTTGAATAAAGTTTGTATCTTGATATTCATCAACTAAAATATATTTAAACTTTTTAGAATACATTTTTGATATATCTCTATGTGTTTCAAAAATTTTAACAGTGTGAAGTATTAGGTCACTGAAATCAGCAGCATTTAAATCTATTAGTTTTTGTTGATATATTTTATATATCTCAAGAAAGCTTTTTTCTAATATGTCTTTACGTTTTAGTACAACTTCGTCAGGATAAAAGCCTTTATTCTTCCATTTATCAATTATTGCTAAGATATATCTCGGGGATATTTTTTTTGTATCTATGTTCTCAGATTTGCAGATATTTTTTATTAATCTTACTTGATCATCCTGATCAATAATTGAAAAGTTTGATTTTAACCCAGCCGCTTCCGCATGTTTTCTCAATATTTTTGCGCTAATTGAGTGAAAGGTGCCTAACCAAGGAAGCCCAGTTGCTTCTTTTCTTAAGAATTTAGAAACCCTTAATTGCATTTCTTTTGCAGCTTTATTTGTAAATGTTACTGCCAAGATTTGATTGGAAAATGCCTTATGTTGCTTAACAATATGTGCAATTCTAGCTGTAAGAACCCTTGTTTTTCCAGACCCAGCTCCTGCAACAATCAAAAGGGGTCCGTCTAAATGTAGAACTGCCTCTTCCTGACTTTCATTAAGATTTGTTAAATAATCTAAATTCATCGTTTATTTTTTCTTAATTTAAGCGATATTGGATTAATGATTAAAAAATTGAAAGTAACAATATTTTCTAAGTTAATTTTTATATTAATTGTATTGTGTTTTTTATTTGGCATTTATTTATCAATACCAGTTTTATTTAATTATAAAAGCATAGAAAACATCATTGAAAGTAAATTTTATTCTGATTTTGATATTAAGCTAAATATAAATGGTGACATAAAGTATCAATTACTCCCAAAGCCTCATTTATTAATCAGCGATACATCATTATCTATAGGTGAAAACAATAACAAGAATATTTCATTCGATATTAAGAATCTAAAAGCATTTATGAATACTAATAATTTATATCCAAAATCTAAAATTAATTTCGAAAAATTTGAAATACAAAATACAAATTTTTTAATAAAAAATAAAGAATATAACACTTTAAGAAATTATTTTCATAACAGTGAAAGTAAACCAATTTATATTAAAAAAAGTAAAGTATTTTTAATTGATGATAATGATGATACTTTAATTATATCCCCAATAGAAAAAATTAATTTTACCACCTCTCAACAAGACAATTTCAAAAAATTAAATATCAAAGGTAATTTGTTTGATTTGAATTTTAAATCATTATGGAAAAAAAAATATAATTCTAAAATGAATTCACAAATAGAAATAGATTTTAAAGAACCGAATATTTCCATTAAAAATGAATTAAATTATGAGAATAATTCTAGTTTTGAAGGTACAACCACACTTATCTTTTTAAATCAGAATATTGAAATAGAATACAAGTTAAAAAATAATATCATTTCTTTAAAATCTCCAGAAAATAATAATGATATAAAAATTGATACAACAATTGAGTTATCACCTTTTTATCTTAATTCAAATGTTACTTTAAATAGGCAAAATATTAATTTTTTGGTAGATGATTTATTGTTTTCTATATTATACTTGCAACCTGATTTATTGGGTAATGTAAATGGAGATATTACATTCCTTTTAAATGATATTGAGCACGAACTGGTAAGAAATGGTATTGTAAGTTTAAATATAAGCCAAAAAACTGTTAATTTAAGTGAAGTTTTATTCAATATCGATGAAATTGGCCAAATTAAAACTGAAATGAAATATAAAGAGGAAAATGGTGATATAATATTTTACACATCAAATTCTTTAATAATAAAAAACCAAAAAAAATTTGCTAAAAAATTTCAAGTAAAACCAGATAAAGTTAAAGATATAAATGTGATCAATTTTAAAGTTGAGAAAAATATTACTACCGGATTAATATCAATATTTGATATAAAAGTTAATCAATCAATGTATAAGGGCAAAATTGATGGTGACTCTAGATATAATATTAGAAACTCTCAAGAGCTAAAATCATTAGTTAAAAAAATTATTAATAATTAGTCTGGTTTAATCATTTTATTGGGATCAACAATTTTATTATATTCCTTCTCATTAATAAGACCAGATCTCATTGCTTCAATTTTAAGAGTAGTTTTATTTTTCAATGCATTCTTTGCAATTTTTGCAGCATTATCATAACCAATCTTTGGAGATAAGGCTGTCACTAACATTAAAGAGTTATCTACTAAATATTTAATTCTAATTTTGTCAGCTTTTAGTCCAGATATACAATATTTTGCAAAACTTTTTGTACTATCTGAGAGAATTTGAATTGATTGAAGTACATTATGAATTATTAAAGGTTTAAAAACATTAAGCTCGAAATGACCATGTGAACCAGCCATTGTAATTCCGTTGTGGTTACCAATTACTTTCACACATACCATTGTTACAGCCTCACATTGAGTCGGATTTACTTTACCAGGCATAATTGATGATCCAGGTTCATTCTCTGGCAATATCAACTCTCCATATCCAGCTCTTGGTCCTGAACCTAAAAACCTAATATCATTTGCTATTTTCATTAAACATACCGCAGTTGTATTTAATGTACCTGAATAATTCACTATTGCATCATGAGCAGCAAGTGCAGCAAACTTATTTTTAGCTGGCTTAAAAGGCAACTTTGTGATTTTTTTAATTTCATTTACTATTTTCTTATCAAAATTTTTTTTAGTATTTATGCCAGTTCCAACAGCGGTCCCACCTTGTGCTAAATAATAAATTTCATTCAGTGAAACTTTTATTCTTTTAATGCATTCTTCTAGTTGAGATTGGTAGCCAGAAAATTCTTGACCCAATGATAAAGGGGTAGCATCTTGAAGGTGTGTTCTACCTATTTTGACTATTTTGTTAAATTCACTTACCTTTTTTTTTAATTCTTTATTTAATAATACTAAGCTGGGTAATAGTTTTTCTCTAGTTTCCATTGCTATTGCAATATGCATTGCTGTGGGAAATACATCATTCGTTGACTGTGATTTATTAACGTGATCATTTGGATGAACGGGTTTTTTTGTACCCTTTTTTCCATTAAGTATTTCAATTGCTCTATTTGATATTACCTCATTCACATTCATATTTGTTTGTGTGCCAGAACCAGTTTGCCAAACTTTAAGAGGGAAATGATTATCTAATTTTCCTGCAATAACTTCATTAGAAGCTCGTACAATTGATTTATAAATTTTTGAATTAATATCTTTGCTTTTATAATTTGTAATAGCAGCTGCTTTTTTTATAATAGCTATGGATTTTATTAACTTTGGTCTGACTAATACATCTCCAATATCAAAGTATTTTTTTGATCTTTGTGTGGATGCTCCCCAATACTTATCCACAGGTACATTTATAGAACCAATGCTATCATATTCTTTTCTGAATTTCATATTTTAGTTTTGAGAGTATATTTATACACTTATACATTAAATAATAATAAAATCATATAGGAGTAAAATGACAAATTTTGAAAAAGTTGGCGTGTTTATGAAAACTTTTAATCAAGACGTAAAAGATTCATCAAGTTTAAGCACGGATAAAATTAATTCGTTAAGAATTTCATTGATTAATGAAGAGTTAGAGGAACTTAAACAGGCAATATCAGAAAAAAATTTGACTGAAGTTGCAGATGCATTAACAGATATTTTGTATGTTACTTATGGCGCAGGTCATGCTTTTGGTATTAATTTGGATAATTGTTTTGAAGAAGTTCAAAAATCTAATATGAGTAAATTGGGAAAAGATGGAAAACCAATATATAATGAATTTGGAAAAGTTATGAAAGGACCAGACTATTTCAAACCAGATTTATCAAAATTTATTAAATAATTTATATCCAATTTGGTCTTAAGACTTTTATTTTTGCATCACCACACTTTAGATCTTTATCAAAATTAAAGCTTTTATCTTCTAGTTTCAGTAAAGCAAATGGATTTTTATTATTGATCAATAACTTTCCTAAGTTTTTATTTTCAGAAGTAATTTCGTCACTATTAATCTCTCCGTCTAAAACTTTAATTGCAAATAGTCTTTTATTAAGTTTATCTTTAAGTTTTATTCTAGCTGTATTTTCTTGCCCTACATAACATCCTTTTCTAAAGTCAATTCCATTTAGTTCTTCAAAATTACATTCAATTCCAAATATCTTATCTTGCAGACTACTTGTATCAATTTGAGCAATTCCCAATTCATGACTGTAATTATAATATTCATTCACATCAGAAACTTTTAATCCCAATTTTTTTATAGACAGATACAATTTTTCTAAATTTATTACTAATCTGGCTCCTAATTTATCAGACCTTGGATCTAAAAGAATAGGATCTTCTCTAAATTTTACAGTAAAACCCATCTCATCTTTAGAATTTTCTAATTCTAAAAATTTTTCCTTTGTGAAATTTGCTACAACAAACTCATTACTTAGATTTAAAATTTCTACTTTAGATCTAAGTTTGTATAAATTTAACTGTTTATATAAATTTTCAATAATTTTCTTTTCACAGTCCAAAAAATAGCCTGATTTATGTTTTATAATTATAAAATCGTAAAGATATTTTCCTTGTGGGGTTAAGAGAGCTGAGAAACAACTTCTATCATCTGATACATTTTCAATATTATTTGTAATTATATTTTGTAAAAATTCTTTAGCATCATCTCCGTTAATATAAAGAAGACCTCTATCCTCAAGGATGTAGATATTATTTCTATTCATATTGTAATATTATAACGAATGATATATGTAGTTTTTTTAAATGTTAGACCTAATAATCAAAAATGGAAAGTGTTATATTGATAAAAATCTCAAAGATGTTGATATAGGTATTCAAAACAGTAAAATTGTAAAAATTGGCAAGTTAAATGAAGATTCAAGTCAATCAATTGATGCGACTGGACTTACTGTTCTTCCTGGTTGCATAGACACTCAAACTCATTTTAGAGAACCGGGTTCAACAGACACTGAGGATTTAGCTTCTGGAAGTAGAGCAGCAATTGTTGGAGGTATAACCTCAGTATTTGAAATGCCAAATACTAATCCTGCAACTACAAATAAAGCAGAATTTCAAAGAAAAATAGATTTAGCAAAAAATAGAATGTATTGTAATCATGCATTTTATTTTGGAGCAACTCCAACTAATCAAAGCGAATTAGCTGATCTTAAAGGTTTAGATGGATGTTGTGGAGTAAAATTATTTGCAGGCTCGTCCACGGGAACTTTATTAGTTCACAAAGAAGAAGATATTGAGAAAGTATTTGAAAGTACATCTAAAATAGTTGCAGTTCATTCAGAAGATGAAGATATTTTAAATTTAAGAAAGAAATTAAGAGAGAAAGGAAATGTACATTCCCATCCAATATGGAGAGATGAAGAATGTGCAATATCATCTACTAGAAAGATTGTAAAAATTGCAAAAAGATTAGGCAAAAAGGCTCATATTTTGCATATTACTACTAAACAGGAAATTGATTTTTTATCTCAGAATAAGGGAGATATTACTTTTGAAATTACTCCACAGCATTTAACAATGTTTGCACCAGATTGTTATGACAAACTAGGTACCTATGCTCAGATGAACCCACCTATTAGAGAAAAAAGTCATTACGACAGGCTGTGGTATGCGGTAAGAAATAATTATAATGATACTATCGGCTCGGATCACGCTCCTCATCTAAAAGTAAATAAAGACAAAGAATATCCAGATACCCCTTCAGGAATGCCTGGGGTTCAGACCTTATTACCTGTGATGCTGAATCATGTAAATGACGGAAAACTAACTTTAGTTCAGCTTATGAATCTTGTCTGTGAAAATCCAGCAAAAATATTTGGTATTATAGGTAAGGGACATATAAAGGAAAACTATGATGCAGACTTTACAATTGTGGATATGAACAAAATTATTGAAATCAAAAATGAAAAAATAGAGAGTAAATGTGGATGGTCACCTTTTGATGGACATAAGTTTAAGGGAACCCCAGTTTATACAATCATAAATGGAGAGATTAAAATGAAAGATGGAGAAATACTCGGAGAAGCATCAGGTAGGCCCATCAAGTTTGATAATTAATCTAATTTATTTAATCAGAATTTTATTTTCTATTAAACTTTGAGTAATCTCCTCTAAAATTGATGGATCATCGATTGTTGCTGGCATTTTATAATTTTCCTTATCGGCAATTTTACGAATAGTTCCTCTCAATATTTTTCCTGATCTTGTTTTAGGTAATCTTTTAATAACAATAACAATTTTGAATGCAGCAACAGGTCCAATTTTATCTCTTACCATTTTAATACATTCTTTTGAGACAGTTTCATTGTCTTTTTCAACACCAGATTTTAAAACAACCAAACCAATAGGCAATTGTCCTTTCAATTTATCTGCAATTCCAAGAACAGCACACTCAGCAACCGATTGATGTTCAGATAGTACCTCTTCAATGGCACCCGTCGATAATCTATGGCCAGCAACATTTATAATGTCATCGGTTCGTGACATAATCCAAATATATCCATCCTCATCAATGTGTCCTGCATCATAAGTTTGATAGTAACCCTTATAGTTAGTCATATAATTTTCTTCATATCTTTTGTCTGCATTCCAAAGTGTAGGAAAGGTACCTGGCGGTAAAGGTAATTTAACAACTATATCACCCATCTCATTTGGTTCTGCGATTGAATGATCTGGTTTAATTATTTTTACATCATAACCTGGAACTGCTTTACAAGCTGAACCATACTTAGTTTTTTGCATTTCTATTCCAGTACAATTTGAACTTATTGCCCAACTAGTTTCTGTTTGCCACCAATGATCTATGACGGGAACATTTAAAAGATTTTCAGCCCATTTTATTGTATCGGGATCAGCTCTTTCTCCAGCTAGAAATAAAGATTCAAAAGAACTTAAATCATATTTTGAAAAAAACTTTCCACCTGGGTCTTCTTTTTTAATAGCTCTAAATGCTGTTGGAGCTGTAAACAAAGATTTAATTTTATACTCTGAAATTATTTTCCAAAATACTCCTGCATCAGGAGTTCCAACTGGTTTCCCCTCAAATAAAACTGTTGTACAACCTTTAAACAATGGAGCATAGACAATATATGAATGTCCCACTATCCAGCCAATATCACTAGCTGACCACCACACATCACTTTCATCTATATTATAAATATTTTTCATCGTCCATTTAAGAGCAACAATGTGACCTCCAACATCTCTAACTATTCCTTTTGGTATGCCTGTAGTTCCTGAGGTATATAAAATGTAAGCAAACTCATTTGCTCCAATTTCAACACAATCTTTATTTTTGGCATTAACAAGTGCCTCATCCCAACTGATTTCAAGTGGAGAGTTTAGTTTTACTTCGTTATCTTTCCTTTGAAAGAAAATTACTCTCTCAACTTTATGTTTTGCAATTTTCAATGCTCCATCAACTAAAGGTCTATATTCAACAGTTCGTCCAGGTTCAAATCCACAGGATGCAGTAATTAAAATTTTTGCTTTACTATCATCAATTCTGCTTGCCAATTCATTTGAAGCAAATCCACCAAAGACAACTGAGTGTATTGCGCCAATTCTTCCACAAGCTAGCATCGCTATAACGGCCTCAGGTATCATTGGCATGTAAATAATAACCCTATCACCTTTTTTGACGCCTTGATTATCTAGTGCTCCAGCAAATTTTGAAATTTTTTCTTTTAATTCACTATATGTAAATTTTGCTTTACTATTAGTTATGGGGCTATCATAGATTAAAGCTGTCTTATCACCGTTACCTTTATCAATATGAACATCAATTGCGTTGTAACAAGTGTTTGTAACTCCATCTTCAAACCATTTATAAAATGGCGGTTGAGATTTATTTAGAATCTTTGTAGGTTTTTTAAACCAAAAAATATCATCTGACACATTTTTCCAAAATTCTTCAGGATTTTGAATAGATTCTTGATAAATTTTGTTAAAACTATTTTTCATAGTGATTTGTTTTTTGATACACTTTTATAATGATTTTATGCAACAGGTTGTATTTAATTTTATAAAGTAAGTAAAATCAATACTTTTTAGAGGTCAAAAACTCTTCAATAAACTAAATTTTTTTGCTATCTAACCCTAACTTTAGGCTAATCATTAGATTAGTCTGTAGTTTAAATTTAAACTAATAAAAAAACTAACTATGAGGGAGTTTTTTATGAAGACAATGAAAATGTTAGCATTAGCGGCAGTGCTTTTCGGAGCAACTACAGCAGCTAACGCAGCAACAGCCTTTTTAGCTACAGACGATTTCGTAGGTATTTCGTTTTGGTTAATATCAATGGGTATGTTAGCAGCTACAGCGTTTTTCTTTATGGAACAGGCTAACGTCAGTTCACAATGGAGAAAATCAGTAAACGTAGCTGGATTAGTAACAGGTATAGCATTTATTCACTATATGTATATGAGAGCGGTTTGGATCGAAACAGGTGATACTCCAACTGTTTACAGATACATTGACTGGTTAATTACTGTACCACTACAGCTAGTAGAATTTTACTTAATTCTTTCAGCGGTACGAAAAGTTGACACCAACATATTCTGGAGAATCTTAATTGGTTCACTAGTTATGTTAATAGGTGGATATCTTGGAGAAGCTGGATTCATCAACGCTACACTAGGTTTCATAATCGGTATGGCTGGATGGATTTACATTCTTTATGAAATCTTTTCAGGAGAAGCAGGAAAAGTTGCTGCTAAATCTGGAAATAAATCTTTAGTAACTGCATTTGGAGCTTTAAGAATGATTGTTACTGTAGGTTGGGCTATTTACCCATTAGGTTACATTTTTGGTTACCTAACAGGTGGAATAGATGGTAACGCGTTAAACGTTATCTATAACTTAGCAGACTTTGTTAATAAAATCGCATTTGGTTTAATTATCTGGTCTTGTGCAGTATCTAACTCTACAAGAAGAGCGTAGTAACAGTTAGTTACGAAATATAAAATAGGGCAAGTTTGATTACTTGCCCTATTTTTTTTTGTGCTTATATAAAATCAATGGCTAAAATCAAATATATTGAACATAATGGAAAAGAGCACATAGTTGAGGTCCAAAATGGGCTTACGGTCATGGAAGGTGCCGTTCAAAATGATATTCCTGGTATTGATGCAGATTGCGGAGGGAGCATGTCTTGCGCTACATGCCATGTTTATGTCAAAGAGGATTGGTACAATAAGTTACCAAAAAAAGAAATGGGTGAAGATGATATGTTAGACCAAGCTTATGAACCAAATTCTAAAAGTAGATTAAGTTGTCAAATAATGGTTTCAGATGACTTAGATGGTTTAACAGTACATATGCCGGAGAAACAAGTTTAATGATTAAAACTGATGTTGTAATAGTTGGTGCAGGTCCAACAGGTTTATTTTGTGCACACCAACTTGGTATTATTGGACTGAAGTGTGAAATAGTTGATAATCTGGATAAAATTGGTGGCCAATGTATTGAGCTTTATCCAGATAAACCAATTTATGATATTCCTGCAGTTCCAAAATGTACTGGTGAGGAACTTACAAAAAATTTAATTGAACAAATTAAACCATTTAACTTTAATTTTCATTTAAATGATAGAGTTCAAGAACTTAGAAATGAAAACCAAATCTGGATTGTTAAAACAACTAATGGAAAAGAGTTTCAGACACCAAACATTGTAATTGCTGGAGGTGTTGGTTCGTTTGAACCAAGAAAATTTCCGACTAAAAGTGCAGAAAAATTTGATGGAACTCAAGTTTTGTATTCAATTAAAGATAAAACTATTTTTAAAGATAAATCTGTAGCTATATTTGGTGGTGGAGATAGTGCTCTTGATTGGGCAATTGAACTATCGAATACTTCTAAAGTTTCGCTTATCCATAGAAGAGATGAGTTTAGGGGTGCACCTGCAAGTGTTCAAAAAATTAAAGAATTAAGTCAAAAAAATACGATCAACTTATTTACTAAGTATTCCATAAAAGATATTAAAGGAAATGGATCTTTAGAGGAAGTTGAAATTAAAAGTGAAGCAGGTGAGAGCAAAACAATTAAAGCCGATTATGTTTTGGGTTTTTTTGGTTTGATAATGCAACTTGGACCAATATCTGAGTGGGGCCTTAATTTAGATAAAAAAGTAATACCAGTTAATACAGAAAATTTTGAGACTAATAAAAAAGGTATATTTGCTATTGGAGATATATGTACATACCCCGGCAAACTAAAACTTATCCTATCAGGTTTTCATGAAGGTGCTCTTGCTGCAAGAGGTTGTTTTAAATATGCAAGACCAAACGAGAAATATAGATTTGAATTTACAACTGCATCTAATACTATTAAAAATAGATTGGGTGTAAAATAGTGATTGAATTATTTACTGCTGATACTCCAAATGGATGGAAAATCAGCATCATGCTTGAGGAAACCAACCTTGATTACAAAGTAACAAAAGTTAATCTAAGTGAAGGTGAACAACACAAAGCTGAATTCAAAAAAATTAGTCCATTTAATAAAATTCCAGTAATTACAGATCACGAAATTAATAAATCAGTTTTCGAATCTGGTGCAATACTGATGTATCTTGGTGAAAAAAGTAATATGTTTTATCCTAAAGAAAACAGACTAGAGATAAATCAATGGTTAATGGCTCAAATGGGTCTAATTGGTCCAATGATAGGACAACATCATCAATTTCATTTTTATCATCAGGGCAAAAGTGAATGGGGAGAAGAGAGATATTTTAAAATTACAAGAAAGCTATATGAGGATTTAGAGGCAAGACTTTCTCAAAGTGATTATTTAGCGGGAAAAGAATATTCTATTGCAGATATTGCAACATGGTCTTGGATTGCAAGACATAAGAGGCACGACATTGGATTAGAAAACTTTAAAAGTTTATCAAGGTGGTATATTGATATTGCCAAACGCCCTGCTGTTATAAAAGGATTTAAAGTATTAAATAAAGATGCTGAAATAGATTACCCTTAGGTATCTGCATAGACTTTTTCTTCTTTTTCGTGTTTTTCTTGTGCTGCTATACATAAAGTTGCAACAGGTCTTGCCATTAGTCTTTTTAGTCCGATCGGTTCAGCAGTTTCCTCGCAGAAACCATAAGTTCCATCTTGAATTTTTTTTAAAGCTACATCAATTTTTGAGATTAATTTTATCTGTCTGTTAATTGCTCTCATCTCAACATTTTTTTCTGTATAAGAACTTGCTTGATCAACAATATCTGCCGAAGCACTATTATCGTCCATTGAAGCGTTGAATATTGCTTCATTATTTGTCATTTTTAATTCTTTTTTCCAATCCATTAATTTTTGCTTGAAGTATGCCATATGTTTTGCACACATGTATTTTTCAGTTTCCTTTGGAATATATTTTTTAGAGATCTTTACCATACTCAAATTTATGAATTTGGAGAATATATTCATCATTTATTGAGTGTCAAGAATGCATTAATTGTATAAATTAGTGTAAATGGCCATTTATAAAAAAAATATTGATAATTTATTTTATATTTTTATTACATCCCACTTATTAATTTGGACAATTGTTCCAAGTTTAACTAACCATAACTTACCCCTTGATACTATCGAAGCTTTAGCGTGGGGTAGTAACTTAGACTGGGGATTTAATAAACATCCTCCAATGAGTGCATTCTTGCCTGAAATATTTTACCAAATCTTTGGACCCCAAGATTGGGCTTATTATTTGCTTAGTCAAGTTTGTATTATAGTTTCATTTTTTGTGGTTTTTAAGTTAGCTGAAGATTTTTTTGATAGTAAATTGTATTGTTTATTATCTGTTTTGTTATTAGAGGGAATATATTTTTATAACTTCACTACACCTGAATTTAACGTAAATGTATGCTTAATACCTTTTTGGTCTCTCTCAGTCTTTTATTTATGGAAAGGTATTAAGAATAATAAAATATTAGATTGGTTGTTATTAGGCTTATTTGCTGGACTTGGTTTTTTATCAAAATATTTATTTATTTATCTAGGTTTAGCAATAGATGTGCTTTTAATTTACATGATTTATACAAAAAAATTAAATTTTAAGTGTTTAGTTTCTTTCGTACCCTTTATAATAATTTTATTGCCGCATATCATTTGGTTAACCGAGAATAATTATGTAACCATAAATTATGGACTTCTCAGAACTGGATCTGAAGAAGCAAGTATTTTTAACAATATTAAACATCCTATAATATTTTTAGGTAAGCAAATTGGAATATTATTACCATTTTTACTAATGGTTTTTATTTTAGTTAAAAAATTTAAAATAAATATTAATTTAAATGATGATAATTTGTTATTTCTGTTATCAATTAATTTGATTCCAATTTTTTTCATCTTTCTAACATCATTTACCATGGGTGTAAAAATCAGAACTATGTGGATGACACCATTTTATATAAGTTTTGGTTTACTATTTATTTATGTTTTTAAATATCAAATTAATTTGGAAAAAATAAAAGTCTTTGCTTCAATATTTTTAATTTTATTTCTTATATCTCCAATTTTATACTCCTATGTTTCAATTACAAAGACTGACAAAAGAACTGATTTTAATGGTAAAAATTTAGCTAGGCAGGCTAAAGTTTTTTATGAAACAGAGGGTAAAGACCTTGGAAAAATAGAATATATTAAGGGTAATGAGTGGATTGCTGGAAATATATCTTACCATCTTCCAGAAAGACCAAAATGGATTTATAACTCGAGTGAAGTTTATTTGTGCAATAAAGATATGAAATGTTTAAAATATAAATGAATTTTCAATTAAACCAAAAAAATAAAAGACTTTTGTTAATCATTGGAATTATTGTTCTGATTGAACTTTCGGGTTACGGTTTTTTTGCTTCATTATTTAGACTAATAGGTTCAGTAAGTTAATGAATATTATAATATTGATTCCAGTTTTTAATGATTTTAAATCTGTATCAAAATTAATTGAAGAAATTGATAATAATATCTCCGACCTTAACTCTTCATTTTCTGTAATTGTAGTGAATGATGCTTCAACTGAAGAAAAAATATTAGAAACTAAAAATTTAAATAATATTAACTCTTTAAAATTAATAAATATGAGAAAAAATAGAGGCCATGCAAGATGTATAGCAGCAGGACTAAAACATATCTCAGAAAATGAGAATTTTGATTATATAATTCCAATGGATGGAGATGGAGAAGATAGACCAGAAGAAATAAAAAACTTTGTAGAAAAGATTAAAGATAATCCAAATAGAACAATTGTTGGAGAGAGAGTTAAAAGATCAGAAAGTTTTATTTTTAAAATTTGTTATTTTTTACACAAAATTATTACTTTAACCTTTACTGGAAAATTTATTAAATTTGGAAACTATACTTGCCTTACAAAGAAAACTGTACAAAAGCTAATCGAAGAGAAATCAACTTGGAGTAGTTTCTCAGGTTCTTTGGCAAAAACTGAAATTAATTTAATTAAGTCTCCATCAATAAGAGGCTCAAGATATTTTGGGCCTTCGAAAATGAGTTTTTTAAATTTAATAAAGCATTCATTATCTATTATCGCCGTCTTTAAAACAGGTGTAATTTTTAGATCAATAACATTTTATGCTATATATTTAATTATTATCGCTGAATATATAAGTATAATTACAGCCATACCTCTAGCTTTAATTATTATATTTGGTCTGGTAATTTTAAAAATCTCAGGAAGAGAAAATATGACTGAGTTTAATAATTCTTTAACAAACATTTCAGATATTGACATATTAAAATAATTTATTTTAAATAATTTATGAAAAATTTTTATCGTAAGGTTGCATTTGGACTAGGACCTAAAGATAAAATTCCATCAGACCCATTAGAGTGGGCAACAAGTCAATTAAATGAAATTCCAGAATTTTCCTGGAAGGGAAAAATTTTACCAGAGAAAGAACTTAGAAATTATTATCGAGATTACGTTTATGGAGATAGAAAAGTTTTAAGAAAAAAATTTAAAAACGATAAAGATGGATATAAAAGAGAAAAAAATAAGTTAAGACATGTAACAGGCCAAAAATTTTGGTGGAATCTTGAATTATGTATCAGACATTCTGAAGCTTTAAAAAGTGAAACTCCTGTTTTAGCTAAGCTATGGTATTTCTGGGGAAACCATTTTGCGATCAGTGAAAAAGATTTTCTAGCTCAATACACAACTGGTGCATATCAAAGAGAGGTTATTAGAGCCAATATGAATCAAACCTTTGAAAAAATGGTCCAAGAAGCAACAGTAGCTTGGACTATGATACATCATTTAGATAATAATGATAATGTCGGACCTAAAAGCCAAGAAGCACAATGGGCTAAAGAAAAGGGAAGAAAAGTTGGTGTAAATGAAAACCACGCAAGGGAACTATTAGAGCTTCACACAGTTTCACCTGAATGTGGCTATACTCAAGAAGATGTTATTCAAATGGCATATGTAATGAGTGGATGGAGACCTAACTGGGGAAAAAAAAGATTAGAAACCGGAGATGTTCATTTCAATGGTGAATATCATCAACCAGGCACTAAAAGAATTTTAGGTAAAAAATATAAATCAGGAAGAAAGAGTTTATCAGCCGTAATCACTGATCTAGTAAATCATCCATCTTGTAGAGAATTCATTGCAATGAAACTTTGCAGGTATTTTATAACCGACAATCCAACAAAAGAAATGATGGAACCAATTATTAAAGCCTGGGAAAAATCAGATGGTTTTTTACCAGATGTTCATAAAGCGGCGGTAGAAGTTGCTTTCAATTATTCTAAAAAATATAATAAATTTCAAAATCCAGAAAATTGGCTTTTAATAATGAGTAAAATGTCTGATGTGGAATTAGTACCAACCCCAAAATTGATGGATTTATATACTTTAGGTCTAAAACCAACACATGAGCAAAGATCATTAGAATATTTATTAAGAGAACTTGGTCATCATCCATATTTAGCAAAACAACCTAATGGATGGTCAGATGTGTCTGATGATTGGATGTCACCTGAATTATTAATTAGAAGACTCGTTTATGCTAAAGAAGCATATTACAAAAAAAATAGAAAATCGCAGACAAATGAATTTTATGAGGAGATGGTTGAAAAAAATTATGATAATCCAAGTGAAATTCTTAAAACCATAAATCAGCAAGGTGACCTTTCTAATAAACATGTAATATTATTTAATTTACCGGAGACTCTTAAATCATGAAAATATCAAGAAGAAACTTTTTAAAAGGATCAGCAACAACTTTATTTTTAGCAGGTTTTAATTTTCCTGTTTTAGCAAACACAACAAAGAAAAAAAATCTTGTAATCATAATGTTAAGAGGAGGAATGGATGGTTTATGTGCTGTTCCGATAATAGGTGATAAGAACTTTGAAAAAAGAAGAAAGGATTTGATTTTAGATGAAACAATTAAATTAAATTCTGATTTTGCACTTCACCCCAAATTAAAAAATTTTTATAATTTATGGCAAAATAATTTGGGAGCAATAGTTCATGCAACAAATATACCATATACAAAAAGATCACATTTTGACGGACAAAACTTAATGGAAACAGGAGGTCACATACCTTATGCAATAAAAACTGGTTGGTTAGGCAGAGGAATGAAATTAGGAGAACTGAAAGGCGATGGTCTTGCGTTATCTTTGCCAATGCCTTTACTCTTAAGAGGTATTCCAAGTAATGATAATTTTTATCCTTCAAAAAAAAGACTTCCAAGAACAGAACTTTTGCAACTTTTAAAATCTGTTTATGCAGATAAATCTGAACATGATCTAGCTAACATGATGGAAATAATTGCTAATAGATCTATGATGAGTAGCGGCGGTACTTCTATGTCTCGTAAAAATTCGTCTTTAGCCTATAAAGCAGGTTTAGAGTTAAAAAAAATAAATGGCCCAAGGGTTGCAGTTTTTGAAGTTGATGGCTTTGATACTCATGCTGCTCAGGGAGGTGTGAATGGTTCTCATTCAGATAGTTTAATTGAAATGGACTCAATTTTTAAAAGTTTAGAGAAAGGTCTAGGACCAGAAATTGAAAATACTTTAGTCTTAACCCTAACAGAATTTGGTAGAACTATAGAGCAAAATGGTGGACGAGGTACAGAACATGGTTATGGGTCAGCAATTTTCATGGCAGGTGGTCTCTTAAAAAAATCACAAGTTTACTCAGATTGGCCGGGACTCAAGAGAAAAGAATTATTTGAAGGAAGAGACTTAAATTCAACAATTGATGCTAGATCTGTTTATGCATCAGCCATGTCTACTGTTTTTGATATTGATTTTAAAAGAATTCAGAAAGAAGTTTTTTGGGGGGATGACTTGCAAAATTTATCTGACAAATTATTTAAAGTATGATGAAAAAACTATTTTTATTTTTATTATCTTTTGTTTTAGTCTCAACATATTCCCACGCTTCTGAAAATCCATATAAGTTTTTAAAAAAAGAAATTTTGATTGGTAAAGCAAAATCAGAAATGAAAAATGATACTAGATCGATATCAAAAAAAAAAGCTCTATCTATTTTTGAAGATGCTGATGGCAAAGCAATTAAAATTACACTTGATACAAAGTTCAAAGGACACAAGAATGATTGGGAAAGGACTGGTCAAAGAAATCAAAGATGGGAAACTGCAAATAAGAAAAAACCAAGAAAATTTAAGAAGCCTGTGTATATAAAATATTCTTTTAAATTAAACGACTTTCCCACACATCCTACAGTGGGTGGAAGTTTTTTTCAAGTCATTGCCAACAAGGGTAATTCAAGACTTTTACCTTGGATGAAAACACAATTTGATGGAGATAAAATTTTACATCAATTAAATTTTACAAAAGAAGTTTTTTATTTAAAAGGAGATCCAGAAAATTCTAATTTTGATAAGGTTGGCTATAAATTTGATTTAGGTAAAGTCTCCCATTTTGATGACTACAGAACTTTAAGTTTTAAAATTTTAGCATCGAAGAAAGATAATGGAGAAATAATTGCTTGGTTAGGTAATAAAAAAATCTTTGAAGTCTACGGTCCTAATTTTACTATAGGTGATGGTTATACATTTAAATGGGGTTTCTACAGATGGTTAAAGGATGCTTTTTTAAGTGAAACACCAACACAGTCTCTGACAGTGAAAGAATTTGGCTTTAGTAATAAATGTGAAGAAATTTTAGATCAAGATAAATGTTCTTATGTATCAGAAAATAAAGATTCTGTTTCTTATGTAAGTTTTAGAAAAAGTAGTCATAGGATGCCTACATATGGAAAAAAAATTTCTAAATCAATTAAATGGACAAAGCCTTTACCAGAAATCAAAATAATTAATTAATGAAAAAATTATTAACAATTTTATTAGCATTTTTATTGTTAACAAATTTTGCAAATTCCCAATCTAGATTTGGCGAATTAACTGAAATGAGAGATAAAAAAATGCGTGGCAAAGATGGACAATGGGTCAGACCTCATCCAGGACCTTTTGTTTGGAATCACATAGAGGGTGAAAAAGGTAAATTTTTCTGGGAAGATGTAGATAAATACGTCTTATATGCTCAAGATCACAATCAAACAATTTTAGCAACCATCTGGCCTCATACAAATTGGGATCAAAAATCTTGTAAAAGAAAAAAAGCCAGAAGTCCATTTGGAAAACATTTTACAAAATATTTGAGCAAACCATGTTCAATGGAAAATTATAAAACTTTTCTTATAAAATTGGTGGATCGATATGATGGAGATGGTTTAAATGATATGCCTGGATTAACAAAACCAATTATATATTGGGACGTTATGAATGAACCTGAGTTTGATATGTTTTTTAAAGGAAGTGAGGAGGATTTTGTTGAAATTTTTAATTTTTCTTCAAAAGTAATTAAAGAACAGCAACCAGATGCAGTTATTGTTATGGCTGGTGCTGCAGGGATGTTTCCAGAAAATAAAAAATATTGGAAATCAGCTTTGCCAAAAATTAAGGATCACTTTGATATTGCAAACATTCACCACATAAGCGGTCCAGATGGTCAGTGTGATAAACAGCTTTGGGTAGATGAATTTGCAGATTTGTTAAAAAGCGTTGATATTGATAAGCCAATTTGGTTGACAGAGGCTATGACCTGTGGTCCTCCAATAAAAGCTTATGTAAATGCTTTTCTAAATGGAGCTGAATTAATTATTGATGTTGGCGTAAATGCTCCTGGTAAAAAAATGTCAAAGAAAAGTAGAAAAAAATTAAACGAATTTATTTCTGAGTATGATGGTTTTACATCAATAAAATCTCTTTCAAATGAAGAAGTAGAGTTTACTTATAAAGATGGTTCAACAAAAAATTTAAATTTAAAATAAAATATAGAAATGAAAAAAATAATTTTTATATTCTTGAGCATTATATTATTTAATATTTCTGCAATTGCTGGAGAATGGAAAAATAAAAATAAATGGAAAGTTTCGTGTGGTATAGTTGATAAAGAAGCGCTTGTTGTGAATGGAAAGTCAAAAAAAAGTTATAACAAAAATGAGTTTAAAGTTAAAAATATAACATTTAAGTTAGACAAAGGTGATATTGGTAAATGTAAAAATGATAAAAAGTCCTCAGGAGGATATCCTTACTCAGGGAGACAAGAAGTTACTCATAAACTACCAATTGGTCACTCAATATTTGAAACAGATTTATTAATAGAAGGCGCTCCATCAAAAAGGACTACTATTTTTCAAATTCATGATGGTAGAAATAGTGGTGCACCACCTTCGTGGATTGGATTAAATGGTAAGTGGAGTATAATTCACAAGTTTCCAAAAGGAGAATGTTCTGAAGATAATTGTAAAATGCATAATTTTATAACTTTAAAAGTAGGCAAAATTTATAAATTTAGGGCAGAAATTGATTATCAAAAAAAATCAAAATATTTATCTGTTAAATATTACTTGGATGATGAATTTATTTTACAGCATTATGATGTACCCATATCTTCAAAAAAAACAGATGGGCCTTATGGTCCCAATAAACCTTATATTAAAATAGGAATTTACCGAATTGGAGATACAGGTACTACAACTTATAATTACAATAATTTATCATTAAAGAACAAAAAAAAATCTACATTTAGTAAAATATAAATTTAAGATATGAGAAAAATTTTAGTTTTCTTAATTGTTTATTTTTTTTATTCTTCTTCTTATGCCTATCAGTTAAGTGAGAATGTTTTTGTTCCAAACAGTATTTTACAAACCTATAATTCTTTGAGTAAAGAACATAAAATTAAATATTGTGAATTTAATAAATATAAGACACGTTTTGATATAATTGACAAAGATTTACCTCAAAGAATTAAAGGGTTTAATTCTCGAATGGATAACATTGATGAGGTTGAAGGTGGACATTTTGAGGATGTTTTCCAACAATTTAGTAAAGCAACTATTTTTATGTCAGCCACAGATGATCAAATATTAAAAGAAAGACTTTTTGATAAATTATTTATATGGGCTTCGAATGATGCACTTACTAAAACTAAACCATGTTATTCTAGTGATAAACAAAAAAATCTCAAATCAAAAGATTGCAAAAGTGTGTGGAAAGATAAAGATGGACAAGATCCAGCAATTAAATTTGATGATGCTAGCACATTATTTACAATACTGAATTTAAATTATATTTATGATTTTTATTTTAAGAGATTTAAAATTGAGGATAATCGACATAAAATTATAAATAAATGGTTTAAAAGTTTTTATAAAAGAATACCCAATCAATCAATTAATGATTTTTATGGTCACCAAGGTGGTTGGTCATTTCCAAATGTATTTATTAAACATTCGCAACATAAAAAATACAAAAATAACATAAAAAAAGTATTAAAAGGAATGAATAAAGAACTTTTAAAAGATGGAAGTTTTAAAGATAGAACAACTCGTGGAAATAGAGCTCTTCACTATCACAATCAATCTTTAGCTGAGTTATTTTTAGTTATTGAAATGGCTTATGCAGCAAATTTAGATCTGCCTAAAAATATGGAAACTAAATTATTAAAAGCTGTTCAGATATTTCATGAAGGCTATCTGGACCCTATGTCAATAGAACCTTGGGCAAAAAAAAAATACAATTCTCAACCATCCAATGGTAATCAGGTATTCAGAAAAATAAATAGGCAAGGGTATGCATCCGGATGGTTTCATATTTTTCAAGTAAGATATCCTGATCACGAAATTTCAAAGTGGCTTAAGAAAGTATTAGTAGATAGCTCAAGTTTGAAAAACGGTTTAGAAATTGGAATAGGAATAGGTTGCATTTATAATGCTGTAGCAAACAATTGAAAATATTAAGATTATTTTAATGTTTTTAAACTAAGTTCTGATCGTTGGTAGTAAATAAAAATCTGCAGTATCTATTTTAGATGAATGCTCTCTTCTCATGTTCCATCTTTTTTGAACACCAGCACTAGCAAGACTTAGAGTAGATCTTCCGTATCTATAATTAGTATTATCAATAGACTTCATTAAACCCTTTATTTTCTCATCTTTTTCAGAAGAAAATAGGTTCTTGCTACCATCTTCATTAGATAAACCAGTAAGCATTACACCCGCTTTTTGATAACGATAACCGTTTTTAAAGATAGATTCTAAAGCAATCAAAGCAGTTTTAACTATTTCAATACTATTATTCGTTGAAATTGCAAAATCTATTGTCTTTGAGTTTGAATAATATCCAAATCTACTTTGAAAAGGACTTGTTCTAACAAAAACTGTAATTGACTTTGCAATTAAAGACTCAGATCTTATTTTTTCAGACGCATTCAAACAATAATTTGCAACTGCTTCTTTTAATTCTTGATATTTTTCAATTCTTTGGCCAAAAGAACGAGATACAACGCAGCTTTTTCTTTTTGATTGAGTTGTCTCAATATCAATACAAGGAACTCCTCTTAGCTCCATTGCAGTTCTTGAACCCAAAACATTAGAATTTTTCTTTATCCACGTATTAGATTTATTTTTAAGTTGCTTGGCGTTATAAATTCCATTTTTATGATAAAACTTTGTTAATTGTCTTCCAACACCCCATACATCATTAATTTCTACTTTCTCTAATATGGGATCAATATTTTCAATTCCTATTAAACTTGTTACACCTGACTTTTTTTTCTTAGCAATATGATTTGCAACCTTGCTTAAAGTTTTTGTCTTAGCAATCCCAATACTAGTTGGAATACCTGTCCATTTTAAAACTGTCTCTCTGATTTCTCTTCCAACTTTTTCAACTTCATTATCTGGAAAATTTGACAAATCTAGAAATGCTTCATCGATAGAATAAACTTCAATAGCAGAATTAAATCTTTTCAGTGTTCTCATTACTCTTCTAGACAAATCTCCATACAAAGAATAATTAGATGAAAAAACTTCAACTTTATTTTTAATAATAATATCTTTTGCCTTGAAGTAAGGCTCTCCCATTTTAATACCTAAAGCTTTAGCTTCAGTTGATCTTGAAATTATACAACCGTCATTATTAGATAAAACTACAACAGGTTTTTTTCTTATTTTAGGATTGAATAATCTTTCACAAGAAACATAAAAAGAATTACAATCAATAAGTGCTATTTTTTTAGTATACTGAATGGATGACATAAGTTACAACTCCCCAAATAAATATATCTTCATCTTCGTTAATTAAAATTCGATCTGTAAATTCTTTCGAACCTGATGTTAAAAATTTTTTATCTCTTTCTTGAACCAAACTTTTAACAACTAGTTCGTCATGAACATTTGCAATAACTGTTGAGAAGTTTTTTGGTGTTAAACTTTTATCAACAACTAATAGATCCCCATCATTAATTCCAACATCCACCATTGATTTTCCTTGAACTCTTATGATGAAGGTTGCTGGAACATTTTTGATTAAATGAACATTTAAATCGATGTCTTCCTCAATATAATCTGTAGCAGGGGATGGAAAACCCGCGCCAGCTTTATGTAAATAGTAAGGTATAGTTAGCTTCATAAATGTTCTTATTTTGTTCTAATTAATATCCAAGTTATTCAATAGTGTCAATCAGGTTGTATTTTGAGTCTGTAACTGAATCAAAAGTGAATCAAAACGTGAACATCAAAACTATATTTAGTATACTTGTGGATAACTTTAACCATAAATAGTTCAAATATAAAAAATGAAAAAAAACGAAAGCTTAACAGGAAGATGTATTTGTGGTCAGGTTAAATATAGAATTACTGAGAAGCCTCTATTCACCCAAGCTTGCCATTGCAAAGATTGTAAAATTATAACTGGGTCTTCTTATGTTATTAATACTAGCGTTCTAGACAATACATTAATTATAGAGGGTGATATTTCGTCAACTGAACTTAAAACAGGTAGTGGAGCTACCTCAAGAGCTTATTTTTGTAACAAATGTGGTACTTATATTTATACTGATTATGCTACGGCGGTTGGTCGATCAACAGTTAGAACTAAAACTTTAGATAATTCCGAAAACTTTCCTCCTGAAGCGCATATATTTACAAAAGATAAAGATCCATGGTTGAAACTTACTGATGATGCAAATTGTTTTGAAAAAATGTATGATTTAAAAAATACTTGGCC
The DNA here is from genome assembly GCA_902585265.1 of uncultured Pelagibacteraceae bacterium. Classification (GTDB taxonomy): domain Bacteria; phylum Pseudomonadota; class Alphaproteobacteria; order Pelagibacterales; family Pelagibacteraceae; genus Pelagibacter. The sequence goes on from CACICY010000002.1 coordinate 95,276, forward strand.
AAAAGAAAGTTACGAAAGATATAAAAATTATTTAAAAGATAATAAAAGATAAATTTTTAGGAGATTAAAATATGAAAAAATTATCATGTCATTGTGGTGCGATAGAAGCAGAAGTTAAGATGCCTTTGGGTGGTATTGAAAAAATCATGCGTTGCAATTGTTCAATATGCAAAAAAAAAGGTTATATTATAGGTGTACTTGGTCCTGATGATTTTAAACTTACGAAAGGGGAAGATAAACTATCTCTTTATCAGTTTTATACTAATACTGCCAAACATTACTTTTGCTCAATTTGTGGAATTCACACTCATAATAGACCTAGAAGTAATCCAAAAATATTTGGTGTAAACATTGCTTGTATAGAAGGTGTAGAGCCATTTGAAATTGAAGATGTGCCAGTGAACGATGGCAAAAATCATCCTTTAGATCAAAAACAATAAATTTTTTATGCAATCAATTACTGAGTGTTATAAAAAAGTTAGTAAAGACTGTTTTAAGTTTATAAGATCCCAAGAAACAACAAAGGAAAAATTTAAAAGTAAAGAAAAGATGATTAAATCTTTTCTAATTCCAATTAGTTTCTGGATCAATAATAGAACAAATAAATCTAAACCTTACTTAATAGGCTTAGCAGGTGGTCAAGGAACTGGTAAAACAACAATTAGTTCTATTCTGAGAATCATTTTAACGAAATATTTTAAGTTAAATGTTTTTAAAATATCAATTGATGATTTGTATAAAACCCGAAAAGATAGAATAAAATTATCTAAAAAAATTCATCCCTTATTAATGACCAGAGGTGTACCAGGTACTCACGATGTAAACTTTATTTTTGATCTTCTTAAAAAAACAAAGGAAAAGCGATTTAATCAACAGAGACTTCCTAAATTTAATAAGGCAATAGATGATAGATTAAAAAGAAAGTCTTGGTATCTAGTTAAGAAGGTACCAGATGTTATAATCTTTGAAGGATGGTGTGTAGGAGCTAGAGCAGAAAAAAATACAACCTTAAAAAAATCGATTAATTCTCTTGAAAGAATAGCAGATAAAAATTTAAAATGGAGAAAATATGTAAATGGTCAACTACAAACAAAATATAAAAAATTATTTTCTAAATTAGACTGTTTGTTATTTTTAAAAGCTGGTAATTTCAAATTATTACAAAGTTGGAGGCTTAAACAGGAGGCATTACTTAAATTAAACTCAAAAAATAAAGCAAACAGCAAAGTTATGAGCAAAAACGAGGTATTAACTTTTATGCAAACTTACCAAAGGGTCACACAAAATATGTTTAAATTTGCTCCAAAATATTCATCAATTGTATTAAATTTAAATAGAAATCATCAAATTAAATCAATAAAATATAATTAATGAAAAAAATCTCTTTAATCACTTTTTGCTTAATAGTTTTTATACTACCACTAAATGCAGCAACTTTGAGTGATGCATTAAGACAGACCTATCAGAACAATTTAGAGCTTAAAGCTGAGAGAAAAAATTTAGAAGTTCAAAAGGAAGTCTTAAATATTTCTAAAAGTGATTTTTTTCCAACTTTAACTCTTACGGGAACCAAAAGTATTGAAGATACCAATAAACTTACTAATCAAAATGGTACTGATGCTTCTATAACTAATACAAATCCAATGACATCTTCTATAAAGTTAGAACAAACACTTTTGGATGGTAGTGAACGTGGCACAAAATACGAAAAAAGTAAATTAGGTCTAAACTTATCTGAAGCAAAACTTATTAAAAAAGAACAAGATGTTTTTATGAAAGCAATTGAGGCTTATACAGGTTTAATCCTTGCTTATGAAAAATTAAGTATTAATGAAGAAAATGTCAACCTTCTTCAAAGACAATTCGAAATAGATAATGCAAGACTATCTAGAGCTCAAATAACTGCAACAGACTTAGCACAGTCCCAATCTTCTTTATCAGGTGCTCAAGCAGGTTACATTGGAGCACAAAATAGTATAATCACGAGTAAACTAGCTTATGAAAATATAATTGGACCAATCAACAGCAATGAAAAATTAAAAAAAATTTATAATTCTGATGTTCCATTACCTCCAAGTTTAGTTGATGCAAAAAAGATATCTGAGCAAAAAAGTCCAGATCTTATTATTGCTGAAATAGAATATGGACAGTCGGAATTAGATGTAAAAATTGCAAGATCAGATTTATCTCCGACAGCAAAACTTTCACTTGAAAGATCATATACTGATGACCTAAGCGCAACTTATGATGAGAGGGAAAAAGATGTACTACAAGCAACAGTAAGTTGGCCATTTCAATTTGGAGGAAAGAATAAATCTAATATAAATAAAAATCTTCAAGTAAAAGGAATGAAAAAATTATTACTTGAGAATGCTTTTAGAAATAATACACAAGGAGTTACCGCAGCTTGGTCTACTTTAGAGTCTTCAAAAAGTCTTTTAAGAGCTGTGCAATCACAAGTTAAGGCTGCTGAAATTGCAAATGAAGGGATTAGTTTTGAATATGAGAGTGGATTGAATAGATCTACATTTGATGTTCTTCAATCGAGATCAAATCTAATCAATGCTAAAATAAATCTTGCCGAGGCTGAGAGAAACTATCTTTTAGCTCAATACAGATTAATAAAGTCAGTTGGCTTACTTAATAGCGAGTACTTAAAACTTAGATAAATAGGGACTTCTAGCCCTAATTTTAAAAAAATATTGCTAATGAGAACAAAATGTGTACATTTATTTTCATGATTCGAATGTTAATAAATGAAAAAAACGAGGCAAAAAATGACTAAAAATAACTTAAAAGTGGTGAAATCCACAAAAGATAAAGAATTGGAAGATAAAGAAAAAAATAAAGCACTAGATGCAGCAATCAGCCAGATAACAGACAGCTTTGGAAAAGGCTCTGTGATGAAGCTTGGAGAACAAAAAGCAATGGATATTGAGTCCATTTCTACTGGATCTTTGAGTTTAGACTTGGCACTTGGAATAGGTGGATTACCAAAAGGCAGAATTGTCGAAATTTATGGACCAGAGTCATCTGGTAAAACTACATTAGCATTACAAGTTGTTGCTGAAGCGCAAAAAGCAGGTGGAATTTGTGGATTTGTAGATGCAGAACATGCATTGGATCCAGTCTATGCAAAGAAATTAGGAGTTAACACAGAGGAGTTGCTTATTTCACAACCAGATACTGGTGAACAAGCATTAGAAATAACTGATACTTTAATCAAATCTGGCTCAATGTCAGTTTTAGTAGTCGACTCCGTTGCAGCATTAACTCCAAGAGCAGAAATTGAAGGAGATATGGGAGATCACCATGTTGGTCTTCAAGCAAGACTAATGTCTCAAGCTCTTAGAAAATTAACAGGATCAATATCAAGAACTAATACAATGGTTATATTTATTAACCAAATTAGAATGAAAATTGGTGTAATGTTTGGAAGTCCAGAAACAACTTCTGGAGGTAATTCTTTAAAATTTTATTCTTCAGTAAGAATGGATATTAGAAGAATTGGAGCAATAAAAGATAAAGAGCAAATTGTTGGAAATACAACAAGAGTAAAAGTTGTTAAAAACAAAGTTGCACCACCATTTAAAGTAGTTGAGTTCGACTTAATGTATGGAAAAGGAATTAGTAAAGTAGGGGAACTAATCGACCTTGGTGCCAAAGCTGAGATAGTTGAAAAATCTGGAGCTTGGTACGCTTACAAAGGTGAAAAAATTGGTCAAGGTAGAGAGAATGCTAAACTTTACCTTGAACAAAATCCAAAAGCTGCTGCTGAAATTGAAATGGCTATTAGAGAAAAAGCTGGTGTTATTTCAAAGAAGATTGAAGGCAATCCTTTAAGTGAAGAAAAGCTTGAAGCGCAGAAGAAAGAGGAGGAAGTTCCTACTAAAAAGAATTAGCAGATAACTTTTAGTTATTAAAAAAAGGCGCTCTATTGGGCGCCTTTTTTCCCTTCAGAAGTGTAGACATCATATAAAAATGCTGTATTTTGGTTAAATATGGCTAAAACATTAAATGAAATCAGGTCAGCATTCCTAGATTATTTTGAAAAAAATGATCATAAAATAGTTGAGTCTAGCAATTTAGTCCCAAATAATGACCCAACATTGATGTTTGCCAATTCTGGAATGGTCCAATTTAAAAATGTGTTTACTGGACTGGAAAAGAGAGACTATCAAAGAGCTACAACATCTCAAAAATGTGTAAGAGCAGGAGGCAAGCATAACGATCTTGAAAATGTTGGCTATACTCCAAGACACCATACGTTTTTTGAAATGTTGGGAAACTTTTCTTTTGGTGATTATTTTAAAGAAAGAGCTATTGAACTTGCGTGGAATTTAATAACAAAAGAATTTGGTTTAGATAAGAATAGGCTTTATGTAACAGTCTACCACGACGATGACGAAGCCTTTAATTACTGGAAAAAAATTGCTGGGTTAAGTGAAGATAAAATCATAAGGATAGCAACATCTGATAATTTTTGGTCTATGGGTGAAACTGGACCTTGTGGACCTTGTTCAGAAATATTTTATGATCATGGAGACCACTTAGAAGGTGGATTGCCAGGAACAAAAAATGAGGATGGTGATAGATTTATAGAAATTTGGAATTTAGTCTTTATGCAGTATGAGCAAATTTCAAAAGATAAGCGTATTAATCTACCAAAACCATCAGTTGATACTGGAATGGGTTTAGAGAGAATTGCTGCATTGCTTCAAGGAACTCACGACAACTACGAAACAGATCATTTTAAAAAAATAATAAACTCTGCTGCAGAAATTTTAAAAGTCGAACCAAATTACGATAATTTAGCAAGTTTTAGAGTAATAGCAGATCACTTACGAGCAAGTTCATTTTTAATTGCTGAGGGAGTTTTACCATCAAATGAAGGAAGAGGTTATGTACTAAGAAGAATTATGAGAAGAGGAATGAGGCATTCCCACCTGCTTGGTTCTAAAGAACCAATTTTTTATAATATTTTTAAAACTTTAAAAGATGAGATGAAAGGTAATTACTCAGAAATAGAAAGAGCTGAGTCTTTAATTAAAGAAACATTAAGAATGGAAGAAGAAAAATTTTTAATTCTTTTAGACAGAGGTATTAAAATATTAAATGAGGAAATGACTAAAATAGACAAGATATTACCTGGAGAAGTAGCTTTTAAACTCTATGATACTTATGGTTTTCCATTAGACCTGACACAAGACATCTTAAAAAATAAATCATTAACAATAGACAACCATAAATTTCAAAGTTTAATGAAAGAAAGCAAAGAACTTGCTAAGAAAAATTGGAAAGGCTCAGGTGACAGTGCGGTAGATGATATTTGGTTTTCGATAAAAGATAGATTAGGTCCTTCAGAATTCCTAGGATATGAGACTGATCAAGCAGAAGGTATTATTTTATCATTACTAAAAGACAACAAAGAAGTAAATGAATTGAATAAAAACGATGAAGGAATTATTATTTTAAATCAAACTCCTTTTTATGGAGAGTCTGGAGGACAGGTAGGAGATACTGGTGAAATAATATCTGGAGACTTTAAGTTCGAGATCACAGATGTCCAAAAAAAATTAGGTGATCTATTTGTACATTATGGCAAAGTTAAATCAGGAAGTATAAAAATCAAAGACAATGTTGAGATGAAAATTGATATTGATAGACGTAATAATATAAGAGCTTATCACTCAGCAACACACCTTTTACATGAGTCTTTAAGAAGAGTATTAGGTACTCATGTTACACAAAAAGGATCATTAGTAGCACCAGATAGATTAAGATTTGATTTTAGCCACATGAAACCAATTTCAGACCAGGAAATAGAAAAAATAGAAAATCACGTTAATTCAATGGTACAAAAAAAATCAGAAGTTAAAACAAGGATCATGACTCCTAAAGAAGCAGTAAATAATGGAGCCTTGGCACTCTTTGGAGAAAAATATGGAGAAGAGGTTAGAGTGTTATCCATGGGTGATGAGAAAGAAAGATATTTTTCCACTGAATTATGTGGAGGTACACATGTACGAAACACTGGCGACATTGGAAAATTCAAAATTATTAGTCAATCGTCAATTGCAGCAGGTGTTAGAAGAGTAGAAGCACTTAGAGAAAATCAATTAAATAGTTTTTTACAAAATAAAAAAAAATTATCTGACTTATCTGCACAAAAAGATGAAGAAGTGATTAATGACTTGTCAAAGCAAATAATTAAATTAGGTGGTAAACCAAATATAGAAAATGAAGATAATAAGATTTTAATTAAAGAATTATCAAAACAACTAGAGCAATTAAAATTTAGTTCAATTTTAGAAAATAATTCAAAAAATATAATTCAAGATGTTAAAATTAATAATATAAGTGTAAGATTCCAAAAAGTTGATGATCTTCCACCTAAAGAGCTGAGAAAATTGGTTGATGCCGGAAAAAAAGAGCTAAACACAGGAATTGTAATAGTTTTTGCTAGTCTAGAAGACAAAGTAGGTCTTGCAGTTGGGATAACAAATGAGCTTATTGATAAGTATGATGCAGTCACATTCGCTAAAACAGGATCTGAAATTATTGGTGGAAAAGGTGGTGGTGGTAGAAAAGATTTTGCACAAGCGGGAGGCCAATTTAAAGATAAAATTGATGAGGCTTTTGAAAAAATTAAGACTTTAATTTAGTTTTTGTCTCAACTTACCATCTAAAGTATCTAAAAATTGATTAGTTGTTAAATACTTTGTTGAAGGTCCTATCAAAATAGCTAAGTCCTTAGTCATTGAGCCTTCTTCAACACAATCAACACATACTTTTTCTAGTGTTTCTGCAAACTTTATTAATTCCTCATTTCCATCTAATTTTCCTCTATGAGCCAAACCTCTTGTCCATGCAAAAATAGATGCAATAGGATTTGTTGAGGTTTCTTTACCTTGTTGATGCATTCTAAAATGTCTTGTTACTGTTCCATGTGCAGCTTCAGCTTCCATTGTTTTGCCATCTGGAGCAAGCAAGACACTTGTCATTAAACCTAAAGATCCATATCCTTGAGCAACTGTATCTGATTGTACGTCACCATCATAATTTTTGCACGCCCAAATATATTTACCATGCCATTTCATTGCACATGCTACCATGTCATCTATCAATCTATGTTCGTAGGTAATTTTATTTTGATCAAATCTATCCTTAAATTCCTTTTCAAAAACTTCTTCAAAAATATCTTTAAATCTTCCGTCGTATCTTTTTAAAATTGTATTTTTAGTAGAAAGGTAAACTGGCCATTTTTTAATTAATCCATAGTTAAAGCAAGATCTTGCAAAGTCCTCTATTGATTTGTCCAAATTATACATTGATAATGCAATACCAGGACCTGGGAAATTGAAGACTTCATACTTTCTCTCATCAGAACCATCTTCAGCAGTCCATTTGATTTCTAACTTACCTTTACCGGGTACTGTAAAGTCTGTTGCTCTGTATTGATCACCAAAAGCATGTCTACCTATGATCAATGGATCTGTCCATGAGGGCACTAGTTTTGGAATATTTTTACAAATTATTGGTTCTCTAAAAACAGTTCCTCCAATAATATTCCTTATTGTACCATTTGGAGATCTCCACATTTTTTTAAGATTAAATTCCCTTACTCTAGCTTCATCGGGTGTGATTGTTGCACATTTAATCCCTACACCATTTCTTTTAATTGCATTAGCACATTCAATTGTAATTTTATCTTCTGTTTTGTCTCTACTTTCCATTCCCAAATCGTAGTACTCAATTTTGAGATCAAGGTAAGTTAAAACGAGCTTATTTTTTATGAAGTCCCATATAACTCTGGTCATTTCATCGCCATCTAACTCTACAATGGGGTTTTTAACCTTAATTTTACTCATTTTTTCGATATATCTTAATAGTTGAATTTATTCTTTTTGTATACATATTAATCCAAAATTATCAATTATAGGTTTGTCATGAGTAAAATATTTCCAAAAATACACAATGAAGGTTACAAATTTATTATTATTTTTGCAATCGCAACTATAATTCTTTATTTCATAAATGGATTTCTTGGGTTTATAGGGTTGGTATTGACCATTTGGTGCTATTATTTTTTTAGGGATCCTGAAAGAATTTCTATTGGCGACGACAATTATCTTACAAGTCCAGCTGATGGAGTTGTATTACAAGTAATGGATACTAACGGTCCAAAAGAATTAGGTTTAGAAAATAAACAAATGAAAAAAATAAGTATTTTTATGGATGTATTTGATTGCCATGTAAACAGATCTCCATGTTCCGGAGCAATATCTGAGATACTTTATAAACCAGGAAAGTTTTTTAATGCATCTTTAGATAAGGCAAGTGAAGATAATGAGAGAAATTATTATAAAATAAAAAATTCTGATGGAGAAGATATAATTGTTGTTCAAATAGCAGGACTTGTTGCAAGACGGATTGTAACAGAGGTTTCTAAAGATGAGCTTGTAGAACAAGGTTCAAGAATAGGAATGATCAGATTTGGAAGTAGAGCTGATATGTATTTTGAAAATTATACTCCTTTAGTAAAAGTTGACCAAAAAACTATAGCTGGCGAAACTTTAATTGCAAAAAAATAAGTTAATGGAGCCTCAAAATAAAAATATTAAATTAGTTTCGAGTAAAAAAACAAGAGTTATTTTGCCAAATATTTTGACACTTGTTGGAGTATGTATTGGATTGACTTCAATTAAGTTTGCATTTGATGGAAAATTTGAACTATCAATTATTGCAGTTATAATTGCAGCAATTATTGATGGATTAGACGGTAGAATTGCAAGGTTAATTAAAGGAACTTCTAAAGTTGGAAAAGAGCTAGACTCTCTTACTGATGTTATAAGTTTTGGTGTTGCCCCAGCTTTTATAATGTATTTTTGGGCGTTATCTGAAACAGGAAGAGCAGGTTGGTTAATTGCGTTAATTTATATTGTTTGTGTTGCTCTTAGACTTGCAAGATTTAATGTTTCATCAAACGAAGAGAGTTCTTGGAAAGATAATTTTTTTGAAGGTATTCCTTCTCCCGCAGGTGGAGTTCTAGTTTTAATGCCTTTAATATTAAGTATTAGTGAATTTCAGTTTTTAAACTTAAATTACCAAATTATAGTACCTTTTATGTTTATAATTGTTTCAATATTATTAATAAGCAAAATACCAACCTATTCTTTTAAAAGAATAGTTGTCCCAAGAAGTACATCAATATTTTTGCTATTTGGAATAATCTTATATTTTGGCTTAATTCTTGTTTATACATTTAATGCTATAATTATTTCAGGTGTAATTTATTTGTTAATGGTTCCAATAAGTTCAATGCATTATCTTATGATTAAAAAAAATGCGAAAGCCATCACAAATGACACTGATCATCATGAAGATGTGTTATAATAAATGAGGGAAAATACAATAATCTCATTAGCAGATTCAAATTATTTCAATCTTCTTAACGAATTAATTGATTCAATTAATAGATTCGAACAGAGCAAAACAGTAGATATTTGCATTATGGATGCAGGATTAACTGGTGAACAAATTAAAATATTAGAAAAAAAAGTATTTAAAATCAAAAAGGCTGAGTGGGATATAGAAGTTCCAAGTTTTAAGATAAAAGGAAGAGAGTGGTTGAAAAGTCAGGTATCTAGAGCATTCTTACCAAATTATTTTCCAGGATATAAAAAATATTTATGGATAGATGCTGATGCATGGGTAAACTCTTGGTACGCAATCGATCTTTACTTTCAGGGCTGTGAGAATAAAAAATTAGCAATAGCAACATCAGCAGATAGATCTTACGGAAGAGTTTTAAGAGCAGATTGGGTATGGGGAAGTTTTGCGAGAATAAAATCACAAAATTATAAACACGCTAAATCATCAGGTTTCTCAGAGAAAGTTTCAAGAGAAGTTGCCCTTAAACCTCATTTGAATATTGGATTATTTTGCTTAGAAGAAAGTGCTCCTCATTGGGAAATCTGGCAAAAAAATTTAAAAAAAGCTTTATCCTCAGGAAAAATTTGGGGTTCAGAACAAATTGCAATGAATATT
>CACICY010000003.1 GCA_902585265.1 uncultured Pelagibacteraceae bacterium
ATTTAAAAATTATGTTAGCTGCCCCAAGAGGTTTTTGTGCAGGGGTTGATAGAGCTATTGAGATTGTTAAAAAAAGTATAGAAAAATATGGTGCGCCAGTTTATGTGCGCCATGAAATAGTCCATAATAAGCATGTAGTTGATAGTTTAAAAAAGATTGGAGCTGTCTTTGTTGAGGAAATTGAGGAGATTACTGACAAAACAAGACCAGTAATTTTTTCTGCTCATGGGGTCCCGAAATCAGTACCAGAAGAAGCAACAAATTTAAAAATGATTTTTGTAGATGCTACATGCCCTTTAGTTTCTAAAGTTCACAGAGAGGCAGAAAATCTAGATAAGAAAAATATACATATTTTACTTATTGGTCATAAAAACCATCCTGAGGTTATAGGAACTATGGGTCAACTTCCAAATGGAAAAATTGACTTAATCGAAACAATTGAAGATGCAAAAAAGTTTGAAAAAGGGCAAAGTGAAAAACTTGCTTATATAACCCAAACAACTCTATCTGTTGATGATACTAGAGATATTATAAATGTTTTAAAAGAAAGGTTTCCAAACATTCAAGAACCTAAGAAAGATGATATTTGTTATGCAACAACAAATAGACAAGCAGCTGTAAAAAAAATAGCAAAAGATTGTGATAATTTTTTTGTTATAGGTAGTAGAAATTCCTCAAATTCAGTAAGATTAGTTGAGGTTGCTAAAAACAATGGTTGTAGTGACGCTGAATTAATTCATTCAGAAAGCATTTTTCCTATTGAGAAAATTTCTAAATGTAAAACTATAGGTATTTCATCGGGAGCATCAGCTCCTGAAGTTTTAGTTAAAGAATTTATAGATAATATTAAAAAAGAATTTATTGTACAAATTGAAGAAGTGGAAATTGTAAAAGAAGACGTAACATTTAAAATCCCAGGAAAATTGAATTAATGGCTGTATATACCAGAATTAATAAGAGTGATTTAAGCTTAATAGAGAAAAGCTTTAAAACAGGAAAAATTCTATCATTTTCAGGGATAAAAAAAGGTATTGAGAACACTAATTACTTAATAAAAACAAAAAATAAAAAAATAATACTGACTATTTTTGAAAAAAGAGTTCAAAAAAAAGATTTACCTTTTTTTATGAACCTAATGTTTGGCTTATCTAGACAAAAAATTAAATGTCCAGAGCCTATTAAAAATGAAAAAGGTAAATATTTATTTAAGATTAAAAACAAAACTGCATGTTTAGTAAGCTTTCTTGAAGGAAAGGATAAAATCAATTTAACAAATAAAGATTGCTACGCCGTCGGAAAAAATGCAGCTTTATTGCATATGGCTGCAAAGAAATTAAGTTTGTACAGAAAAAATTCTTTATCAGTTAATTCTTGGGGGCCGTTGCTTAAGAGAATAGATAAAAGAATTAATAAACTTTCAAGTAATTTAATAAATATTATGAAGAATGATTTATTTGATATTAAAAGAAAATGGCCAAAGAGTATGCCCAATGGAATAATTCATAGTGACCTTTTTATAGATAATATTTTTTTCTATAAAAAGAAATATTATGGATTTATTGACTTTTATTTTTCAGCAAATGATTTCTTGGCATATGAATTAGCAACATGTGTGAATGCTTTATGTTTTAAAAAAAAAAATAAAGTGTTTGTTTTAGACAAAAATAAATCTGCTCAATTATTAAGAGGCTATCAATCAATTCGTAAATTGAATTCCAAAGAAAAGAGTAATTTTAATACTTTATGTAGAGGATCAGCTTTAAGATATCTTCTTACAAGATCATATGATTACCTAAATACTCCAAAAAAAGCATTAATTAAAGTTAAAGATCCAAAAGAATATTTAGATAAATTAAATTATCATAGAAAATTAAATTCTTTTAAGGATTATGGCCAATGATAAAAATCTATACTGATGGATCGTGCTTGGGTAATCCAGGAAATGGTGGATGGGCTGCAATTATTATAGATGATAAAGAGAAAACCCATATAAAGGGTAGCAAAAAAGATACCACAAATAATCAAATGGAATTACTTGCTCCAATAAAAGCTCTTAAAAAAATTCCTAAAGGTAGCAATGTTCAAATTTTTACAGACTCTAAATATGTAAAGTCTGGAATTACAGAGTGGATACATAATTGGAAGAAAAATGGTTGGAAAACTGCAAATAAACAACCTGTAAAAAATAAAGACCTCTGGACTGAATTAGATCTTATGACTAGTGAATTTGAAATAAAATGGAGCTGGGTAAAAGGCCATTCTACAGACAAATTAAATAATGAAGTTGATTTAATTGCAAGAGAAGCTGCAAATTCTAAATAATATCTAAAATTTCCTCTGCAGAGGATATTCCACAATTTTTAGTTTCTTCCTCTTCTTGAATATTTTGAACCTTTAAATTTTCAATAACCATAGCATAACGACTTGATCTGATACCCATACCCTTTGAATTTCTATCAACTTCAGCACCTATTCGCTTTGTAAATGACAAATAAGGATCAGCTAACATAGTTATATTTTTTCCAATTTTGTAGGCTTCTCCCCAAGCATTCATTACATATGGATCATTTACTGCTAAGCAAAATATTTTATCAATACCTTTATCTAAGATTTGTTGAGCGTTTTTAACATAACCCGGCAAGTGAAATTTAGAGCATGTCGCTGTGAATGCACCAGGTAAACCAAATAATATTATTTTTTTTGATCCTAAAACCTCACATACATTTTGCTCCCTTGGTTCACCATCAACTAAGTGGAAGATTTTTGCATCTGGTATTTGTTCATTGACTTTTAGCTTCATAATTTACTTTTAATGAAATTTTTTACTGCTTCTTTATCATTTTTTAATAGTTGAAAATTTTCCTCTTTACCATGAACATATCGGAGCTCACTTGGTAACTCTTCATGTTTATTTATCGCATTATCCGTTGCATCTGGAAATTTACAAGGATGTGCTGTAGATAAAACTACACAGTCATTAAATGATAGTTTATGTGCAGCCCCTACTCCAACTGCAGTATGTGGATCTAAAATGATATCATTTTTCACATAATTTTTCTTTATAATTTCTAAAGTTTCATTTTCATTACAACTTTCTGAAATAAAATCTTTTTGAATAATGTCTAAGTTTGATTTTTCTATTTTATATTCATTATTCTTAACTTTCTTCATTATATCTAATGTAATGTCAGAATTAGAATTATTCACATAATAAATTAATCTTTCAAAATTACTTGCTAATTGGATATCCATACTTGGAGAAAGTGTTTCTTTTACTTTTTTTGAAACATAATCACCTTTAGAAATTGCTCGATGTAAAATATCATTCTCATTTGTTGCAACAATAAGTTTATCTATCGGCAATCCCATTTCTTTTGCAAGATATCCTGCAAAAACATCTCCAAAATTTCCAGTTGGCACTGAAAAGGAAATTGGTTTATCACCACCAATTTTAAAATAAGTGTAAAAATAATAAACTGCTTGAGCAATTATTCTTGCCCAATTAATAGAATTAACCCCTGACATATTTATTGATTTAGAAAAATTTAAATCCGAAAACATTTGCTTAACAATATTTTGGCAATCATCAAAATTTCCGTCAATTGCAATATTGAAAACATTTTCATCCTCAACTGTTGTCATTAACTTTCTTTGTACTGGTGAAATTCTATTATTAGGATGTAAGACAAAAATATTTAAGTTTGATTTACCTTTAATTGCATCTATAGCAGCAGCTCCTGTATCACCAGATGTTGCCACAACAATATTAATTTTTTTATCATTTTTACTTAAATAATATTCATACAAGTTACCAATAAACTGCATTGCTACATCTTTAAAAGCTAATGTGGGACCATGAAATAACTCTAATAATTTGAGATCTCCAATGTTTGATATTTTAACAACTTCTTTTTCTCTAAAAGTTGAATAAGATTTCTTAATTAATGATGAAAGATCAACTTTTGAAATAAAGTCTGATGAAAATTGATTTATTATTTCAGTAGATAAATCATTATAATTAAGATTTTTAAGCTTTGACAATTCATCTGAGCTGAATTTTTTTAAAGATGTAGGCACATAAAGTCCTCCATCATCAGCTAAACCTTTGATGAAAACATCTTCAAAACTGTATTCTTTAGAATTATCTCTTGTACTTACGTATCTCATGAATTTTTTTTACCATTTTCCTAAAAAATAAATAGGATTATTTATTTTATAATCTGGTCTACCAAAAATAAGACAAAAAGCAAAAATAAGTAAAAAATTGAGTAAGAAAATACCTTTTTAGCCTTCTTTATTTCAAATTTATTTTTTTTGAACTTAAGAAGATCATAACAAACATAGTTGTAATAAAAGGTAAGTAATAATGAAACTATTAAAAACGTTTCGCCTACAAAGCCAATATAATAAGGCAAAATAACTATTGGTAACATTATTAAAGAATAAACAAATATATTTTTCTTCGTTTCCTCAATACCATTAGTAATAGGTAACATAGGAATTTTAGCTTTCTGATAATCGTCTGCTTTATAAAGACTAAGAGCCCAAAAATGAGATGGCGTCCAAAAGAATATGATTAAAAAAAATGTAATTGGTTCTAATGTTAATGAGTTAGTTGCTATAGTCCATCCTATCACTGGAGGTAGTGCACCTGATGCGCCTCCTATAACAATATTTTGAGGAGTTTTTCTCTTTAACCATATCGTGTAGACAAAAACGTAAAATGCGATTGTTATAGATAATAGTATCGCTGATGTTAGATTAGAAAAGTAATAAAGTCCAACTACAGATACTATCGATAATACTGTTCCAAATAATAATGCGTGCTCCCTATTAACTTTTCCTGTAGGAATGGGTCTTAGACATGTTCTTGTCATTAATTTATCAAGATCAGCCTCATACCACATATTTAGTGCACCTGCAGCACCTGCTCCCATCGTCACAAAGAAAATTGCAACTATTGAATTAAGGAATGAAACTGAAACTGGAGCTGTTAATAATCCAACAGCACAAGTAAAGATAACCAAAGACATAACTCTTGGCTTCATTAGTAATAATAAATATTTTGAATAGGAAAAAAAACTTACAGAAACTGATTTTTTTTTAATTGTATTTGCAGTCACTATTACTCAACATTTAGTGAAACAAATATTACAAGTAATATAACGCCTGCTATTAAAATATGATTTCCAAGATCGAATATACCCACCTTGCTATTTTTTTTATCAATTAATCTTCTACTTAAAGGTATTTGATCATAAGGATTTATTGTGACTTTATCACCTTGTTCTTTCTGGTTTTCAACTTTTACCGAATAACCAAACCAAACTATATAAATGAAAAAAACAAATAAAATTAAGAAAAAAGCTAAGTATCCGTAGGCGTCCATATTAAGCTCCCCCCACTACAAAATAGAAAAATCTTGAAAATAGCGTGTATTTAAATTCAGCAGTCATTAAAAATATAAAACAGGCAATTGCTGTCATTGGCCATAACAAAACATTTACTAAAGCGTATCTTTCCCAAAACAAGTGCATGAAAAAAGCCATAATTAACCCTGCTTTTAGAAACATAAAGAATAATATTAGTGACCATCTCAACATTCCTTGAAATTGATACCAGTCAACCATGTAAGAAAAGAAACTTAGAACAAATAACAACAACCAAATCCAAAGATAAATACCTATCTTTTGAGTGCTTGTTTGCTCCTCTTTTTTAGTTGTCTCGTTCATTTTGTTAGTCTCTTCCATATTTTATTTTACCACAAGTAGAAAAATGCAAAAATAAAAACCCAAACTAGATCTACGAAGTGCCAATAAAGACCTAATATCTCAATTTCAACATAATCCCCTTTCATTTTAGTAAACCAGCCTCTTTTTTTACTCTCATAATGACCAGCAAAAACTTTATAAGTGTATATAAATAAGAAGATTACCCCAATTGAGACATGGAAACCATGGAAACCTGTTATCATAAAAAAGAAAGAACCAAACTGTGATGCACCAAAAGGATTTCCCCAAGGTCTAACACCTTCATGAATTAGTTTAGACCACTCAAACACTTGCATTCCCACAAAAGTAAGACCACCTACAGCAGTAGCTAGAATAAGCCAACCACACATTTTACGATTTTTTTCGTAACCGTATTTAACTGCTAAAGCCATTGTTCCACTACTTGTGATCAAGACAAAAGTCATTATCGCAATCAGTAGAAGTGGGACGGGTACACCTCCTACATATAAAGAAAAAACCTCACTCGTGTTAGGCCAATCAACAATGGTTGATCCTCTACCTTTCATATAAGAAATTAAAAAACAGCTAAATACAAAAGTATCACTCAATAAAAAGATCCACATCATGGCTTTGCCCCAATGCACACCTTTAAACATCGTTTGGTCTGAACCAGTGTCAGAAGCCATACCCTTAAACCCAGGTTTAAGTTCGAAGCCGTCTATTTTTTGTTCAGACATTATTTTTCTCTTAAGTTTTCTCTACTTCTGTGTGTATTACTTCACTAGGCGCTGTTGTTTGCGGAATAAAGTCATCCTTTGCACCTGGAACACTAAAATCATACGGCCATCTGTGGACAACCGGAAGTCTTTCCCCAAAGTTACCATGCTCTGGTGGAACAGTAGATGTATACCATTCAAGTGAATTTGCTTTCCATGGGTTTTGCTCGGCTTTTTTACCTGTTTTTAATGTTTTAATGATATTGAAAACTAAAATAAACTGTGCTGCACCGACTATAAATGCTGCAATACTTATAAATTCGTTCATACCAACTGCAGACGTCATATACGGACTATCATACATTTCAAAATATCTTCTTGGAACTCCAATAAAACCTAAGTAGTGCATCGGGAAGTATATTGAGTACGCTCCTAAGAAAGTAATCCAGAAGTGCCATTTCCCAAGACCTTCGTGCAACATTTTTCCAGCTACTAATGGGAACCAATGATAAACTGCTCCCATAATAACCATTAATGGTGCAATACCCATGACCATGTGGAAGTGGGCTATTACAAAATATGTATCAGATAATGGAACATCAACAGAAACATTTCCTAAAAATATTCCAGTAATTCCACCATTTACAAATGTTACTATAAATCCTAGGCACCATAACATCACAGTATTAATTCTAATATTTCCTCTCCACAAAGTAAGTATCCAGTTATAAACTTTCATCGCTGTTGGAACAGCAATAATTAATGTTGTTGTTGCAAAGAAAAATCCAAACCAAGGATTCATTCCACTTACATACATATGGTGAGCCCATACGAAGAAACTTAAAGCTCCAATACCAACAATTGCCCAAACCATCATTCTGTAACCAAATATGTTTTTTCTTGCATGAACTGATATCAAATCTGAAACTATTCCAAATGCAGGTAATGCAACAATGTAAACTTCAGGGTGTCCAAAGAACCAAAATAAGTGTTGGAAAAGAATTGGACTTCCACCACCATATTCAAGAACCTCTCCTGCTTTTAATATTGTTGGCATAAAGAAACTCGTTTGTAATACTTTATCTAATGTCATCATTATTGCGCTAACTAGTAGTGCCGGGAATGCTAACATCGCAAGGACGGTAGCTGTAAAAATACCCCAAACAGTTAAAGGCATTCTCATTAAAGTCATTCCTCTAGTTCTAGCTTGAAGAATAGTAATCATATAATTTAGTCCACCCATTGTGAAACCAATTACGAATAAAGATAAAGATATAAGCATTAGAAGTATTCCCATGCCAGATCCTGGAGTTCCCTCCAAAATAGTTTGTGGAGGATACAAGGTCCATCCTGCTCCTGTTGGTCCACCTGGAACAAAGAAACTTGCCATTAAAACTGCAACTGCAACAAAGAACATCCAGAAGCTAAGCATATTGACATATGGGAAAACCATATCTCTTGCTCCTACCATGAGTGGAATTAGATAATTTCCAAAGCCTCCGAGAAATAGTGCAGTTAAAAAATAAACTACCATGATCATTCCATGCATAGTTACAAATTGATAATAATGTTCTGCTGTCATGAAACCTGCTAATTCTGGAAAACCTAATTGAAGTCTCATTAACCAAGATAAAATTAAACCTACAATTCCTGTAAATACTGCTGTTAAGAAATATTGTACTCCGATAACTTTTGCGTCCTGGCAAAAAACCCATTTTTCGATAAAACTATGTCCATGATATAAATCTTGCTCACCAACTTCTGCTGGTCTTACATAATCTATATCTGGATTAACAGAACCAGTCGAACCATCCATTACTTCTGATGACTGGGCTTGATATGATTTGTTGTTATCGTATTCGTCTGACATATTTTTATCCTCTATATATATTTTTTTTTAAATTAATAAATTGTTATTTTTTGGCCAATTTGTTCCCATCTACGTTTAATTTTTCATATCTGGCAGATAATTGCTCAAAAGTTTCTTGCTCGCTTAGCCAAACTTCATAGTCAGCTTTATCTTGGACCTCAACACCACCTCTCATTGCGTAATGTCCAACACCACAGTATTCGGCACACAACACTTCGTATTCACCTACTTTGTTAGGTTCAAACCAATAGAAAGTAACCGTTCCTGGAACTGCATCCATTTTTGCTCTAAATTGTGGAACATACCAATTATGAAGTACGTCTACTGATCTTAATAAAATTTTTACAGGTCTATTGTTTTCTAAATTTATTACATCACTCTCAACCATTATATCATCTCTTCCAAACGGATCATCTGGGTTGATACCAAATGGGTTATTGTCAGCAATGTTTCTTACTTGTGTAGTTCCTAATTTTCCATCTGCACCAGGTAGTCTATATTGCCATCCCCATTGCCATGCCATCACATCAACTTCAATTGCATTCTTCGGAACATTAACATATTGATTCCAAATAATAAGGCCAGGCGCTAGTAAAGCTGCAACTCCTAGAGTAGTTGCCCATGTTAAAATTTTTTCTAATTTTTTATCCTCAGGTTTATATTCTGCTCTTCTATCTTCTTTATGTGAATATCTAAAAACACAGTAAATCATAAATAGACAAACAGCTACGAATACTCCTCCGCCTACCCAAAAAGTAAGAGTTATAGTATCGTCCATTCCACCCCAATTTGATGCTATATCAGTCCAGTACCAAGGGGTAAAAATATGAAATAAGACAGATCCGATGATTACTAATAAAAAAATTATTCCTGCATGCATAAGGCTTATATAGAAGAATAATCCTATAAATACCTATGACAAAATGTCATAAAACATATTAATTATACTAATATAATCAATATATTTATGCTCGGTAAATTAGGTATTTTAATAACAATTCTTGCTTTGGTTTTAGCGTTCTATTTTGTAATTTCTTTAGGTGCAGGAAGATTTTCTAAAGGAGAGACAAAACCTGAAACTAAAAAATATCTTAGATCAGTAAATATACTTTTAATTATAATTGCAGTGTTTGGATCAGTGTTAGTTTTATTTATATAAATTATGCAATCAAAGATTTGCAGAATTCTATAACAGTGTCATTGTATGCAAACATTATTGAAAAGAAAACTAGCCAAACTATAAATAAAAATAACCAATACAATGAAAGAGCATTAATACTTTTTTCTTCTTTGTTATAATCATTCTCATCTAATTTAAAAATTTTTGAACTTACTTTGCCCCAGAAATAGAGACCTCCTAAAAGATGAATACCGTGTAATGCAGTAAAGAAATAATAAGATGAAAAATATGTATTGGTTGAAACAAAATTTCCACTTTTCATAAGTTGATACCATAAAGCTAACTGTAGAAATAAAAATATATAACTTAAAGCACCTACATAAATTAAATTTCTTTTTATTGTATTTGTAATTCCATTTTTTAAATCTTTACTTATTCTATTAAAAAATATTGTTACTAGAATTAAGACCAATGTGTTTATCCAAAGTAAATTTGTCTTCAATATAAAAGTTGTATCTTGTTCAGGAGGCAGTGAGTAAAGATAGCCGGTAAAAATTAAACTAAATAAAGTTGTACTTACTCCAAAAATAATAATAACAGCTGACATTTGATTTGAAATTTCAAATGTTTTTCCAGAGTGGCCACTATCAATTACTGCTTGATCTTGTTCCCAGGGTTTTTCGGTTAATGTGCCAAATATTTTCTTTAATAGAGACATAATGTTTATATAGTTCCTATATAAAATTTTACAATAATGAAAATAAAAACCTCAATTGCAGTATTAACTGGATGTTTAACAATATTCTTTTTTTTGATGCTTCCAGTATTTCTTTCTATGAAAGAGCAAAAAGACCAATCAGTCGCAGCATTTAAGGGCTCAGATTTTGAGCTTAAAGATATGAACAATAATGTTATAACTCAAAAATCTTTTGATGGACCATTAACTGCAATTTTTTTTGGTTTTACAAATTGTCCTGATATTTGCCCAATGACTTTAAATAAAATGGATATCGCACTTAACAGAATAAAGAAAAATAAAAGAAAAGATTTAAAAGTTTTTTTTATTAGCGTTGATCCTAAAAGAGATACTCCAGAAGTTATTAAAGATTATCTAAGAAATTTTGATAACGAATTTGTTGGAATCACAGGAGATCCAGGTGAAATTTTTTTATTGTCACAATCATGGGGAATAATAAGTCAAAAAATCTTTTTTGAAAATGGTGACTACAATGTTGATCACAGCTCACCTGTGATTCTACTTAAAGATGGAAAATATATTGCTAAAATTTCTCACAGAGACGATATTAAAAAATCAATCAAATTAATTAACAAATATTTATAGATTCAAAATATAACTAAGTATAGATATTGAAGATATTACTGCTGTCTCTGATCTGAGAATATTTTCATTTATTTTAAATGATTTTACACCTTTAAAATTTAAAATATTATTCCTTTCTTGCTCTGAAAAATCACCCTCGGGTCCAATTATAATACACAATGATTTATTTCTGTCTTTATTTAACTCAATTTTTTTATTTTTAGTATTTAGGTCAGTAAAAATTAAATCTATTTTATTTTCATTTTTTTTTAAGAAACTTTTTAAGTTTTGAGTTTTTTCTAAAGATGGGAGGTTTATTCTATTTGACTGCTCAGTTGCCTCTATAATTATTTTTTCTAATCTCTCAGAATTAATCTTTCTGACAATTGTTCTATCAAAAATAATTGGAATAAATTTAGTTACACCCAATTCAGTGGCCTTCTGTATCATAAAATTTGAATAATTTGATTTAATTGGCGAAAATGCCAACCAAATATCTACCGAGTTTTCTTTATTTCTTAATTTTTCCTGAATGCTAAATTCAACTTTGCCACTACTAATGTTATTAATTTTAGCTAACCACTCACCGTTTTTATTAAATAGTGAAAAATTTTCACCAATTTTTACTCTCATTACTTTTGTTAAATAATGTGATTGTGGTTTTTCAAGCCAAGAATTAAAATTAAGAGATAAACTTTCAGGAAAAAATATTCTAATATTACTCATATCAAGAAAGTAATTTATGAAAAATATTAAAGCAATAATTTTCGATGCCTATGGAACCTTATTTGACGTCAATTCTGCAGCAGAAAAATGTAAATATAAAATTGGCAGCAAATGGGAAAGTTTTTCAAATTATTGGCGAACAACTCAGCTAGAATATACTTGGCTTAGAAGTCTAATGAAAAGACATAAAGATTTTTGGAAAATTACTGAGGATAGTTTGGATAAATCAATTAAAGTATTTAATATTAATCCCAATATGAAAAGTGAATTACTTGATCTTTATAAAATTCTTTCCCCTTATCCAGAAGTAAAAGAAACATTACAATTATTAAAAAAAAAAAATTACAAACTATCAATACTTTCAAATGGAACTCCTTCGCTTCTCAATGAATTGGTCTCCAGTAATGATCTTGAAGTTTTTGATGATATTTTTTCAGTTGAAGAAGTGGGTATTTTTAAGCCAGACTCAAAGGTATACGATATTCCAGTTAAAAAATATAAGATTGAAAAAAGTGAAGTCGCTTTTTTAAGCGCAAATACATGGGATGTCTCTGGAGGTGGTAATTATGGTTTTAATGCTATTTGGGTGAATAGAAATAATATTATTTTTGATAATTTAGATTACTCTCCTGAAAATCAGATAAATAATCTTAAACACTTGCTTGATATTATTTAAACAAGTCATTATTTTAAAATTATGACAAACATTTTAGATCTTGTTGCAAGAATTTTAATTTCAGCTTTATTTCTTCTTAATGGTGTTTTTAAAATTAGTAATTATGATGGAACTGTCGGCTGGATGGAGAGTTTTGGAATACCAGGAATTTTAATTATACCAGCTATAATTTTGGAGATAGTTGGACCTATCTTAATTATATTAGGCTATAAAGCAAAAATTGCAGCTGGTCTCTTAGGTCTATTTTGTATCGCTACAGCATTTATTTTTCACAACGATTTTTCTGACCAGATGCAATTAGGATCTTTTTTGAAAAATATAGCATTAGCAGGTGGGTTTTTATTTATATTTATAAATGGAACTAAAGATTTTAGTTTAGATAAGAAATTTTAAATAATATGTCAGATATAGAAGTTAAAAAAATTATTGAACCTATACCGGCATCTGATGGAGCCGGCGTTAAATTAAAAAGAAGCATTGGTGTAGAACCCAATTACTTTGATCCGTTTTTAATGTTAGATGAATTTGGATCAGAAAACAGTGAGGATTATATAGCAGGTTTTCCACCTCATCCTCATCGAGGTATTGAAACAGTAACCTATATGTTGGCTGGAGATTTTGAGCACAAAGATAGCACAGGTGGTGAAGGTAGAATGACTGCAGGAGATGTTCAGTGGATGAAAACTGGAAGTGGAATAATTCACTCTGAAATGCCAGCAATGAAAGAAGGTAAGCTACATGGATTTCAATTATGGATCAACATGCCAGCTAAACTTAAAATGAGCAAACCTAATTATATTTACATAGATGCAGACCAGATGAAATCATATAAAGATGAGGAAAAAATTATAAAAGTCATTGCTGGTAAATTTGAAAAAACTGAAGGACCTATAAAAAAACATAATGTTGAACCTATTTATTTTGATGTAGAATTAAATAAGAGTAAAGAGTTCAAATTCAAATTACCATCAACTCACAATTCATTTATTTATTTAATTGAAGGAGAGATAAAAATTGGAAATCAGCAACATCAAAAAGTTGAAAATTCAAAACTAATTCTTTTAGATAAAGGAGATAAACTTAAGGTTTACGGCTCAACTGATGCTAAGTTTCTTCTTATCGCTGGAAAACCAATAGGTGAGCAAATTGCTAGAGGTGGTCCATTTGTTATGAACACTAAACAAGAAATCTTGCAAGCAGTCGAGGATTATCATAAAGGTACATTTGTAAAATGAAATCTATTAAAGTAACAAATACAGGTGGACCTGAAGTTCTTAAACTAGAAGATATAACTTTAGAAAAACCTAGAGCAGATGAGGTTCAAATAGAACATGTTTCAATTGGTTTAAATTATATCGACACATATCATAGATCGGGTTTATACCCTCTTCAATTACCAACTGGGATTGGAATGGAAGCAGCAGGCATTATTAAAGAAGTTGGTTCAAATGTTTCAAATTTTTCAGTTGGAGATAAAATTGCATATGCAGCAGCTCCTTTAGGTGCTTACTCAACTCACAGAAATTACATATCAAAAAATATTGTAAAAGTTCCTGATGATATTGATTTGGAGCAAATTTCGAGTGCAATGACAAAAGGAATGACAACATTTTATTTATTACACAAAACATATGTTCCAAAAGAAGGTGAAACTGTTCTATTTCATGCAGCAGCTGGTGGTGTAGGACAATTCTTTTGTCAGTGGGCAAAAAGTTTAGGACTAAAAGTTATTGGAACAGTTGGCAGCAATGAAAAAGTTGAGATAGCAAAGAAATATGGTTGTGATGAGGTTATAAACTATTCCAAGGAAGACTTTGCAAAAAAAGTGCTGGAACTCACAAATGGTAAAGGTGTTTCAGTTGTATATGATGGTGTGGGTAAAACAACATATGATAAATCTATTGAATGTTTAAAATTAAGAGGGACTATGGTTTCATTTGGAAATGCATCAGGTCCACTTGATCCAATTATTGTTTCAAAATCTTTGCAACCAAAAGGTATTTACTTCGTTAGACCTGCAATGAATCAATACTTTACAAATAGTGAAGAAATACAAGAGGCAGCTAATATGTTGTTTAAACAAATTTCATCAAGAAATGTAAAAATAGAAATTTTTAAAAAATATAAATTAGAAGATGCTGTTCAAGCACATAAAGATTTAGAAGGAAGAAAAATTACGGGTCCAGCAGTAATTATTCCTTAAACTGAACATCCATATCAGAAAGATGGAGTTTTAAAGCCTTAGTAGAAATTTGTATTTCTCTTATAAAAAATATAATTGAGATCATCATAGACAAACAGCACGTTCCAAAGATTACTCTAGCTACAATTAAACTTTCTAAATAAAGTGCAAAAACGGTCAGCATATTAAATAAAAAGCCAAATGCTGCTGACATGATTGCAAATTTTAATACTCCAATTCTGCTGTTTAGATTAATAAGTTGATCTTTCCATTCTGGGGGTGTGTGCTTTTCAAAGACATACTCATCATGAATTTTTCTAATTAATCCACTCAGGGTGTGAAATCGATTGCTATATACACTCATTATAAGCGGAATTGCGGGAAACATTAATGCAGTAACAGTGTAATCTATATTCATTCGAATCAATTTGATTATGAGACTCTGCTTTGCTATTTACAAGTAAATTGTTATGCAAAACATCAAATTGTTCGTTGAACTTACAAGGTTAAATAGACCAATCGGATACATGCTTTTATTTTGGCCTTGTCTATGGGGTCTAACAGTTGCTTATGATTTTAATTCTGAATTAGGAAAATTTTATTTTTATTCTTGGTTATTTTTACTTGGGTCAATACTCATGAGATCTGCTGGGTGCATTGTTAATGATATTGCAGATAAAAATTTTGACAAAAAAGTTGAGAGAACAAAAAATAGACCAATAGCATCAGAAAAGGTTTCTGTAAATCGTGCAATAATTTACTCTATTGTTTTGTGTGGATTGGCATTTTTAGTATTAATTAATTTTAATAAATTTACAATTTTAATGGCACTCTTATCTATGCCATTGGCATTTACTTATCCTTTGATGAAAAGATTTACCTATTGGCCACAGCTATTTTTAGGAATTACATTTAACTATGGTCTTGTTCTTGCGTGGATATCAATAAATAATAGCATAAATTTAGTGCCAATTATTTTTTACTTTGGAGCCATATTTTGGACACTGGGTTACGACACTATTTACGGATATCAAGATATTAAAGATGATGAGATTATAGGAGTTAAATCTACCTCGATAAAATTTAAAAATAACCCAAAAATATTTATTTCTTTATGTTACTCATTTTTTTTTATCTCTTTAATAATTTTAGGAATTTTAATGAATTATAAAATATTATATTTCATCTCTTTGATCATTACATTTTTTCATTTAATGATTTATCAAATCAAAAATCTTAATGTATGCGATGCAAGTCAATGTCTGCAAAAATTTAAAAGTAATAATTTTTTAGGTCTAATTGTAGTTATAAATATTTTAATAGGTAAATTAATATAAAATGTCGAATATTCAAATTTTAAAAAGATTGTATAAAGATTATACTAAGTATTATATAGGTAAGATTTTACTTGCTGTTATATTTTCCATTTTAGTTGCAGGCAGTACTTCAGCAACTGCATATTTACTCGATCCAGCAATTGATAAAATATTTTTGAACAAGGATCAGAGCTTATTGCTACTTATTCCTTTCTTGATAATTATCGCATTCGCAACAAAAGGGATCTCTCTTTATATGGCTAAATTCTTAATGATTAATGTTGCTGAAGAAGTTAAAAAAAAAATTCAAATGAATATGTTGTCTTCATTTATTAAAGCAGATACTGAGTACATAGAGAATAAGCATACTGGAAAATATATCTCAAATTTAAACTTCGATGTTAATCAAATAACTATGATGTTGAGTACATCTTTTTTAAATTTTTTTAAAGATGGTTTCACTTTAATTGGTTTACTCTCAGTGATGTTCTTTCAAAATTGGAGATTATCTTTGATAGCGATTATAATGATACCACTCGCTTCACTAACTGCGAAAAGATTGGGTAAAAGAATGGGAAAAGTTACCACAGAAGCTCAGGAAAAATCAGGTGATTTAAATAAATATTTAATCGATTTGTTTAAAAATCATAAAATAATTAAAATTTTTCAACGAGAAAAATTTGAAAATGATAGATCAGAGAAGTTTGTTAATGATTTGAAAGAAAAACAAATAAAAATTTCTACAGTATTTATTAGAGCTACCCCGATAATGGAGATTCTTACTGGTATTATGATAGCAATTTTAATTTTCTATTCTGGTAAGCTAATAATGAATGATCAATTAAGTTTAAATAATTTTTTTTCTTTTTTAGCAGCAATGATGCTGGCCTACCAACCTGTTAGATCCTTGGCTACAATAAATATTGGTATAGGACAGGGATTATCTGCAGGCAAAAGAATACTGCCAATTATTGACTCAAAAAATTTAATTGATGCTAATGATGATAAAAAAGAAATTAATCTACAAAATGGCGAGATAGAATTTATAGATGTAAATTTTAATTATTTATCAAACATTGAAAATCACGTTTTAAAAGATATTAATATAAAAATTATTGGTAACAAAATGACTGCATTGGTAGGACAAAGTGGTTCTGGGAAATCCACTTTACTAAATTTAATCCCAAGAATATATGATCCAAAGTCAGGAATGTTAAAGGTAGATGGCCAAAACATAAAAGAAATCAATTTAAATTCATTAAGAAAAGAAATTTCAATAGTAGATCAAAATGTAACTTTGTTTGATGATACAGTTTTTAACAATATAAAATATGCAAAGCCTGACGCAAAAGACGAAGAAATTTATAAGGCTGCAGATCTGTCTATGTGTAAAGATTTTATTGAAAAACTTAACCAAAAATATCAAACAATGATCGGTGAAAACGGTGTAAAATTATCAGGTGGAGAAAAACAGAGGCTTTCAATCGCAAGAGCATTTCTCAAAGATAGCAAAATAATATTATTAGATGAGGCAACTTCATCATTGGACTCTGAAACAGAGGAAAAAATTCAAAAAGCATTAGATAAACTTACATTAAATAAAACTACTGTAGTAATTGCTCATAGGCTTTCAACAATATTAAATTCTGATAAAATTTACGTAATGGATAAAGGTATTGTTGTTGACTCAGGTAATCACGAACAATTACTTGAAAAGTCTCAAACCTATAAGAATTTTTACGATAAGCAAATTTCTAAAAACTAATGTTTATTGTGTATGATTTGTTAAATTTAATATTATTAATATTTTCACCATTAATTTTTTTAACTAGATATTTTTTAGGCAAAGAAGATAAAAAAAGATTTAAAGAAAAATTTTGCTTGTTTTCAAAGAAGAACAATAGCAAAGAAACAATCTGGATACATGGAGCAAGTGTTGGTGAAATATTGAGTATTATTCCAATAATAAAAGAACTAGAAAAAGACAAAAATATTAAAAAGATTCTATTAACATCGTCAACTACTAGCTCTGCCTCAGTAGCTCTAAAATTTAAATTCAAAAAAACTGTCCATCAGTATTACCCTTTAGATATAAATTTTTTAACCAAGTTCTTTATTAATTATTGGAAACCAAAAATTGCTATTTTTGTAGATTCAGAAGTTTGGCCGAATATGTATAAGAATCTTTATAGAAAAAAAATTCCACTAATTCTTTTGAATGCTAGAATAACAAAGAAATCTTTTAATAGATGGAAATTCTTTCCAAATTTTTCAAAAGCTATTTTTAGTAAGATTACACTTGCACTTCCCCAAAATAGTGAGACTAAACAATATCTTCATTTACTTGGAGTAAAAAACATCAAAATTGCGGGTAATTTAAAATATTTTGGTAATCTTGAAAAAAAAAAGATTAAAAAGGATTTATCAAGTAAATTTTATAAAAGAAATATTTGGTGTGCTGCTAGTACTCATAAAGAAGAGGAAAAATTTATAGGAAGAGTGCACAATGAACTTAGATCAGAGATAAAAAATCTTATCACTATTATAATTCCAAGACATATAAATAGAACTAAAAGTATTATAAACGAACTAAATGGTATTGGATTAAAATACCAGTTACACTCTGAGAATAAAAAGATTAAAAAAAATACCGATATTTATCTAGTTGATACATATGGTGAAGCAATTAAATTTTACCTTTTATCAAAATTAACATTTTTAGGTGGTTCTTTAGTAAAACATGGAGGTCAGAATCCACTGGAACCTGCAAGGGAAGGTAATTATATTTTATATGGTCCAAATATATCAAATTTTAAAGAAGTTTATAAAATGTTAAATTTTTTAAAAATCGCAAAAAAGGTAAATTCAATTAAAGAAGTGAAAAAAATAGTTCTTAAAAGAATTAATTTTAATCAAAACAATAAAGCTAAATTCAAATTAAAAAACATTGGGAATAAAATATTAGCTAAAAATTTATTAGAAATTAAAAAGTTTATATAAATGAGACAAAAAAAACCTTTTTTTTGGGAAGAAAAGAATTTTATTTCCTTTTTACTTTTACCTCTTTCACTAATCACTTTTATTTTAAATCTCCGAAAGATCT
The DNA here is from genome assembly GCA_902585265.1 of uncultured Pelagibacteraceae bacterium. Classification (GTDB taxonomy): domain Bacteria; phylum Pseudomonadota; class Alphaproteobacteria; order Pelagibacterales; family Pelagibacteraceae; genus Pelagibacter. Next base: position 18,763 of record CACICY010000003.1, read on the forward strand.
TTATACAAAAAAAAAAATTCAGAATAAAAACAATATGTGTGGGTAATATTTATGTAGGCGGAACTGGAAAAACATCTTTAAGTATAAAATTATACGAAATTTTAAAAAAAAATTACAAAACTGTATTTGTTAAAAAGAAATATTTTGATCAATTTGATGAAAAATATCTGCTCAATTCATATGGAGAAGTGATTAGCAATCTTGAGAGAACAGAAAGCTTATTGAAAGCTCAAAATCAGAATTTTGATTTAGCAATACTAGATGATGGGCTTCAAGAAAAAAAAATTAATTACGATTTATCAATAGCTTGTTTTAATCCAAGTTATGGTATTGGAAATGGTTTTCTTTTGCCAGCTGGGCCTTTGAGAGAGAGTATTTCAGAATTGAGTAACTATGATGCTATTTTTATAAACGGAGAAAAGAAAAATAAAAAATTAATTAATACAATTAGGAATTTTAACAAAACTATTTTTTACACAAATTATTATCCATTAAACCTAAACAAATTTAATAGAAAAAAAAAATATCTTTTTTTTTGTGGAATTGGAAATCCTCATGAATTTGAAAATACACTAAAAAAATTTCATTTCAAAGTTGATGAAAAGCTCATTTTTCCAGATCATCATAATTATAAAAACGATGAAATTAATAAAATTAAAAAATTAGCTAAAGAAAAAAACTTACAAATTATAACAACAGAGAAAGATTTTAACAGACTCTCAAATAAAAATAAAAAAAATATTAAATTCTTAAAAACAGAGTTAAGAATTAAACAATTAAATAAACTTTTAAAATTTTTAAAAGAAAAAATATGAAAAAAGTAATCTATTTTTTAGAATTTGTTTTAGTAAAATTTTTTTTTATAATATTTAAAATTATAGGATATAGATCTGCTTCGAGTTTAGGCTTTTTTATTGGATCAAGATTTGGAAATATTTTTAGAACAAAAAAATCAATTATTAATAATTTAGAAAAATCAAAAATTTTAATTAAATATGACAAAAATGAATTTGCACAGAATGTACTTGGAAATTATGGAAGAATTTTAGCTGAATACCCTTTTTTAAAAGATTTTAGGTATAACAAATTAGAAAAATATATTGAAGTTGATGGTAAAGAAAATTTAGAAAAGATAAAAAATGGAAAAAAACCTGTAGTATTTATTTCGGGTCATTTCAATAACTTTGAGTTGATGGCAATGCAAATAGAAAAATCAGGGATTAATTTAGCTACAATATATAGACCCTTAAATAATGTTTTTTTAAATAAAAACATGGAACATATAAGAACAAATTATATTTGTAAAAACCAAATAAAAAAAGGAAGGTCAGGAACAAGGCAAATATTGGAAAATCTTAAGAAAAGTAACTCAATTGCATTAATGATTGACCAAAGGGTTACCGAAGGGATTAGAATAAATTTCTTTGGAGATTTAGCGTCTACCACAACGATACCTGCACAAATTATCAAGAAATATAACTGTGATTTAGTTCCAATTTACATAGAGAGAACTATGAAACATTATTTCAAAATGTATGTCTCACAGCCAATTGATATAAATTCAGGAAAATCTAATGAAGAAATTTCTATACATTTAAATAAAATTTTAGAAAAAATGATATTAAAAAACCCAGACCAGTGGATTTGGACCCACGATAGGTGGAGAAAATAATTATAATTTAGTTACTTTCCTTTTTGACTGAAGCCTCTACATAAGAATAATAAGCTTCTTGTTCATCAACATTCCAATAATTTAATTTTTCTAGAGGAATTTTCTTTCCAGAAATTGCACATATCACGTGGTCACCCTCTTCCATTATTTCAAAATTATTTGGAAGATATTTTAATTTTGCTAACTTGTTCATAATATTTAGGATATATATTTGAATATATGAAAATTGCAATTCTTGGAAATGGTGGAAGAGAGCACGCTATAGCAGATCAATTATCAAAATCACCAAAGCTTAACAAACTATATTGCTTACCAGGTAATGCTGGAACTGAAATTATTGCTGAGAATGTAAAGCTTGATATATTCGACTTTAATAAACTAGGAAAATTTGTCGATGAGTATAAGATAGATTTAGTAATTGTAGGCCCAGAGAAACCTCTCGTTGATGGGATTGTCGACTTTCTTACAAATAAAGGAATCAAGGTATTCGGGCCTAACAAAATTTCTTCTCAACTTGAAGGTTCTAAAATATTTACAAAAAAGATATGTGAAAAATATAAAATTCCAACAGCACAATTTGGTGTTTTTAATTCTGTTAAGGATGCACACAAATATTTAGAAAAATCAAATAAACCAATTGTTGTTAAAGCAGATGGTTTGGCAGCAGGTAAGGGTGTTTATATTTGTGCAGACACAGAAATTGCAAAAAATGCAGTAAATGAAATTTTTGATGGAAAATTTGGTACAGCAAATCAAGTTCTTATAGAGGAATTCTTGCAAGGTGAAGAGATGAGCTATTTTGTAATATCCGATGGAAAAACATTTGCAAAATTTAATACTGCTCAAGACCACAAAAGAGTAGGCGAAGGTGATAAAGGTAAAAACACTGGTGGAATGGGAGCATATTCTCCCTCAGGACTTATAAACAAAGAATTGGATTTAAAAATTATTGAAACTGTCATTAAACCAACTTTTCAAGCAATTAAGGATATGGACGAAACATACAAGGGATTTTTGTATGTTGGACTTATGATTAGGGATAATAATCCATATCTAGTTGAATATAATGTAAGAATGGGAGATCCAGAATGTCAAACAATTTTACCGTTATTAGACACAGATCTGCTTGAATTAATACTATCTTGCTGTGAAGAAAACTTAGAAAATCAAACAATAAACTGGAGTGATAAAAAAAGTATGTGCATCGTGCTGTGCTCAAATGGATATCCCGATACTTATAAAAAAAACATAGAAATTCCTAACTTAGATAAAATTACAAGTAATAATAATACTTTTATTTATCATGCTGGTACTGAGATGATTGATAACAAAGTTTATGCAACAGGAGGGCGTGTACTAAATTTTGTAAATATTTCTGATGATTTAAAAAAATCAAGAGAGTCGGTTATCGATGAAATTGAAAAATTAAATTGGGAAAATGGTTTTTATAGAAGAGATATTGGTTTTAGAATTATAGATAAATGAGAATTATTTCAGGGGAACTCAAAGGAAAAAAATTATCGGTTCCATTAGATAAATCTACAAGACCATTAAGAGATATGGTAAGAGAGTCAATTTTTAATATCTTAGATCACTCAAACAAATTATCGATGGAAATTTATAATTCAAAAGTTTTAGATTTATTTTCTGGTACTGGATCTTTTGGAATTGAGTGTTTGTCGAGAGGGGCGGCAGAAGTAATTTTTTTTGAAAATTACCATAATTCATTAAAAATACTTAAACAGAATATCTTTAACCTAAAATTAGAAAACAGAAGTATAGTGTTTGATTATAGCGCTTATAATTTAAAAGAGGTAAACTTTGAGGATAGAATATTCAATATAATATTTTTAGATCCTCCTTTTAAAGATAGGAAAATAAAAAGTTTAATAGACCAAATAAAGAAACTTAAAGTTGCTGATGAAAATTCTTTATTAGTAATTCATAGAAACAAGAAATCAGAGGATAACATTTCACAATATCTTAATGTTAAAGATGAAAAAAATTATGGTTTATCAAAAATATTTTTTTGTAAATTAATTTAGTTAAGTATTTTTGATGTCTCTGTTTTTATTAGTTCAACTGCTGGTTGATCATAAGGATTTACCTTCATTACTCTTCCAAGTAAAATTGTTTCTAACACAAAAAAAGAAAAAAGCTCTCCTAAAGTTTCCTCATTTCTTTTCAGAACTTCAAAACTCCTAAATGGTATTTTCTTTTTTCTGAAAACTATTTGGGTTGCTTGCCTTTGAGCCTGAATGATTTGACTCAAATTTTTATTTTTTAAATTCGAAAATTTACCAAATAAATTGCTGTTATCTAATTTATTCGTTTTTTCATTTGTAACTCCAAAAAATGTGAAAAAGTTGTTTCTAGGCCCATCTAAGTATAACTGCAGTAAACTATGATTGTCTTTTGGCATAGACGATATGATGGGAAAAATACCTTTATTTTTTTTACCTAAACTCTCAGCTGTTAATTGCTGATACCACTTAAATAAGTTTTCTGAATTTTCGTCATAATTTAAAATTACAGAATTTTTTTTTCCTTCTGATACACATCTTGATATAAAACTTACATTGTTGGTTAATGAATTTAAGAAAGTTTTATTTTTAATTAAATTATTAAATCTTTTAAATTTTCCCTCATTTAGGCCCAACAATTGAGCAGGTAACATTCCTACTTCGGACAACACGGAATATCTTCCTCCAATATAGTTTTTATGTTCAATTATTTCTGCTTTTAATTTTTTTGCTAACGAATTTAAAAAACTAGATTTATTCTCAGTAATCACTATGTTTTTATTTTTATTTTGAGACTTAAGAATTAAATTTAAATTTGACACTGTTTCAAGCGTATTCCCTGATTTAGAAATTATTATATTTACAGATTTGCCATTTGGTTCAAGTTTAATTTGATTATTTAAATTGTTAAAAAATTTTATTTTTTTTTTAACCTTTAATTTTAAAAAATCATGAATTGCCTCGGCACCTAATATTGAACCACCCATTCCAATTAAATTGATACTTTTGTAATTTTTATATTTCTTAATAATATTTTTTTTAAAACTATATTTATAATCAGCTGTAAACGAATTAAGTAATGAGGAACTCAAATTTAACTCTTTTTTTAAAATTTTATTTAAATTTTTTATATTTTTTATATTTTTTTTTAATTGGAAATTTTTAAAAATTATGTTTTTTGAAAACATTTTTTTACTTAATTTTTTTTAAAATAGAAATTTCAATAGATGTTGACTCACTTGTATTAGAAATACTTTGATCATTACTATTCTTAAGTAAATTTTTTATATTAGATTGATCGTTTTCAATATCCTTAGTAGATTTTACATTAGCTTCTCCAGGTTTAGGTAATTTATCAAAGTCAGGTGGCATAACTAATGGATTTTTTTTATCTATTAAAAATTCATCGCCTTGATCTGATCTTTTTTTTCCTTGCAAAGCCTCTCCCACTGAACCACATGAATATAAAAATAATAAGAGTAATAATAATTTTGAAATTTTAAAGAATTTATTCATTTACTTTTTTATAACTTATTAATTCGGCCAAAATAAGCAAAATAATCCCAATTGTTATAAATATGTCGGCGACATTGAAAATAAACCAATGATATCCATTATAATTTAAGTCAAAAAAGTCAGGTACTGCCCTATAATATATTCTATCAAATAAATTACCTAATGAGCCTCCTAAAATAATAACTAAAAAATAATACTTTAATCCCTTTTCTTTAAATAATAGATAAATTATCACAAAATTAATTAATACAATTAAAATAGTGACTATGTTATAAAAAAAATCTTGATCTGAAGACAATAATCCAAAACCTATTCCTTTATTCCAAACTAAATAAAAATTTAAAAACGAGTTTATATAAATATCCACTCGCCCAGTTTCCTCTAGTATGTTTAAAATAATTATTTTTGATATTCTGTCTAATAAGAAAATGGATAATAAAATGAAAATACTTATTGCTATTTTTTTTATATTTTCACTTTTCATGAAAGATGACAATTACCATCTCTTTCACAAATATTTTCTCTAATTTTCCAACAAACTGGGCACTTATTCCCAACAGCTTTTGAACTTATAATCTCAATTTCTTTTTCTAAATTGTTATCATTTGAGATTGAAGCAGAAGATGTTATACAAATTTCAGAGAAATCATGGTTCTGAGCTAAACTATACATGTCTTTATCTTTGATTTTTATTTGAATATTTGCCTCTAAACTTGAACCAATAATTTTATCAGCCCTTTTACTTTCAATACTAATGTTTGCTTCATCTCTGATTAATTTAAGTTTATCCCACTTACTATTTAATTCTTCATTTTTCCATTGATTTGGGATTTTCACAAATTTTTGTAAATGAACACTTCCATTACTATCCTCCTTATGAATTAAATGGTAAATTTCTTCAGTGGTAAATGATAAGATTGGAGCAAACCATTTTAATAAACATTCTAAAATTACTTTTAGTATCAAAATACAATCAGAACGCTTCTTAGAGTCTTTTGGATCGCAATAAAGAAGATCTTTTCTAATATCAAAATAAAACGCTGAGAGTTCTACTGTACAAAAATTTAATAATTCCTTATATAAATTATGGAAATTATAGGACTTAAAGTATTCATTAAAACTTTCACCAATCACATATAATCTATGTAGCATATACCTTTCTAATTCAGGAATATTATTTAAATCAACTTTATCAAAATCTACTTTTGTATATTCATCTTGAATATTCCCCAAAAGATATCTGAAAGTATTTCTAATTTTTCTGTAAGATTCTGAGTGTTGGTCTAAAATTGAATAATCTATTCTTAAGTCCTCAGCATAATTTGATGAGGCAACCCAAATTCTAAGTATATCAGCGCCGTATTTTTTTAAAATATCCTCTGGAGCTATTACATTTCCAGTCGATTTAGACATTTTAAGCCCTTTTCCATCAACAACAAACCCATGTGATAAAATACTTTCAAATGGCGCCCTACCTCTTGTTCCACATGACTCTAACAGTGAAGAGTGAAACCATCCTCTATGTTGATCAGAACCCTCTAGATACATTGATGCAGGCCATTTTAAATCATCTCTCTTTTCTAAAACAAAAGAATGTGTTGATCCGCTATCAAACCATACTTCTACAATATCACTAGTCTTATCAAAATCTTCTGCATTGTATTTATCTCCAAGTAGTCTCTGAAAATTATCTTCAAACCAACAGTCTGAGCCTTCTTTTTCATAAATTTTTGCAATATTCTCAAAAACTTCTTCATCGATAAGAGTTTCTCCATTTTTTTTTGAAATAAATATTGGAAGTGGAACTCCCCATACTCTCTGTCTAGAAACACACCAATCTGGCCTAGTTTCGATCATTGCTTTAATCCTTTCTTTTCCTTTGCCAGGATAAAAAGTGGTGTCATTTATTGCTTTAAGTGCTTTGTCTCTTAGCTTATGACTTTCCATTGAAATAAACCATTGGGGTGTTGCTCTATGAACTAAAGGAGCTTTAGATCTCCACGAATGTGGGTAAGAATGTGTTAGTTTACCATTTTTCAAAAGACTTTTTAGTTCTTTAAGCTTTTCGATAACAATTTCATTTGCTTTAAAAATGTGGGTTCCTTCAAATATGGGAATGTGTTTTGTGTACCTTCCGTCGTCATCAACTGTCTCAATTGCTTTTATTCCATTATTGATACACAAATTAAAATCATCTGGACCATGGCTTGGTGCGCAATGAACAATTCCTGTTCCTTGTTCAGTTGTGACAAATCTTGCCTCAAGCATTGGAACATCATAATCATATCCAATTTTATGAAATGGATGGCTACAAATAGTTCCATTAAATTCTTTTCCTTTAAATTCTTTTAATATTTTAATTGTGTACTCAGTGTCTTTTACAACAGATGCTAAAAGTTCTTTTGCGATAACTATTTTTTCATTTTCTAAAATATCCTTGTTATCTATCTCGCATAAAATATAATCTAAACTTTGATTATAGGCTAATGCTTTGTTAGCTGGTATCGTCCATGGCGTTGTTGTCCAAATAACAACGTTCGATCCAACTAGTTCATTGATATTTGATTTTTTCACTGGGAAGGCTGCATAGATTGTATCAGATACATGATCTTGATATTCAACTTCCGCATCTGCCAAGGCTGTTTTTTCGACTGTTGACCATAAAACAGGCTTGTAACCCTTGTACAAACTACCCTCTTTTAAAAATTTTCCAAGTTCTCTTACAATTTGGGCTTCTGCATCAAAACTCATAGTTGAGTAATAGTTTTCCCAATCTCCAATTACTCCTAATCTTTTAAATTGATCTTTATGAATATTAATCCATTTACTTGCAAAATCTCTACATTCTTTTCTAAACTCAATAATAGGTACATCATTTTTATTTTTTTTATTTTTTTTGTATTGTTCCTCAATTTTCCATTCAATTGGTAAGCCATGACAATCCCATCCGGGTACATAAACTGAGTCTTTGCCATCCATTTGATGAAATTTAATTATTATATCTTTTAGAATTTTGTTTAATGCAGTACCCATATGAATATTTCCATTTGCATATGGAGGTCCATCGTGTAAGACAAATTTTTCTTTGCCTTTACTTTGAGATCTTAGTTTTTCATATAAATTAATCTTATCCCAATATTTCAAATATTCTGGTTCTTTATTTGGTAGATTTGCTTTCATAGAAAAAGCAGTTTTAGGTAAGTTTAAATGTTCCTTGCTCATTATGTTTTTTTAGCTTTTAAAATATCTATTTTAATTTGATTTTTTAACTCACTGATACCTTTGAATTTTTTTTCTCCTCTTATAAATTTTAAAAATTCTACAGATAATTTTTTATTATAAAGATTTCCTGAGAAATTAAAAATATTTACCTCTAAAAGTATTTTTTTTTGGTTAAATGTGGGTCTATAACCTAAATTTGCAATTCCTTTATAGAATTTTCTTCTATCATTAATTCTGGTTTTTACAGCATAAACACCAGGCTTTGCTATAACATAATTTCCAATATCGATATTGCAAGTTGGGAAACCAATTTTTTGTCCCATCATTCTGCCTCTTTGAACTTTTCCTTCAATTTCCCAGTTTCTTTTCAAAAAAGTATTTGCTTTTGATAGCTTTCCCTCTTCAAGCAACTTTCTAATTATTGTTGATGAGATTATTTTTTTGTTTTTCATTAAAGGCGTTGGATTTATTAAATTATAACTAAAATCATTCTCAAATTTTTTAAGCATTGCTACATCGCCTTCTCTTTTATGGCCAAATCTAAAGTTATTACTAACAAATATAAACTTTGATCTAAGTTTTTTGGATAAAATATTTTTTATAAATTGATAGTAAGTGATTTTAGAAAAATTTTTATCAAATTTTTTATTAATTACAAAATCAACACCAAATTTTTTTAAATAAATAACTTTTTGATTAAAATTCGATATTCTATAATTTTTAATTTTTGTATTAAAAAACATTTTAGGTATAGGATCAAAAGTAACTACGCCAACTTTAGATTTATATTTTGTTTTATATATTTTAGCTAACTCAAATAATTTCTGATGTCCTGAATGTAAGCCATCAAAATTACCTATTAAGATAATTGATTTTTTAAATTTACCTGGAATATTAAAATTATTAAAAATCTTTAATTTTTTTACCATTTTAATTCTTTCTGAAAATAGTCAATTTTTGCTTCATAATTTTTAAGTACATTTTTAATTGATAATTTTGAAATTTCTTCTCTATGTATACCACCTGTAATAAGCAATGAATCAAAATTTTGTATGTTAGCACCCTTTATATCTGTATTTAAATTATCACCAATACATAATATTTTTTTGTTATTTACATCTGCCGCAATTTCATAGACAGGTGGATACGGTTTGCCAAAGTAAATCACCTCACCTCCAATTTCTTCGAATGATTTTGCAATAGAGCCTGCGCAATATTCTCTTTTGTCCCCTCGATCAACTATTAAATCAGGGTTAGTACATATCATTTTTTTAGTTATATGTTTTGATAAAAGATTTTTGTAATACCCTAAGTCATCTTCATGTTCTTCAAAAAGACCTGAGCATAATAAATAATCTGAGTCGTCTATATTAAGCACTTTATTATCTTCAAAAGTTTTAAATAAATCAAAATCTCTTGGTGGTCCTAAGTGAAAAAATTTTTTATTGTTGAAATTTTCTAAAAGATATCTTTTTGAAGCTTCTCCAGATGTAAAAACTGTATCAGAAAAGTTATTTAATCCCATTTTTTTTAGAGTATTAATTACTGTAAGGTTGGGTCTTGGAGCATTTGTCAATAATATGAATTTTTTTTCATTGGTAGATAATTCATTTAAAACTTTGACAGCATTCTCATGTAGCTTTATTCCGTTATGTACTACACCCCAGATATCTATGAAAAATAAGTCATATTCAATGAATATTGATTTTAAGCCTGATTCATCTAAATTTTTACTCATATTTCAGATATAGCTTAAAAATCTAATAAATTCTTGAATTTTCTCATTTATAAATTTGAGACCAGATCTTGAAATAATAGTCACATGCATCTATATGAACATTAATTTTAAAGGAGTAAATATGAAGTTTAAACCGTTACACGATAGAGTATTAATCGAAGTTTTAGACAGCAGCGAAAAAACTGCTGGTGGAATTATCATCCCTGATTCTGCACAAGAAAAACCACAAGAAGGCAAAGTAGTTGCTGTTGGTGGTGGATCAAAAACTGAGGATGGAAAAATTATACCGATGGATGTTAAAGTTGGTGATAAAGTTCTTTTTGGAAAATGGTCAGGAACTGAAGTTAAAATTGATGGTAAAGAATACAGCATAATGAAGGAGTCAGACATTATGGGTATCTCTACTTCTAAATAAAAATTTAAAAAAGGAGAGTTTAATAATGGCAAAAATAGTAAAATTCGATTCAGATGCTAGATCAGCAATGCTGAAAGGTGTAGATATCCTTGCAAACACAGTTAAGGTTACTCTTGGTCCAAAAGGTAGGAATGTCGTTATAGACAAAGCATATGGTGCACCAAGAACAACAAAAGATGGTGTTTCAGTTGCAAAGGAAATCGACCTAGATGATAAATTTGAAAACATGGGCGCGCAAATGGTTAAAGAAGTTGCTAGCAAAACAAATGATGAAGCAGGTGACGGTACTACAACTGCAACTATTCTGGCTCAAGCTATTGTGAAAGAAGGCTGTAAATATGTCACAGCTGGTATGAATCCTATGGATGTTAAAAGAGGAATTGATGCTGCAGTAGAGCATGTAAGAAATGCTCTTATATCTTCAGCTAAAAAAGTTAAAGATAGTGACGAGATTGCTCAAGTTGGAACTATTTCCTCTAATGGAGATAAAGAAATAGGAAACATGATTGCTAAAGCAATGCAAAAAGTTGGTAACGAAGGCGTTATCACTGTTGAAGAGGCAAAAAGTATTGAAACAGAACTTGACGTTGTTGAAGGTATGCAGTTTGATAGAGGATATTTATCACCATATTTTGTTACAAATGCTGAAAAAATGACAACAGAGTTAGAAAATCCATTAATTCTTTTACACGAAAAGAAATTAACTAATCTTCAACCTATGGTTCCGCTACTTGAAGCAGTTGTTCAAGCTGGTAGGCCTTTAATGATTATTTCTGAAGATGTAGAAGGTGAAGCTTTAGCAACTTTAGTTGTAAACAAACTCAGAGGTGGGCTTAAAGTTGTGGCAGTTAAAGCTCCTGGTTTCGGCGATAGAAGAAAAGCTATGCTTGAAGACATCGCAATTTTAACTGGTGGACAAGTTATATCTGAAGATCTTGGTATAAAATTGGAAAATGTAAAAATCACTGATCTTGGATCTGCTAAAAGAGTAAAAGTTGATAAAGAAAACAGTACTATTGTAAGTGGTACAGGAAAAAAATCAGACATTGAAGCAAGATGTGATCAAATTAAACAACAAGTTGAGGAAACTTCATCAGATTATGATAGAGAAAAACTTCAAGAAAGACTTGCTAAATTAGCTGGAGGTGTTGCAGTTATCAAAGTTGGTGGTGCAACTGAAGTAGAAGTTAAAGAGAAAAAAGACAGAGTTGAAGATGCTTTAAATGCTACAAGAGCAGCTGTTGAAGAAGGAATAGTTGTTGGTGGTGGATGTGCGCTTCTTTACGCTTCGCAAGATCTAGACAAACTAAAAGTAAAAGGTTCAGATCAAAAAGCAGGAGTTGAAATTGTTAAAAGTGCGTTAGAAGCACCTATAAGACAAATAACAACAAATGCTGGTGTGGACGGTTCAGTTATAGTTGGTAAACTTTTAGAAGCTAATAAATCTTCTCAAGGGTATGACGCTCAAACAGAACAATATGTTGACATGTTTAAAGAAGGAATTATTGATCCTGTTAAAGTTGTTAGAACAGCTTTACAAGATGCAGCTTCAATTTCTGGATTATTAGTAACGACTGAAGCAATGGTTGCTGATAAACCAGAAGAGAAGGATGCTGCTGCTGGAGGAATGCCTCCAGGAGGAATGGGCGGCATGGGCGGCATGGGCGGCATGGGAATGTAACCCAAAAAGTCTAAGTAAAAAATTTAAAAAGGGCAGATTATTCTGCCCTTTTTTTTTGTTTTCAATTAAAAGTATAAATGTATAAGAACCTCAACCATGAATAATAATATTCGAAACATCACTATCATTGCGCACGTTGATCATGGAAAAACAACACTGATTGATAATTTGATGAAACAAAGTGGTTCATTTAGAGACAACGAGGTAATTGATGAAAGATTTATGGATTCTGGAGAGCTAGAAAAAGAAAGAGGAATTACAATTCTTGCTAAGCCTACTTCGATTAATTGGGAAGATACTAGAATAAATATTATTGATACTCCTGGTCACAGAGATTTTGCAGCAGAGGTTGAAAGAGTTTTAAGTTTAGCAGACGGTGCATTATTGTTAGTAGACTCTGCAGAAGGCGTCATGCCTCAAACAAAATTCGTATTAAGCAAAGCATTAAAACAGGGATTAAAACCAATTGTAGTAATAAATAAATTAGACAAAAGTGATCAAAGGGCTGATGAAGTTTTAAATGAGACTTTTGATTTATTTGTTAGTTTAGAAGCAAATGAGGAACAATTAGATTTTCCTGTGTTATATGCAAGTGGAAGGTCTGGTTGGGCATCTAAAGATATTGACGGACCAAGAGAAAATCTTAATCCGCTATTAGATTTAGTTTTGGATCATGTAAAACCCTCTCAATTTGATAGATCAAAACCATTTGCGATGCTATCAACGCTACTTTACGCTGATAACTTTCTGGGAAGAAGTTTAGTTGGAAGAATTTCACAAGGGACGGCAAAAGCAAATCAACAAATTAAAGCAATAAATTTAAAAGGTGAAAAAGTAGATGAAGGTAGACTTACAAAAATCTTTAGATATGAAGGTACAAAAAAAGTGCCCATTGAAGTTGGAGAAGCTGGAGATATCGTAGTTATAGCTGGATTAGAAAAAGCAAATGTAGCAGATACTATTTGTGATTTAGAGGTAAATGAACCAATTGAGGCAACACCGATTGATCCACCAACAATGTCGATAAAAATAACAGTAAATAGCTCACCATTAGCAGGAACTGAGGGTAAGAAATTAACAAGCACTCAAATTAGAGATCGTTTAATTTTAGAGGCCCAAAACAACGTTGGAATTTCTTTCTCAGAAAACGCAAATAAAGATGCATTTGAAATAAGTGGAAGAGGAGAATTAATGCTCGAAATATTATTAACACAAATGAGAAGAGAGGGCTTTGAAATGACTGTAAGCCCTCCTAAAGTTTTATTTAAAACTGACGAAAATTCAAAAAAATTAGAACCCATTGAAGAAATTACTATGGATTTAGATGAAGAATATTCATCAAGGATTATTGACTCCATGAATAGAAGAAAGGGTAAATTAATTGAACTAAAAGATACTGGAAAGAATAAAAAAAGACTAGTTTTTCATGCGCCAACAAGAGGTTTAATGGGATACACAAGTAGATTTTTAACTTTAACTAAAGGAACAGGTGTTATTAACAGAATTTTTCAATCTTACGGAGATTTTGAGGGAGACATGGAAGGAAGAAGAAATGGTGCTTTAATTTCTATGGACCAGGGTAAGGCTGTTGCATTTTCAATTTTTAATTTACAGGCTAGAGGAGAAATGTTTGTAACTCACAATGATCCGGTTTATACAGGAATGATTGTTGGCTTAGCTCCTAAACCAGGTGATATGATAATTAATGTTATGAAAGGAAAAAAACTTACAAATATGAGAACACAAGGTACTGATGAAAATATTGTTCTTACACCTGTAAGACAAATGTCGATTGCAGAACAGTTAAGTATACTTAATACTGATGAAGCGTTAGAAATTACACCTAAATCTTGTAGACTTAGAAAAGCAATTTTGGACCCTCATGAAAGAAAAAGAAGCGAAAAACAAAATACTGTTACTTAGTTCATTATTTTATCAATAATGTACAAACTAAAAGCAATACAAGGACCAATTCCAAAAGCAAACATCAAAGTTCCAACACCAATTGTTCCGCCCAAGTACCACCCAACTGAAGCTACAGAAATTTCTATAAAGGCTCTCACAGAAGCAATCGGTAGATTAGTTTTTTTTTGTAAACCAGTCATTAAACCATCCCTAGGCCCTGGACCTAGATTAGCTATTAAATAAATACCACTCCCCACTCCAACTATCATAACGCCTCCTGCAGCCATTAATAATTTCATAATGTAAGTTTCAGGGGTTGGTATTAATGCAATTGTAATGTCTAACATTGCTGCAATAATTACGATATTGAATATGGTACCTAGACCAGGTTTTTGTTTTAAAAAAAACCATGAAGATAAAACGACAACACTTACTATAAAAGTTACAATTCCAATGGATAATCCTGAATTAATTGAAATTCCTTGTGCCATCACAGTCCATGGAGAATTGCCAATAAATGAAATTACGACTAAGGCTTCGCCAAAACCGAATAATATTAGACCAAAACAAAGGAAGAATAATGTTGATAATTTTGGCTTTAAATTAAAAGTCTCGTGAGAACTCCATGAGACTTTAGGAATATTTTTGATAGTAAGGAACATATATTTCGCTATTATTTATACTTTCTTTAACTAAAATCTATGAAAATGAAACATTTTATTATCGTATCAATAATTATTATGTTTGCTTCTAAAGTGATAGCACATAGCAGTCATTATGAAGGTCTTAAAAAAATTGAGATGGATGTTCTAAGAAATAATGAAATTATTGGAAGCACCAGCTACTTCTTTGAATTTGACGAGGATTTGTTTGTCGTAAAAAATTACACTAATTTTAAAGTAGAGTTGTTTGGCGTAACAGTTTTTTCAATATTAGGTGAAACAATAGAAAAATATAAAGATGAAAAATTAGTTTTTTTTAAATCAAATACTTTTCAAAATGATAAGGAAAAATATGTGAATTTAAATTATGATAAGGTTACAAATAAATTTATTATAGATGGATCATCTTATAAAGGTGAAGCTAGTGTAGATTGTACAATTGGAAATTGGTGGAACCACAAAATTTTAAAAGCTAATAAACAAATCAGTCCTTTATCTGGAAGTATAAAAAAACAGACTGTAAATTTAATAGGAAATGAAAATATTGAAATTAATGGCAAAAAATATTTAACTAAACACTTTAATATTAAATCAAATGATGAAAATCTTTCTGATGAAAAAAAATTTGAATTTGATGTTTGGTATAATCCAGAAAATAATTTAATATTAAAAGTAACTTATAATAAAATGGGTAATTGGGAATATAGATTAAGGAGTTTTGAGTAATGGCAATATGGGGAAGCATAATTGGTGGAATGCTTGGTTTTTCAATTGGTGGACCTTTTGGTATGCTTTTAGGATCCTTAATCGGTGGAAAAATGTCAAGAGCCAGATCAAGTGGTGGATTTAGATCTTTTGCACAGCCACAACAAATATTTGCACTCTCTTTGATAGTTTTATCAGCAAAGCTAAGTAAAGCAGATGGACAGGTAAGTCGTGAAGAATTAATTGCAGTTAAAGATAAATTAAAAATACCTGAAAGTGAATTAGATCAGGTTGGTAAAATTTTCAATAAAGCTAAAGAGGAAAGTGCCGGGTATGAACCATATGCAAAACAAATTGCAGAAGTTTATAGAGGAAATATGAATGTATTAGAGGAAGTAATTAACACTCTTTTTTATATTGCTGAAGCTGATGGACACATAAGTGACAATGAATTAATAATGATAGAGGATATAGCAAGAATTTTTGGATTAAATCAAGCTCAAATTAACGGAATTAAAGAAAGCAGAAAGTCATCAGACAAACTTAATCCTTATATTGTTTTAGAAAGTAAGCCTGATGACTCGCTCGAAGAAATAAGAAAACGTTATATTAAACTTAGCAAAGAGCATCACCCTGATCTTTTATTAAGTAAAGGTGTTCCGCAAGAAGTAATAAATGAGAGTAAAGCGAAAATGAGGGCTGTCAATTCAGCGTGGGATCAGATACAAAAATTAAAGAATTAGTCCTAATAAACTCGCCATAAAATACATAGAAAATACAAAAGCAAGAACTACAATAAAATACATTATTGTAACAATTTTGTCTCTTTTCCTTCTTTGTCGTACAAATGGCTTATCATCCAGGTCACAGATATCTCTTATGCCGATAACTTTATAATCACAAGTATAACGCCATATTGAGTCAGGCATTCTAGGATCAGTTTGATTATAATATTGAATCCATTGAACTGTATATTTAAATAAAAGATAGCTTACTATTATAAGAAGACCACTAGTAAACATTAATCTATCATCTAAAACTGTTCTGACTCAGTTGAGCCTTCCATTGCTGTAGTTGAGCTTTTACCTGAGCTTATTGTATTTGAAACTGCATCAAAATAAGATGTGCCTACTTCTCTTTGATGTTTCACACTTGTATATCCATCTTTTTCTCTAGCAAATTCATGCTGTTGAATTTTTGAGTAAGCAGTCATACCTTCTGATTTATATTTTTCTGCCAATTCAAATATTGCAATGTTTTGAGTGTGAAAACCAGCTAATGTTATAAACTGAAATTTATATCCCATTTCTCCAATCTTTCTTTGAAATGATCCAATTTCTTCATCAGATAAATGTTTTTTCCAATTGAATGATGGTGAACAATTATAAGCTAACATTTTACCAGGAAATTTTTCATGTATAGCATCAGCAAATTTCTTTGCCTCTTCTAAATTTGGAGTAGCAGTTTCACACCAAATTAAATCTGCGTATGGTGCATAAGCAAGGCCTCTAGAAATTGCCTGCTCAATTCCGTCTTTAACATAAAAGAAACCTTCGGGTGATCTTTCTCCAGTTAAAAACGGTTTATCATTATCATCAAAATCATTTGTGATTAATTTTGCAGCATTTGCATCTGTTCTTGCTAAAATTATTAATGGTACATCTGCAATATCGGCAGCAAGTCTAGCAGCCTTTAAATTTCTAACCATTGTTCCAGTCGGAACTAAAACTTTTCCACCCATATGACCACATTTTTTCTCACTAGCTAATTGGTCTTCAAAATGAACTCCAGCAGCACCTGCTCTAATAAATTTTTTGGTTAATTCAAATACGTTTAGTGGTCCACCAAATCCTGCTTCACCATCGGCTATAATTGGCAACATGTAATCAGTTCTCTTACTTTTATCCATGTCACCATCTATCATTTCCATATGTTGAATTTGATCTGCTCTAACTAGGGAATTATTCATTGTCTCAACTAATTTTGGTGCACTATCATATGGATATAAAGATTGATCAGGATACATTTCTCCAGCACTGTTAGCATCAGCTGCAACTTGCCAACCACTTAAATAAATTGCTTTTAAACCAGCTTTTGCATGTTGTACTGCATGATTTCCTGAAAGTGACCCAAGGGTGTTCACATAAGCTTCTGTATTTAGCAGTTTCCAAAGCTTTTGAGACTGCATTTTACACATAGAATACTCAATTTTGATTGATCCTCTTAATCTTTCAACTTCTTCTGGAGTATAATCTCTTTTAATACCTGCAAATCTTTGTAAATCGTATGAAATATTTTCAGCTGACACTTAAACCCCTCTCTTTTGATTAAATGACTAGAAATGACTAATGACTATTTTGAGCTGTATTCTTCAGTAAATTCGTTCATTCCACTAGATCCCCAGTCGCAATGATCGTCTCTAATGTAAATACCTTTTGACTTGTGCTCAGAATGCTCTTCTTTATTAGTAATTTGGTAGTTATTTTCGATGTTGTTAATTTTGTTTTTTTCCATGTAGACTTTATAATTTACAATATTTACAAAATCTACAATTAAATTGATTTTACTTGTAAAATCGAATAATTTTGTGTAAATTTAAATTTACAAAATTTACAAATAGTAAAATGAGTCAAATTGATACAAAAATTGGTCCAAAAATTAAAGCATTTAGAAGGCAACTAGGAATTCAAGCTAACAAACTAGCAGAAGAAATGTCTATTTCACCAAGCTATTTAAATCTAATAGAGAGTGGAAAAAGAAAAATTGACGGAGACTTACTTTTAAGGGTTTGTGATAAACTAAAAATAGAGCTTTCAGACCTTACAAGTAAAACTGACATAAATCTTGAGAATAATATTTCTGAATTATTGGGTGATGAACTTTTTGAGGATCTTGATATTCTTGGACCAGAAGTAAAAGATTTAGTTAATACAAATCCCAAAATTGCTAAAGCTTTAATTAAACTAGGTGACAACTTTAAACAAAAAGATCATGAAATTTTTAACAAATTGGAAAATATTTCAGGCAAAATTATTGATGGGAGAAAAAACGCGTTTCCTGGAGAAGTAATTTCAGATTTTTTACAAGAAAATAAAAATTTTTTTCCAAAATTAGAAGAATTTGCAAATCAGATATTTGATAAAGTAAAACAAAATAATAGAACAAGATATATTGCCTTATGTCAGTTTTTAAAAGATGAATATGGTATAACTGTAAAAGATGTAATACCTAAAGAAGGAAAACCATTTTCAAAAATATATAAAGTAAAAGATAAAGAATTATTATTATCTGATTATCTTTCACTTGAAACTAAAAAACTTTTTGCGGCAGCACAAATTTCACAAGAAGGCGCCTCAAAAGAAATTGATGAATACCTTGCTACATTTAATTTTCCAACTGAAGAGTCTAAAAAATTAACGAGGGTTGCGCTTTTGAATTATTGTGGTGCTGCAATATTAATGCCTTACTCTCTTTTTCATAAAGAATGCAAAGAATTAAAATATGATTTGGAACTTTTACAAAATACATTTGCTACTTCTTTCGAACAAGTAGCTCATAGAGTAACATGTTTACAAGATCCAAAACTTCCTGGAATACCTTTTCATTTTTTAAGAGTAGATGTTGCTGGAAATATTTCAAAAAGATTCTCGTTATCAGGTATAGAGATACCAAGATATGGGGGAGCTTGTCCAAGATGGAATGTCTACTCAGCTTTTTCAAGACCAGGTGTTATTCAAGCAGCAGTTAGCAAAATGACTAATGGAGAGAAATATGTTTGCATAGCTAAAACAGTAGAAAAGGGTGTTGGAAGATATGGACAAAAAAAAAGTATGTTGTCTATAGGTCTTGGTTGTGAAGCAAAATATGCAAAAGAATTTGTATACACTGAAAATTTAGATCTAAGCGACAAAAAGTCAGAATTAGCTATTGGAGTATCATGCAGAACATGTGATAGACTTGATTGTTCACAAAGAGCTTTCCCCCCTCTTCATAAAAAATTTGATGTAGACATTAATTCTAGAGGAGTTTCGGTTTACGTAAATGAGTAAAAAATAGCTTACTGCTGTTTTTGCCTTTTCTTTGAAATAAGCTGAGTAAGAGAGTCTACCATCAAGTCCGAAGCTTTAAATATTTCATTTGCTTTGAATTCATGAGACATATTTTTTTCCTCATTTGTCTTATCTTCTATTATTATTCCTTTATCAGGTGAATTATCCTTTATATATATTAAAATTAACCACTCATCATCTGAAGACTCGTCCCATTTAATAAATATTTCTCCTGTCTCAAACCTTTTGTCTATACATCTGAAAATAGACATGTGTCTCGTGATATATCTTTTATTTAATTGAAAAACTAAACTGTTGGCACTTCTATAAAAACTTTCTAAGGCAAATTCAATTTTCTGTCTTGCTAAATTATATTCCTTCTCTTTTTGAAGGAGAGCCGATCTATCATCAGTCTCATCTGTCTTTACACCAAGAGCCTCAACTCTCTCTCTAATTTTTTGGTCTCTTATAAGTCTGTACTTATTTTTTAAATTCTCTATTCTTTGTTGTAATTCTCCATAGTCTTCCCTTTTTTCTTTTAAGGAAATTTTCTCAAGTTTTTCTAATTCTTTTACTTCTCTAATTCTAAATCTCTCAATCTGTTTTTGTATCCTCAATTCTTGTAAAAATTTCTTTTGTCTCTCAGATTGCTCTTTTCTTAGGAGGGCTTGTTCTTTTCTTAAAAATAATTTTAAGTCTTTTGCTCTTAATTTTTCTATTCTTTCTTCATCCTTTAGTTGTTGCTCCTTTAGTTTTAATTGTTTTTCTTCATGTAGGATTTTTTGTTTCTTAATTTTTTCTTTTTCTTTATCTTTTTTTTCAATTTCTAATAATTTTAATCTCCTTTTTTCATCTTTTCTTTGAGATTTAAATTCATTGATTTTTTCGTCTATTGAATTAAAAAATTTAGATAGACGTCTATCAATTGCAAAAATATCAAATTTGACCTTGACGTTTAATTTTGATTTTAAATTTTCTTCTACTCTTACTGATTTTGTAATTAAATTATTTTTTATTTTTTTTATTAGGATTGATTTTTTCTGAATATTTTTTTTTCTTTTAGCCTTGAGGATTTTTTTCTTTTTTACTTTTTTTTTAATTTTTGATAGAACTTTTGTAACTTTTCTTTTCTTCTTAACTTTTTTTTTTTTATTTTTTTTCATTATTACTGTTAATTATTTATCAGTAATATTTTAATAAATATAGTCCCGAGTATTAGGAACTGAGGTATTATCTTTTGATAATTGAAGCTGAAATACAACCTGATCCCCCCATTTGAATGCCATTTCACAACTAGCTAAGTAAAATTCCCACATTCTAAAAAATTTTTCATCAAACATGTCTAAAACTATGTCTTTTTTTGATAAAAATCTTTCTTTCCAGTTCCTAAGTGTATGTGCATAGTGCATTCTAAGAACTTCAATATCTGACACAATTAAACCTGAGTTTTCAATTGGGTTTGCAACCTCACTTAAACTAGGAGTATAACCCCCTGGAAAAATGTACTTTTGTATCCATGGTTGTGGATCTCGTGGCGGCATCGATGAACCAATCGTGTGAATCAATGCTATTCCTTTTTCGTTCAAGAGTTTAAAGACTTTATTAAAATATGTTTTATAAAATTTTCTTCCTACATGCTCAAACATTCCAACACTTACCACTCTGTCAAATTTTTCATTTAATTGTCGATAATCAATAAGTTTGAACTCAACCTGATTAGATAGGTTCATTTCTTTTGCTTTATTCTTGCTATATTCAAATTGATTTTCTGACAATGTTATGCCTGTAACGCTAGCTTTCGTTTCCTTTGCTATTGCTAAAGCTAAAGTTCCCCATCCCGAACCAATATCTAAAACCTTCTGATCTGGCTGGATATTTAATTTTTTGATTATGTGATGAATCTTATTATTTTGAGCTTGCTCTAAAGTATCATTATCATTTTTAAAATACGCACACGAATATTGTCTATTTTCATCTAAAAATAAATCATAAAGTTTTTCAGATATATCATAATGATGAGCTACGTTTTCTTTAGATTTTGCTATTTTGTTAAAGCTTGTAAGATATCTATAAGTACCTCTCAATTTTTTTATTACCGCTCCATAAGAATTTATGTTTCCTCTACCAATATTTTTAAATGCTAAATCTAAAAATTCTGTAATCGTTCCATTCTGAATAACTAGAGATCCATCCATATAAGCTTCACCAAAATATAAGTCAGGATATAAAAGTAATTTTTGCATTAATTTTTGATCAAGTAATTTAAGTACTATTGGTTTTTCTTTTATAGGTTTTCCAATTACATATTTTTTTGAATTTGAATCAATAAGTTCGAAACCATCGTATTTAAATAAATTATTTAAAAAACTTACTAACTTCATTTTATGCTGCTTTTAATATCTCCATATTAAAATTAAGTTTCTTTAAATTTGCTAGAAGATTATTTTTCTCTGCTTCATCTAATAATTTTAATGGGGGCAAAAGGTTTTCATAAACTGAATTTTTTTGTGCCATTAGAGTATGCAGTCCTGAAATTAAGTTATATTTATCAAATGACATTCTTACATCACACAAATTTTGATTAGTATCTAGTGATAAATTATTGTTAAAATTATCATAAATTTCTCTAGCTAGGTGACCTGTAACATTTGTAGTTGCTGTAATTATCCCATCACATCCAAGCTCTAATCCTTTTAATAATTTTGCCTCAGATCCTGGAAAGATTGAAAAATTTTTTATTTTTAAAGTTTCAAATAAATTATAGCTACTATCTTTCACACCAACGACTTGGTTAGGAAATTTTTTAACTAAATTTTCAACACATTGAATACTAAATTTATATCCACAAAGCTTTTCAAAATTATATAAAATAATCTTACAATTATTGATTTCATTTATTATTTTAGAATAAAAATTAATTACTTCTTCATCACCATATTTATAATAAGCAGGAGGCATAATTAAAAAATTATTAAAACCCATTGATTTCGAAATTTTCATTAAATTGATCGTATCAATTAAAGAATTTAGTCCAGTTCCAATTATAAATTTATTTTTATACTTGCTTTTAGGTAGCTCATTTATTAATTGAATTTTTTCACTTAAGGATATCAGTTGAGACTGACCAGTACTGCCAAAGAAAACGACTCCATGGCAACCTAAATCAATAACATTTTCTGCGTGTTTAATGGTATTTTTAACGTCTAATGCAAGATTTTCATCCAACACTGATAAACCTGCAGCATATACACCTTTAATTTGTTCCATAGCTAAAATTTATATAAAAATTCAAATTAGTAAAGGTTATAAAAACATATGAATATACTTGTTATACAAAACCGTATGGGTATTGGAGACATGGTAATTTTCTTACCTTTCGTTGAAGCAATCTCAAAAAAATATAATACATCTGTAACACTTTTAATAAAAGAAAGTACGAAAGCTAAGGCATATACAAATAATTTAAATTTTATTAAAAAAATAATTTATTTAAAAAGAGATAGCAAAAATGATTTTCATAGCGGTTTATCAGGCTTTTTTAATTTAAAAAATGAGATTAAAAATAATTCATTTGATAAAGTTTTTATTTTTAATTCATCCATAAGATACAGACTTATTTGTAAATTCGCAGGTATTAAAAGTATATTTCAGTATCCCCTATTTGAAAAAAAAGAACAACACGTAATTGAAGCTGCTCAAAAATTGTTAGAAAAGATTGATTTAAAAGTAGAAAGTAATCCTCAAATTAAAGTTGATGAAAGTTTAATTAAACTAGCTGAGCAAAAATTCTCTATTTCGAAAAATAAAATTAATATTTTATTAGGAATTGGTGGCTCTGGTTCTTCGAAAAGGATACCAGCTAATAAATTTAAAAAATTTATAGAATTAACTCTTAAGGATTATGAATGTATTTTTTATTTAGCAACAGGTAAAAATGAAGAAGAACAGCTAATACTTAAAAGTATATTGTCATCATATAAAGAGATTTGTATTTCTTTAGATAATAATTCAATTTCAGAAATATTACCAATTATTAAAAATTGTAAAATATCAATTTGTAACGATTCAAGTTTTAGTCACCTCTCTGCTGCTTTAAATGTTCCAACAATAGTTTTGATGTCTGACACCCCGTTATTGTATGGTAGTTACAGTCCAAATATGTATCCGATAATTCCAGATGGAATGGAGAATGTTTCCCATAATTCAAGGGGTAAAGAGAAAATTAATCCAGAGAAAATTTTTAAAAAATTTAAATCAATTATTAGCTAATATTTTTTATCACAATTTCTTTCGCTTCATTCACTATTGAGGCTAGCCTAGTTAGCTCTGGGCTTACATCTGGATGAATTTTTTTCATGATAGATTTATATGACTGCATTACTTGGGTTTTGGTATATTTTATATCAGATTTTAAATTTAGTATCTTGTATGCTTCATCTAAGGATAAGCTTTGTTTATTTACTGATTGATTAAAATTATTAAAATTAAATCTTCCTGAATTTCTTAACACTCTAAAAAGACCCCATAATCTGAGAAGTTGAAACAAAGATATTCCAGCTTTAGTTTTTATCAGTGGTAATATTGCGAGTACAAAAGGTAATGAAAATATATATCTTCCAGCATAGGCCATTATAACGGCCAATACTATTGCAGAAAAAATAATTAATATTCTTATAAATTTTGAAATTTTTTTAGCTGAGGTCCTAGCAAACCAAGTCAGAAGAACATATACAATGACAAAAATAATCAGTGTTATAAAAAAAATATTCATATATTAATTCAATTCAAAATGAAATTACCACAGCTTGAAAAGAAACCTGAAATAAAATCTTGTCACAACAAGACGTGGACGGATGATTATAGTTGGATCCATCAACCGAATATTTTAGAGGTTTTAAGGGATAGCTCTAAACTTTTGCCTGAAGTAAGAAAATATTTGGAAGATGAAAATGAGTTTTTTTCTGATCAAATGAAAGATACTAAACATATTCAAAAAAAACTTTTTGATGAAATTAAAGCAAGAATTAAATTGGATGATGAGTCACTTCCTTACAAAGATAAAAATTATGAGTATTGGACGAAAACTACTGCACAAGGAAATTATTCCATTAAATTAAGAAGAAAAATTGGTGAGGAAAAAGTTGAGGAAATATGGAATGGCGATAAAGAGAAGGATAAAATTAAAACAGAATATTTTGGTTTAGGAGATTTAGAGGTAAGCTTTAACGATGAGTTACTTGGATATTCTTTAGATTTGAAAGGATCTGAGTATTACACAATTTATATAAGAAATATAAAATCTGGAAATTTAGTCACTGAAAAAATTGAAGAGACGAGTGGTAGCATCGAATTTAGTTTGGATGATAA
The DNA here is from genome assembly GCA_902585265.1 of uncultured Pelagibacteraceae bacterium. GTDB lineage: Bacteria > Pseudomonadota > Alphaproteobacteria > Pelagibacterales > Pelagibacteraceae > Pelagibacter. The sequence goes on from CACICY010000003.1 coordinate 43,718, forward strand.
GTATATATTTTATTCTAAATTAGACGAACATCACAGGCCTAGAACTATTTATAGACACGAAATTGGAACAAAGACAAAAGATGATTTATTGATCTTTGAAGAAAAAAGTGAGGCATTTACCGTTGGCATTGGCTTAAGTTCAGATGAAAAATATTTTATGATTACGAGCTCCGATCATAACACTTCGGAACAATATTGCTTTAAAGTCGATGAAAATAATCCAAATCCTAAATTAATCCAAAAGAGGAAAAGAGGTATAATTTACTCAGTAAATTCTTGGGATAACTATTTTTATAAACATACAAATGAAAATGCAGAGGATTTTAAAATTGATAGGTGTACTGATTTAGTTGAACAAAAATGGGAAACATTTGTTGCTGCAAAAGATGAGGTATTGATAGGAGGTTTAGTATTTTTAAGTAATTGGGTAATTAGATCTGAAACATCTAATGCACTTGGAAAAATAATTTTACGTGACCCGAAGACAAACAAAGAAGAAGAGATAATTTTTAGTGATGAAAAAGTAATTGTGCCAAGTATATCATTAACTCAAAAAGATAAAAATACGGACAATGTATATTTATCATATTCTTCACCTAAAACACCTGGGAGGACTTATTTATATAATTTAAAATCAAAAGAAAAAAAACTTGTTAAGGAACAAGAAATTCCATCTGGACATAATCCAAATGATTATGTGGTTGAACGCATTGAATGCCCATCTCATGATGGGAGAATGGTACCAATAACTATAACAAGACACAGGGATACAGTTCTGGATGGATCATCAAACCTTTTACTATATGGCTATGGTTCTTATGGAAATTCGATGTCTCCTGGTTTTTCATCCACACGACTAAGCCTCATTGATAGAAATATAATTTGGGTTACAGCACATATAAGGGGAGGAATGGAAAGAGGAATGAAATGGTGGAAGGAAGGAAAACTTTTAAACAAAAAAAATACATTTGAAGATTATATTGCTGTTGGAAAATTCTTGATTGAAAAAAAATATACTTCTAAAGGAAAAATTATAGGTATGGGTGGTTCAGCAGGAGGGTTGTTGATGGGGGCAGTTGTAAATGCAGCGCCTGAGCTATTTTTAGGGTTAATAATGGCTGTGCCGTTTGTAGACTCCTTAACTACTAATCTTGACCATTCTCTACCCTTAACCATTGGAGAATTTGATGAATTTGGAAATGCTAAAGATAACAAGGATCATTTTGACTATATATACTCATACGCTCCTTACAATAATATTAAAAAAATGGATTATCCAAATATTTTGATTACTACTAGTCTTAGTGACAATAGAGTTCTATTTGATGAACCAGCAAAATTTACTGCAAAACTAAGAGATTATAAAACAGACAATAATTTGCTATTATTGAAAACTGAAATGAATGCAGGCCATGGAGGAAAATCAGGAAGAGATGGTGCAATTGAGGAAATAGCTCTTGATTATGCTTTTGCTTTAAAAATTGCAGAAAAAATTTAAATAATCTTGTATTGAAATTTTATATTTAATCACCATATGTAAATTGTAAGTCGCCTCATGGGGCTTACATAAATTAACTTGCTTAAACAAAAGGAGTAAATATGACAAGTAAGGATATATCTATCTTTAACTCACTAAGACCTTTTTCTATTGGTTTCGACGATATGTTTGACCAATTTGAAAATATGCTTGGTAATGGTGGCATGACAATGCAATCAAATTATCCACCATATAACATAAGGAAAACTGGCAAAGACAATTATTCAATTGAAGTTGCGTTAGCTGGTTTTAGTAAGAAAGATGTCGAGGTTGAGTTCGAAGATAACATATTAACTGTTAGAACTAAACAGCTTAATAAGTCTGAAGATCAAAATGTAGACGGTGAAATAATTCACAAAGGAATATCACAAAGACAATTCGCAAGATCTTTTACTATTGCAGATGATGTAAAAGTGAATGGTGCTGAACTTAAGGATGGTCTTTTGACAATTGCTTGTGAAAGAATTTTACCAGATCACAAGAAAAAAAGACTTATTGATATTAAGTAACAAAGTTTAACCTTGCTTGTGGGGTTCGCCCCACAAGTTTAAAAACATCCACTTGAACTGAAAGCAATAATAGTTCCGCTAGCGTTAACTTCAAATCTTCGTTCACAGGGTACACCATATTTTTTTGTTTTATAAATTAAAACTTCATTGCCAGTATCATTGACCATATCTTCGTTGGGAGCGCCTAATTCTAACTTCATTTTATTAACATCTCCACCAACAAATAAACCATATTTTTTATTTTCCTTTTCTACAACCTCGTCAGTTTTATTCTGAATAGTTTGACAGCCTGCAGTTAAAAAAAGTATTGATATTAATGTAATAGCGAATCTAATTTTCATAATTTATTTATAATACTGAAATGTGACAAAAGATTAACTTAAAAGTTGAAAAAAAAATAAGTTTTCCATCAAAATTAGATAAATATAATGTATTTATATTACTTAATTCTTTATTTTTATTACTATCAAACCGATTCTAATGAACACAAAACTTAAAGTATCAGAAATTTCAAAAATTTATCCAGGATGTATTGCAAACGATAAAGTATCATTAGAATTTGGAAGTGGGAAAATATATGCATTATTGGGAGAAAATGGTGCTGGCAAGTCTACATTAGTTAAAATCTTATCTGGAGTAGTAAAACCTGATGAGGGCGAAGTTTTTTTAAATGATGAGAGGATTAAACTTAACTCTCCCCTAGACGCCAAAAAAAATAATATTGGAATGGTTTTTCAACATTTCAACCTCTTCGAGACTTTATCAGTATTTGAAAATTTAAGTATCGATAGTGACATAAAAGATGAAGATTTAAGAGTTTTAGTCAACGATATATTAAAAAAGTATAATTTTAAAATTGATCTAGATATTCCAGTCCTAAATTTATCGGCAGGTCAAAAACAAAAAGTAGAAATTATAAGGTGTTTAATTAGAAATCCAAAGGTATTAATTATGGATGAACCTACATCAGTTTTAACTGAACAAGAAACTGATGATTTATTTATTTCTTTAAAACAATTTTCTAAAGATGGAATTTTAATTATTTATATTACTCACAAATTAAAAGAAGTTTTATTACTTTGTGATGAGGTAGCCGTAATGAGAAAAGGCAAAGTAGTTTCGGTTAGTAATACTATTGATGAAAAAATTGAGAGTTTAGCTAATAAAATGGTAGGTGAAAATTTAAATACTATTAAAAAAAAAATTAATCATTTTAAAAATAGCGAGGAAATTTTAAAAATCTCAAATTTAAATTTTAAAAGTGATGACCCATATGAAACAAACTTAAATAATTTAAACCTTTCTTTAAAAAAAGGAGAGTGTTTAGGTATAGCTGGAATTTCAGGAAATGGACAAAATGAATTATTTCAAATACTGAGTGGAGAAATAATTACCGAAGGTACTTCTATAATGTTTAGAAATAAAGAAATTGGCAAGTTGAATCCTAGAGAAAGAAGAGAATACCTTATGGCTTTTTCACCTGAAGATCGCATCTCTCAAGCTGCAGTCCCTGAGTTAAAGATATATGAAAATGTTGCATTAAACAATTTTAAGTCATCAAACTTTTTTGAAAAAGGTTTAGTTAATGAAAAGAAAATAAAAGAACATTCCAAGAAGATACTTTCTAATTTTTCTGTTAATACAGACAATGTTGAATTAAAAAGTCAATTTTTATCTGGCGGAAATCTTCAAAAATTGATTATTGGAAGAGAATTAATTACTTCACCTGAATTATTGGTATGTTTTAACCCAACATGGGGTCTTGATGTTGGTGCGATCAACTACATTCATGAAACATTAATTCAAATTAATGAACAAGGAAAATCATCAATATTAATTTCTACTGATAACGATGAACTATTAAAATTAAGTGACCGTATTTGTGTAATTTATAAAGGTAAACTATCTAAAATAATGAATGCAGATACTGTTACTGCTGAAAAATTAGGAATTTTGATGGGTGGAGGTTCAATTGATTAAAATTGAAAAGCGTAATGATGTATCTCGATCAATTTACTTTTTAACACCAGTATTAGCCATTTTTCTCACATTATTCGGTGGTGGGATTATTTTTTATATTTTGGGATTTAATCCTATTGAGGCTTTAAAATTTTTTTTTATTACCCCCATTTCAGATTTATACGGATTAAGTGAACTTTTGGTAAAAGCTACACCACTTTGTTTAATAGCGATAGGTTTATCTTTTTGTTTTAAAAGTAATAATTGGAATATTGGTGCAGAAGGTCAACTTATTTTTGGTGGAATAGTCGGCGGCGGAGTTGCTTTGCTATTTTATAATCATGATGGATTTTATGTTTTACCAATAATTATATTATCTGGAGCAATTGGTGGGATGTTATTTGCAATGATACCAGCAATTTTAAAAACCTATTTTAACACTAATGAAATTTTGGTCAGCTTAATGCTGGTTTATGTTGCAAAATTATTATTAGATTATTTGGTGGTTGGTCCTTGGAGCAATCCTGAAGGTTTTAATTTTCCAGAAACAAGACAATTTAGTGAGTCTGCAAGAATGCCAATTTTATTTGGCGGTTTAAGAATTCATGCTGGAATATTTATTACTCTCATCACTGTATTCTTAAGCTGGCTTATATTGTACAAAACTTATTTAGGTTTTCAAATAAAAGTTTCAGGCTTAAGTTTAAAAACTGCAAAATATGCAGGGTACAAAGGTAAGACAATGATTATTATTGTTTTTATGATTAGTGGAGCATGTGCCGGTCTTGCAGGTGTAGGTGAGATAACAGGACCAATTGGACAATTACATAGAAACATTTCTCCTGATTATGGCTTCACAGCAATAATTGTTGCTTTTTTAGGAAGACTTAATCCAGTTGGAATTATATTTGCATCATTGATTGTTGCACTAACTTATTTAGGAGCAGAAACAGCGCAGATATTTTTGCAAGTACCAAAATACACAGGTCAAGTTTTTCAGGGAATGATTCTATTTTTTCTTCTTGGGTCTGATTATTTGTTATTTTTTAAAATAAAATTTCTAGGTTTAAAAAAAAATGAGCTTTGATTTAAATTTTATAGGTATTTTAATTGGTGCCATCATGGCATCATCAGTTCCTTTAATACTTGCTGCATCTGGGGAATTAATAACGGAGAGATCTGGTGTTTTAAATCTTGGTGTAGAAGGAATGATGATCATTGGAGCAATTTCTGGATTTGCTTTAATGGTAGTGACTGATAATTTATTTTTTGCAGTAGTAGGCTCTATGCTGTCAGGTTTAATTTTATCTTTTATTTTTGGATTACTTACCCAATCACTCCTTACAAATCACGTGGCTACAGGTCTTGCACTAACTATCTTTGGTATTGGAATGTCAGCAATGATAGGAAAGAATTTTGTTGGAATTCCAGGAAAGGAATTTCCGTTATTATTCCTTGATTTAAAAGAAAGTATTCCTTTCTTGGGTCCCATATTCTTTGGCCATTCAATTATATTATATTTTGCATTTGGATTGCCTTTTTTAACAAATTATTTTTTGAAGAAGACTAAAACTGGTTTAATTATAAGAGCCGTTGGGGATTCGCCAACTTCAGCCTCCAATCAAGGAATTAATGTTACATTAGTAAGATATAGTTGCATTCTTTATGGAGGTGCAATGTGTGGATTGGCAGGTGCATACCTGTCATTAATATACACTCCCCAATGGATTGAGAATATGACAGGAGGTAGAGGATGGATTGCTCTGGCTTTAGTAGTTTTTGCAACATGGAGTCCAATTAAAGTTCTTATAGGAGCATTAATATTTGGTGGAATTACAATTTTACAATTACATATGCAGGCAGTTGGGTTAAGAATTCCAGTTCAATTATTAAGTGCATTACCTTACATCATGACAATAATAGTTTTAGTTGTAATTTCTCGTGATAGTAGAAAAATAAAATTAAATACACCAACTTCGCTGGGACAAATCTTCTATAAGGAAAAGTGATGTTAGCTATTCCAAAATAAATATTTTTTTTTATTAGAATATTGATTAGTTTGTAGTATCACAAAATTAAATTTAAAGGGGAATCAAATGTACAAACTATTTTTAAGAAGTTTAATTTCTGTATTATTTTTGCTTGGCTTAAGCATAAATGCAAACGCAGAATTTAAAGTTGGCTTTGTTTATGTTGGGCCAACTGGAGACCATGGATGGACATACCAACACCATGAAGGAAGAAATGCAGTGGAAGCTTTGGGAATAAAAACTACTTACGTAGAAAGCGTACCTGAAGGTGCAGATGCAGAAAGAGTTATAAGACAATTAGCACAATCTGGTCACGACCTAATCTTTACGACTAGTTTTGGATATATGGATCCAACAAATAAAGTTGCTAAAGATTTTCCAAATGTAAAATTTGAACATGCGACTGGTTACAAAAGAGAGCATTCAAATGTCTCAACATATTCAGCAAGATTTTATGAAGGTAGAACTTTGTTAGGACATATGGCTGGAAAGATGACAAAGACAAATACTATTGGATACATTGCTTCTTTTCCAATTCCTGAGGTAATAAGAGGAATTAATGCAATGACATTAGCAGCTCAAAAAGTAAATCCTGATATTAAGACAAAAATTGTTTGGGTTTTTACATGGTATGATCCAGGAAAAGAATCTGAAGCAGCTCAAGCTTTGATTGATCAAGGCGCAGATATAATTATGCAACATACTGATAGTACTGCTCCGGTACAAGTTGCAGAAAAAGCAGGAGTTTGGTCTTTTGGTCAAGCAAGTGACATGCAAAGATTTGCTCCAAAATCAATATTAACGTCAATTATTGACGATTGGGCACCTTACTATGTGGAAAGATCGATTGCAGCAAGAGACGGTACTTGGAAACAGCAAGATACTTGGCATGGATTAAAAGAAGGAATGGTAGCGATGGCTCCTTATAATTCTGCAATGGGAAGTGATTTAATTAAAGAAGTTGAACAACTTCAAAAAGACTTAGCTTCTGGTAAAGCTCACTCTTTTACAGGTCCAATTTATGATCAAAAGGGAAATATTCTTGTTGCCGAAGGTGCTGTAGCAGACGATGGTATGTTAGCAGGAATGAATGTATATGTGAAAGGAGTAGAGGGAGATATTCCTCAATAAAACTCAATAAAAAATTAAAATTAAAGGCCAGCTTAGTCTGGCCTTTTTTTATTTAGAATTTTTTTTTTTCAAAACATCAATATCGATTTCATCATAATACTCTGATGGTTGAACAATCCATGGATCATTATCTAATAAAATTGGACAGAAATCAGGAGTAAAAGTGGAAGATTTTTTTTTCCAAAGACACGCTGTTTTAATTTCACTTATATGGTCCTTAACAGGTTCATATTCTTTAAGCCACTCTATACTTTTATTTAACGTTAGTCCTGTGTCTGATAGATCATCTACTAACAATACATTTTTAAAATCTTCGTTAGTTGCAATTGCACTTATATCTCTTGCAAATATTAGCTCCCCTTGTTTATCTTGTACCGTATCACCAGAGTAACTTTGAATTACAACATAAGCGGTAGGTAATTTAAAAATTCTAGATAAAATATCTATAATTGGAGCTGCACCTCTCATGATACCAACTAATACTGTTGGCTTATATTTTTTTTCAATTTCTAAAGCAAGTTTTTCGACTACCTTTTTATATTCTTCATAAGTAATTATTAATTTATCAGCCATAAAAATTTGGTATCATAAATAAAAATATTAAAAAAGGATAAATATGAAAACTTATTGGATAAGTCTATACTTAGAAATCTCAAGCCAGGATAACTTAAAAAAATATGGAGAAAAGGCTGTTCCTATAATAAAAAGTTATGGTGGAAAACCAGTAGTTAGAGGTGGAAAATTAAAATCATTTAGTGGCCCAAACGTTGTGCGTACTGTAATATGGGAGTTTCCGACTTACAATGATGCTATGTCATGCCATGAGTCAACTGAATATAAATCTGCTTGGACACATGCAGAGGATACAACTAAAAGAATAATGTTTCTTGTTGAAGGAGTGGAATAAGAACAAATTTGATAAAGTAAAAATTGATTATATAATGATAAATATAGGACAGTTATGAAAGGTTACGTAGTTTGTGTGTGGGAAAAAATTAATAGTGAGGAAAAATTAAAGGAATATGCAATAAAAGCCAAGATTGCTGCAGATAAATATTCAGGGATATTTATAATTAGGGGTGGAAAAAATAGGACAAATGAGGGAATTAACTCTCCTAGAACAACTGTAGTTGAATTTTCAGATTACAACACAGCAATAGAATTTTATGACTCCCCAGAATATCAAGAAGCGCTAGACGTTATTAAAGGACATGCAGTAAGACATCATCAGATAGTAGAAGGCACTTAATATTGTATAGGCTCATCGTCTATGGAGCGCCATAAATACCATGTAGCTACGGAACAATATGGGGAAAACCTTTTTTTCAATCTATTTACATAGCTCATGGGTGGTAAATAACTTTTCCTATAATTGTTTGAAATAGCTCTAAGTAAACCAATATCTTGAACGGGCCATATATTAGATCTATTGTAAGTAAATAGTAATATCATCTCTGCAGACCATCTACCTATTTGTCTTAACTCAGATAAATAAATAATTGCCTCCTCGTCTCCCATTTTTTTTATAATTCTTGGATTAAATGTTTTATTAACAAATTTTTTTGCCAACTCTTTAATTCCTTTAACTTTTTGTCTACTTAATCCACATTTTTTCAACCGACTTGGGGTAATGGCATTTACTACTTTTGGATTTATTTTTCCTCTACATTCTTTTTTAAACTTTAAAAATACAGAATTTGCTGCAGCAACACTTATTTGTTGTCCAATTATACTTTTACATAGAGATAAAAAAATATCTTTTCTTGTTGTTAAGGTTTTATCTTTGTATTTAGAAATAAGTTTTTTCATTATTTTATCTTTAGAAAGAAACTTTAACGCCCTTGACCAATAAATCGGAGGTTTACTCATTTTTAAAAATTAAGTTTGGTTTTTTTAAATAGATTTCTCTTCTAAAAATAATTAATGAGGATAACACTACAAGTAATGAACCCAATAAGGTTTTAAAAGATGGTATTTCATTCCAAATAAAATAACCAAATACAATTGCAAATACTAAACTTAAATACTTAAGTGGAGTAACTAAAGAAACTTCTGAAAGTTTGTAAGATTGTCCAAGTAGTAAATTAGCAATACCTCCAAGCAAACCAATCATACACAAAAAAATAAAATCTATTAATGTAGGCATTACCCATCCAAAAGGAATTGTAAACAAACCTAAAATAGATATCGCTACTGAAAAATAAAAAGAAATAAGCCAAACTGGTTCGGATGTAGATAACTGTCTGATAGCAATTGCAACATATGACATTCCTAAACAAAAAATAATTGGATAAATATAATAAAAATTTAAAGTGGAAATTCCTGGTTGTGTAATAATTATTACACCTATAAATCCGATCAAAACCGCTAACCAGCGGTATTTACCAATTTTTTCTGACAAAAAATAAATGGATAAAATTGTTGCAAAAATTGGTGCAGCAAATGAGATACCCACTACCGTTGCCAAAGGTAAATTTCTTAGTGCAATAAATACTGATACTATTGCCATTAATCCTGCGGCACATCTAAAGAAATGTAATTTTGGTCGATCTGTTTTATAAAAATTTGTGTAGTTTTCTTTTGGTATTAAAAAAAATATAGGTATTAATCCGCAAATTCCTCTAAAAAAAAGAACTTCGCCAACAGGATAATTTTCAGACCACTTAACAAGCACATCCATCATTGAAAATGCACACACTGACAGAAACATGTACAAAAAGCCTAATTGATTTCTAGATAACATGGATTAGATTATATTATTATTATAACATTAATCTATGGAAATAGCAGTTTTAGCTTTGGGATGTTTCTGGGGTCCAGAAAAAAAATATGGACAATTAGATGGCATCTACAGAACGGAGGTTGGATATTGTGGAGGAAACAGTCAAAATACAAACTATAGAGAAGTTTGTACAGGAACAACTAATCATGCGGAAGCTGTAAAATTAGAATTTGATCCAAAAGTTATTACATACGAGCAAATAATTAAGAAATTTTTTGAATTTCATGATCCAACTACATTAAACTCTCAAGGTCCTGATTTTGGAACACAATACAGAAGTGAGATATTCTATCTTAATGATGAGCAAAAAAATATTGCTCAAAAAATAATAAACGAGGAAAATTTAAGGTTATCTGGAAAAGTTGTAACTAAGCTATCTGAGTTGAAAAATTACTGCACTGCTGAGGAGTATCATCAGAAGTATCTAGAAAAAAGATAGAATGTCACTTGTTACATCAGATTGGTTAGAAAATAATTTAAATGACGTCAAAATAATTGACTGCTCATGGCATATGCCAGGAATTGACAGAAATCCTGAAGATGAATATTCTAAAAATCATATTCCTGGTGCAATTTTTTTTGACTTAGACAAAAATTCAGATCAAGATACAGATTTACCTCACATGCTTCCTTCAAAAGAAAAATGGGAAGAAATAGTGTCAGCAATGGGCATTTCGAATACTGATAGAATTATAATTTATGATAACTCAGATGTTTTAAGTTCATGTAGAGGTTGGTACAATTTTATTTATTTTGGTCATGATAAACAACTAGTAAGTGTTTTAGATGGTGGTTTAAAAAAGTGGATTATTGAAAATAGAAAAATAACAAGTGAAAAGACAATTTTAAATAACTCAACCTACAGAGCAACAGAAAAGAAAAATCTGGTAAAAAGTATTCTTGAAATAAATGAAAACATTGAACAAAAAAATTTTACAATAATCGACGCTAGAAGTAAGGAAAGATTTAATGGAAGTGTTCCAGATCCCAGGAAGAATGTGAGAAGTGGATCTATTCCAAACTCTGTATGTCTTCCATTTAAAGAAATTATAAATAGCTCAGACAACACTTTTAAGGATGTAAGTGAGATCTCAAAAAAGTTCAGCGAAATTATTGATTTAAATGACGATAAAAGAGTTTTCTCATGTGGATCTGGTATAACAGCATGTGTTTTAGGTCTTGCATATTCCCTAGTAAATAATACATATTCTCCTACAGTTTATGATGGTTCATGGGCTGAATATGGAAGAATATAAAAATGAAAAGATCTACTAAAATAACATCAATAATAGTAATTTTTTTTCTTATTATTGCAGGTGTGATCATTGCTCGGACAATGATTGGAAACCATTTTAAAAAAAAATTTAGTAAAAGACCCCCACCAGGTATTATAGTTAAAACAGTTGAGCAAAGAAAATTTCAAAATATCATTGAAACTTTTGGAACAGCTGTTCCAATTAAAACACAGTCATACAATATTGAAAAATACGAAATTCTTGAAGAAATCAAATATAATACCAAAGTTAAGTCTGGTGATGTTATCGCAAAATTAAAAAATAGAACTATAGTAGCACCATTCGATGGAGTAGTTGGTAAAAGAAACTTTTCTGATGATATTAATGTTTCAGAGAGTTCTGTAGTAATTGATATCGAGGATGCATCTTCTTTATTTATTGATGTTGATGTTCCAGAAATATTTGCACCATTTGTAGAAAAAGGACTAGGCGTTGATGTAAAATTTTCTGGCAATAAAGATAAAACTTATAAAGGTATAGTAGATTCTTTGGCTAGCAAAATTGATGTTAGCAATAGATCTTTAAGACTTAGAGTTAAAATGCAAAATTCAAATTCTGAGATTTTGCCTGGTGCTTTAATGGAAGTCACAATAAAATATAATGAGAGAGTTTCTTTAGGAATACCAGATACAAGTGTAATCTTAGAAGGTAACAAGATTTATATTTATAAAGTAGATAAAGAGAATGTAACAAAAAGAGTTGAAGTTAAAGTTGGTAACAGAAACAAAGGATATCTAGAAGTGGAGTCAGGTTTAAATGAGGGCGATATAGTTGTTGCTGAAGGATTGAAAAAAGTAAGACCCAATGGAAAAATTAAACCCATTAAAGATGGTGAAAAAAAAAGTGATTCTAGTTGGGGTAAAAAAGAAAATAAAAGTAAATAATTAAATGTATTTAACTGATGTTAGTATTAGGAGACCTGCATTGTCATGGGTACTATCCTTAATATTAGTAGTCTTTGGAACTTTTGTTTTTTCAAAGTTACCTGTGAGAGAACTCCCCTCTGGTTTGCAACCCCCTGTGGTTCAAGTTCAAGTAGAATATGCCTCAGCGTCAGCTCCAATTGTTGATGAAGAGGTAACGCAAGTAATAGAGGAAGTTATAGGTGGTGCAGAGGGAATAAAAAATATAGACGCTAAATCAGAAAATGGAAAAAGTACTATAAATATAGAATTTGACACTGATATTGACCTTGATAATGCAGCAAACGATGTAAGGGAGAGAGTTGCAAGAATTGTCGGAAGATTACCAGCTGAGTCTGAGGCTCCAAGAATACTTAAACAATCTGCGGGTTTTACAACTACAATGTGGCTTGCTTTATCCTCAGAAACCTGGAGCGATCTTGAGCTTGGAGATTACGCAGAACGATATTTAGTTGATCAGTTTTCTAGCATTAAAAATGTTGGCCGAATAAGAACAGGTGGCCTTAGAGAACAGAGTATAAGAGTATGGATAGATCCAATCAAATTAGCTGCAAACAATTTAACTATTCAAGAAGTAGAAAGATCTTTAAGAAATGAAAATGTTCGATTACCTGCAGGTACACTTGAAGCTGAAAATATAGATTTAACAATCAATATCGATAAATCATACAATGATTTAGAAAAACTTAAGGAGCTCCCAATTAAGAAGGCTAAAGACAACATAGTAAGACTATCGGATATTGCAAATTTAGAATTAGGCCCTGTCACAGAGAAAGTTTTATTTAGAGCTCAGAGCAAAGGAGCGCTAAATTTAAAAACTATGGGAATAGGTATTTATGCAAGAAGTGGAGCCTCAACTGTTGAATTATCAAAAGAAGTTGAAAAAAAAATTATAGAAATAAGAAAAACTTTACCAGCTGATTTAAATTTAGAAATAGCTTTTAATAGGGCTACTTATATTGGTGAAGCAATAAATGAGGTTTATAAAACTTTAGTTATAGCTTTTATACTTGTAGTAATAATAATTTATTTATTTTTAGGGAATTTAAAAGCAGTTATTGTTCCCGCAATAGCCTTACCTGTAAGTCTAATTGCAACATTCTTAGGATTATATATATTTGATTTATCAATTAATATATTTGTCTTATTAAGTTTTATATTAGCAATTGGAATTATTACTGATGACTCGGTCATTATGACTGATGCGATATATAGAAGAATTGAAAATGGTGAGACACCGCTGGTAGCTGCTTATAAAGGCTCAAAACAAATTACATTTGCAATAATTGCAACAACTCTTATTTTAGTTGCAGTATTTTTACCTTTAATTTTTATTGAAGGTATTGCTGGAACTTTATTTAAAGAAACTGCAATAGCGCTATCATTTGCAATAGTAGTGTCATCATTTGTTGCTCTAACACTTTCACCTATGTTAGGTAGTAAATTTCTTGATAAAAAGAAAAAGTCTAATTTTTTGACAAGAAGATTTGATAAATTTTTTCAAGGCTTTTTAAAATTTTATACTGAAACATTAGGATTTTGGGTGAGTAAGAAGAAAACAATAATAACATTCATAATTTTTATTATAGTTGCCTCTGGGGGTTTGTATAACTACACAAAAAAAGAATTGTTACCATTAGAAGATCGTGGAGTTTACTTAGTTATAGGATTTACTGATGAGGGAAGTTCGTTCCAATATACTCAAAAAAGGGCGGAGGATGTGGAAAAAAGACTAATTCCACTGCTTGATAGCGATAATAGTCCATACAATAGATTTTTAATGATAGTTCCAGGTTTTGGCTCTGAAAATAGCTTCTTAATTATCTCACTTTTAGATAATTGGAAAAATAGAAAACAGAATTCTCAAACGATAATGAGACAAGCGATCGGAAAAATAGTTACAGTACCTCAAACACTAGCTTTTCCAATTTCTCCTCAGTCCATAAGAGTTTCTAGTTACAATAAGCCTGTTCAAATGGTTATTTATGGAAATACATATGAAGAGTTAGAACAAATACAATCTCAAGTTATTAGAATGTTAAGAAAGAACAGAAATTTATCAAGACTTGAATCTGACTACAGTAGAAATAAACCTGAAGTAAATATAAAAATTAACAAAAATAAAGCAAAAGACTTAGGAATATCAACTGAAGCAATTGGTCAAACTTTAGAAACATTGTATGGAGGTAAAACGGTCACAAAATTTAATAAACTTGGAAAAGAATACCCAATTATTTTGCAGCAATATTTAGAAGATAGAAAAAATAAAGAAAGTTTGAGTAAAATATTTGTTCGATCAGAAAAAACTGGCAATTTAGTTTCACTCTCTAATCTTGTTGAATTTAAAGAAAAAGGAACAGCTAGTAAGTTATCAAGATATAATAGACAACGTGCTGTTACAATATCGGCTAACATAAGTGAAGGTTATACTTTAGCTGAAGCGATTAAATATTTAGAGGAAACGATGACAAATGTTGCTCCAGACAAACAAATTACTTGGAAGGGAAAGTCTGAAGAATTAAAAGAAACCAGTAATGAACTTTATATTATTTTTGCTTTAGCATTATTGACCGCTTATCTTGTAATGTCAGCTACTTTCAATTCATTTATACACCCATTTATAATTATATTAACTGTTCCACTTGCAGTATTCGGGGGGTTAATTTTTATACTATTCTTAAATTCATCAATAAATATATTTTCACAAATAGCCTTGGTAATACTCATTGGTATATCAACAAAAAATAGTATTCTTATAGTTGATTATGCAAATCAATTAAGAACAAAAGGTAAGGAAATTGAAAAAGCTGTGAAAGAAGCCTGCAGTTTAAGATTTAGACCAATTATAATGACATCCATAAGCACAATGATTGCAATGTTACCTTTAGTTATTGGAAATATTGGTCCAGGTGCTGGAGAAGGCTCAAGACTTGCTGTAGGTGCAACTATACTTGGTGGAATGATAATTTCTACATTCTTTACTTTATATGTAACTCCAACGATGTATTTAACTTTAGCGAAAAATACGAAGAGAATAGATGCAGTTGATATAGAACTTAAAAAACAATTAAACTAAAATATAATATATTTCTTTGTAGTAAGTGAATTACGACAATTGTTAAGCTGTGCTTTATATTTCTTAGACTGATTTTCAACTTTTTTTGCTAAAAGAATAATTTTTTGGTTTTTTTTATAATTTTTGTAATTTCCCCATCCCTCATGATAAGCAACATATTGTTTAAAAGCGTCATTTTTTGAGATTTTTAAGATCTTCTCTGTTTTATTTGTATACCAACCAATAAAATCTACACTATCTTTAAATCTTGTCCTAGTAGCATACTTGTTTCCTGTTTCCTCTTTGTATTGCCTCCAGGTTCCTCTAACAGCTTGAGAATAGCCAAAAGAACTTGATGGTCTTTTATATGGAATAACCTTAAATAATTTTTGTCTAGGTGGTTTTGCCAACCAATCAAAATCAGACTCCATTTTAATTATAGCAAGTTGTAAATAAATAGGAGTTCCCCATTTTTGTTCAGTTTTTTTTGCATGTTTATACCAAAGATATCTTTCTGAAAAAATTGAACAGCCATCTGCAGTATTTTTAGGAATTGATGAGCAAGCAGATACTATAAAAAGGAATAAAAATAAATATATATTTTTATTTCGAATCATTTTTATTATTATCTATTTTTTTTTCTCCATATCCAAGGATATTCGAATTGCATTTTCCATAAACCCAAAGAAAGTTTTTTGGCATAAATCTGATGTTTTCTAAATTTACCATTTGAATACTTAGGATAATCAAACGCATAACCATTTTTGACCATAAAAACCGAGAGACTCTTATTTTTTATAAAACATTCTCCAATTAACCTACTGTATTGATCTTTATTTTTTTCTATTCTACAATTAACAATCTGATCTGCAATTTTTTCAATAAGTTTTTCTTTAGATAGCTTTCCGCATAGAATTTCAACATTATTTAAAACACATGATTGTTTTTTTCCAAAAAAATAACTTTCAGGAGCATCAATTCCACTAAAACGAATTTTCTTATTATTAATCTTGAGTGTATCACCATCTATAATTTTTGGTTTGCCTGAAATTAACAAATAATTGTGGTCTGAAGAGAGTGAGGAAATATTATTAAATAAGAGAAAAAAAAAACTAATTAAAATCAGTTTTTGCTTTTTCATTAAATTCATCCATTTTTTTTCGAAGTTCTTCGTCTGAAACGTTTTTCTCTTTCAAGTCATCTTTAATTTTTCTAAAAACATCTTGGTCACCTGCTTCGGCAAAATCTGCTTTTATGACTGATTGAATATATTCTTTTTCTTGATCTGGATTAAAACTTAGCATCTGAGAAACCCATTCTCCTAAATATTTATTTCTTCTAGCACTAACCTTGAATTGAAGCTCTTGATCGTGAGCAAATTTCTTTTCAAAACTTTTTTTTCTATCTTCAAATGAACTCATTTTGACAAATTAAAAAGATTTCGCTTTATGTCAATCTAATTTAATTTATATTTGTGTTAAATTTATGAATAATTTAATACTTGTTCGACACGGACAAAGTGAGTGGAACCTGGAAAACCGTTTTACCGGCTGGGTAGATGTAGAATTAGCTGCCAAAGGCAAACTTGAAGCTTGTAAGGCAGGAGAGTTAATTAAAGAATTAAACCTTGAATTATCTTATTTTTATACATCATTACAGACAAGATCAATTGAAACACTCAATTTAATACTTAATACCATGAGAATTAAAAATCAAGATGTTGTTAATGCGTGGGAACTAAATGAGAGGCACTACGGAGCGTTAACTGGTTTAAATAAAGATGAAATGAAAAAACATTATGGAGAAGAAAAAATTCATGCTTTTAGAAGATCTTGGGATAACCCACCTGAGCCTCTAAAAAAAACAAGCCCCTATCATCCTTTGAATATTGATATATATAAAAATATTCCAAAAGATAAAATTCCAGATACAGAGTCATTAAAAAATACTTATGAAAGAGTAATACCTTTTTATAAAAAAAACATTGAACCTAAATTAGATGAAAATATTATTGTATCAGCTCATGGAAATTCAATTAGATCATTATGTAAATACTTATTTAATTTAGATAATGAAAAGATTTCAAGCTTAGAAATACCAACTGGTAATCCTTTATTGATTGAAACTGAAAAAGGAAAGATTAAACACGCAAGATATTTAGATAAAGATAGAGCAAAAGATCTTTTAGTTTTCTAGATAAATAATTTTTCGTATATTTCAAAATCAGTTAAATGCTTAAATTCACCTTTATACTCATAACCATAAAGTTTACTTTCTCTCAAAAGTGCATCCCATATTTCGGATATAGGAAAATAATTTAATTTTTTATGTAATATTAATTCCTTATTAAATATTTGACATCCAGTATATTTAAAATTGTTTATTTTTTCCTTTAGAAGGACATTATTTTTTATCTCAAAATCTCCATTAAATCTTTTATCAAAACATGTCGAGTTATTTACAATTAATAAAATGTTTTTAATTTTTCTTTCAAAGTAAATTTTCTCCATTTTATCAATTGAGTTGATATAACTATCATCCCAAATTGTATCTGGATTAATTACCAGAACATCATTCTCATTAGATTTTTTTATAAGACTTAGAGTACCACCTCCTGTTCCTAAGATTGTCTCACCATCATCTACAATTTCAATATTTATTGGGAAATTTTTAGTATTAATAAAATCAATTATCTTTTCTTTTAAATAAAAAACATTAATTTTAATTTTTTCGATTTTTATTTTTATAAGAAAATTAATTGTATTTTCTAATAAGGTTTTATTTTTATAAACTATTAATGGCTTAGGTAAACTGTCTGTTATCGGTTGTACTCTCTTGCCAAATCCAGCACAGAGTATTAGGGCAGTTTTAATTTTCATAAGATTTTCTAATTTTTCTATCAAAATTTTTACTTAAAAGGTAATTTAAGTCTTTAAATATTGGATTATTCAAAGTTCTGTAATCGATTAAATCCCATGCGTGAGGTATAAGTTTAAGATATTTATTTTTGTTATCTCTTACAGATAATCTAGTAAATATGCCAATTATTTTTAAATTCCTTAATACAGATAAGATCTCAAAGTCATTTTTGAACTTTTTAAGATTTAATTGTTTATTTTTTTTTATGAATTCATCAAAAATATAATTTTTAGTCTTTATGTCTGTTTTAAATCTAACATCATCGATAAGGGAAGCTAAATCATATGCAATATTACCATATACAGCATCTTGACTATCTATCAGCCCTAAACCTTTTTTAGTAATCATTAAATTAGATATATGAAAATCTCGATGAACAAAAACTTTATTTTTATGATAGATATTATTTAGTAATTTTTTAAATATCTTATTAAATTTAATTTTTAAAATCTTAATTTTTCCTCTTTTAACATATTTTGGTAAATACCAATTTAAGAATAAATTAGACTCATTTAATAATTTTTTTAATGAATAGTTTGGCACTTTATAATTAGTTTTCAAAAATGTTTTTTGATACTTAGTTTTTATATTTTTCATTTTGATTAATAAATTTAGAATTTTTTTATAATAAATTTTTTTATTTACTGTTTTTCTTTGAAATTTTTTAAAAACTGTTAAATCACCAAAATCTTCAATCTCAATATAATTATTTTTGTAATTCTGAGATATTAATTTAGGGGCTAAAATATTTTTTTTAATTAATATTTTATTAACAGCATCATACTCTAACAAATTACTTTTTTTGTTTTTTACACAATGAACTAGAATATATTTTTTTCCTCTATAAAAATTTCTAAATGATGCATCACCTGTTATTTTTTTTAACTTATTTAAATTCATTAATTATTTTTTTGTTTTTAGAAATTATTGTAAGATAACGCTCAGTATAGTTTTTATTATATTTAAATATTAAACTAATACTATTTTTAATTTTTATTTTTTTTGCTATTTCGGGCCACTCAATCAAGGTTATTTGTTTTTTTAAATTTTCTTGGATACCTAAGTTATTAAGCTCTTTTTTATTTTTAATTCTATATAAATCGTAGTGCTTTATTAAAATTTTTTTTATCTGATACTCATTAGTAATATTAAAAGTAGGACTAGGAACTTCCGATATTTCCTCTCTGTTTTTTCTTTGAAGAGAATTAATAATGTATTTAATGAAAGTAGTTTTCCCTACGCCTAGATTGCCAGTTAAAAGTATGAAATCTCCTAAATTAATGAACTTACATAGGCGTTCAGCTACAAGTTTAGTATCTTTTTCTTTAGAAATATTTATTTTGCCACTTCTAGTAGCGATAAGCATGGGGCTTGTATGGTCCCTCTGGTGTTACACTTATATAATCAGCTTGCTCTTTAGATAACGGTGTTAATTTTGCACCAACTTTATCTAAATGAAGCCTTGCAACCTTTTCATCTAAGTGTTTAGGAAGCACATAAACTTTATTTTCATAGTTATCTGAATTATTCCAAAGCTCAATTTGAGCAATTACCTGGTTAGTAAATGATGCACTCATAACAAAACTTGGGTGACCAGTTCCACAACCTAAATTTACAAGTCTTCCTTCAGCTAACAAAATTAATCTTTTGTCATCTGGGAATGTTATTTCATGAACTTGGGGTTTTACTTCATCCCATTTATAATTTTTCAAAGCCTCAACTTGTATTTCATTATCAAAGTGACCGATATTACATAGAATAGATCTATCTTTCATAGCTCTCATATGATCTGCTGTTACTACATCTTTATTTCCTGTTGCTGTTACAACAATATCTGCTTGACCTATCATTTCATCCATTAGAACTACTTCGTAACCTTCCATAGCGGCTTGCAATGCACAAATTGGATCAGTTTCTGTTACTAAAACTCTTGCTCCGCTTTGTCTTAAAGATGCAGCACTGCCTTTTCCAACGTCACCAAAGCCTGCAACTATTGCAACTTTTCCTGACATCATTACATCAGTAGCTCTTTTAATTCCATCAACTAAACTCTCTCTACATCCATATAAGTTATCAAATTTTGATTTTGTAACTGAATCGTTTACATTAATTGCTGGCACTAACAATTGTCCTTGTTCTTCCATTTTTTTAAGTGCTAGAACCCCTGTTGTTGTTTCTTCACTTAAACCTTTTATGCCTTTTAATAAATCTTTATAATCCTTATGCATAAGAGCAGTAAGATCTCCACCATCATCTAAAATCATATTTGGGATCCAATCTTTTTTACCCTCGATAGTCTGCTTAACGCACCACCAGTATTCCTCCTCTGTCTCACCCTTCCAAGCAAATACTGGAATACCAGCTTTTGCAATTGCTGCTGCTGCATGATCTTGTGTTGAAAATATATTGCATGAAGACCATCTACATTCTGCACCCAAATCGACTAAAGTTTCAATCAAAACTGCCGTTTGGATTGTCATGTGAAGACAACCTAAAATTCTTGCACCTTTAAGTGGATTTTTGCCTTTATATTCGGCTCTTACCGCCATTAATCCTGGCATTTCAGTCTCAGCTAGAGAGATTTCTTTTCTTCCAAAGTCTGCTTCGTTAATATCTTTTACTTTATAATCTGTCATGAAGTAGGGCTTGTAACAACTTTATTTATATTAATCAACTTTTCATTGGGTCGCTGGGAAAATTATTTCAACTTTTGCACCCTTATCTTTATTATTTTCAGCTTTAATTTGTCCATTATGCAATTCAACTAAGTTTTTCACTATATTTAAGCCCAGGCCAGAGTGTTCTCCAAAATTTTGAGGTCTATTGCTGTAAAATCTATTGAAAATTTTAGTAGTATCCTTCTCACTAAAACCAGTCCCCTCATCAATTACTACAAGTCTTGGCTTGCCATCTTTGTCTTTGCTGACCTCTACTATAATTTCTTGATTCTCGTCGCTAAAAGAAATGGAATTTTCAAGTAAATTTGCAATAATTTGTTCTATCCTGTTGTTGATACCAAGTATAAAATAATTTTCAGATCCATTAGACTTTAATCGTATTTGTATTTTTCTTTTTGAATTATAAATATTGTTAAAATCATCAACTACAGATTTTGCAATATCCTTTATATCAATTTTTTGCATTGTTTCTGTGGAAATTACCGCCTCATCTTTCAGCATTTGAGAATAATCTGTAATCAATCTTTCTATTCTCTCAACATCATGTGATACGATATTAATTAATTTTTCTCTTTTAGTTTTATCCTCTGTTTCTGAAATTATCTCAGATGCACTTTTTAATGAGGCAAGAGGATTTCTGATTTCATGAAGTAAGTCTGTTGAATAATTTTCAGCAGTTGTAATTCTTTTATTTAATTCGCTAGTCATTTCATCAAGTGATTTTGATAATATTCCTAATTCATCATTTCTTGTCTTAACCCTTTCTATATCTGTTTTTTCGTTACTTTTTTCTTTTATGATTTTTGTATAGGTTACTAAATTTTTAATAGGTTTTAAAAAATATCTATTTAAAACATATGAGAAAATAATGATAACCAAAAGTACCATAAGAGCTGTTCTAATAATAAAGTTCTCTCTCTCTTCAATTTGTGCAATTATATTATCAGCGTTTTCAGATATAAGAATATAGCCATTGTTATTCAAATAATTAATACTCTTAATACTAAAGACAAAAAACTGTTCTTGAATTTGTTTTAAATCAGTTAAAGATTTTTCAGATCCTGATAAATAATATTTATTAAGATCTTCATCGAAAATTGTTTCATTTTTATTTTCTTGATTATTAAAATTATTCTCACTTGATTGTTCAGTTAATTCTTCAATTAATAATAATGATGATGGAATAGATCTTGTATCTCCAATCCAATTTAATTTATCGTCAAAAAATATTACTCTATCTAGTTTTTCAAAATAAGGAAATCGGGATTTTTTGGAAAATAAAAACTCGCTTATTCCATATTCATCTAATTTTATATTTGATTTTTCAAGATTTAATATTGTTTGAGTAATTATATTTGTATGATTATTTTGTTTTTCATTAATCAAATTTTTTTGAATAGCACCTAAGTAAAAGAACGTGATTATTATTATAAATATAAAGACTACTAAATTAATAAATAAAAATTTCTGTAATATAGAGAGATTTTTTAGTATTTTTCCCATAATTATTATTTAACATTCCATCTATATCCACTTCCATATCTTGTTTCAATTGCTGAAAAATCACTGTCTATCTTTTTAAATTTTTTTCTTATTCTTTTAACATGACTATCAATAGTCCTATCCTCTATATCTGTATCTTCTCGATAAGCTACATCCATGAGTAAGGCTCTCTCTTTAATCATTCCTGGTCTTTTAGCTAGCTCCTCAACAATTTTAAATTCTGTTGTAGTAAGTTTATCAGGCAATTGTTTACCATCCCACTCGCATTCGAGTTGGGAAGGATCTAATTTTAACTTACCATGAGAAATTACATTTTTATTTTCTTCTATATTGATGTCCTTATCTTTTTTTCTTAATTGCACTTTAATTCTTTCAACTAAAACTTTGGTTGAAAATCCTCCGGTTTTACCAACAAAATCATCTGCTCCGAGTTTTAAACCACTAACCTCGTCGGTTACTTCATCTTTCGAAGTTAAAAAAATAACCGGCATAGAAGTTTTTTTTCTAAGTTTTCTTAGAAGTTCTTCGCCATCCATTCTTGGCATTTTAATATCAATTACAGCAAGATCTGGTGGTGTTCTTGATAATCCAACAAGAGCATTTTCACCATCAATATAAGTTTGAACTTTAAAACCTTCCTTTTCTAAAGCCATCTGGACAGATGTTAATAAATTTCGATCATCATCTACTAACGCAATTGTTTGTGACATAAATTAGAATAAAAATACTAAATTGTTCAGATTAGGGCAATTGTTTGTTTTCAATGAAGTTCACCCCAATTTTCTCCAATATTCATGTCGACTAAAAGAGGTATTGAAAATGAGTGAAGTTCACTATCTTTAACACTCAACATCAAATCCTTAATTAATTTAATACTTTTTTTTGTTTCTTTTGAGCTTTCTTCAAAAATTAATTCATCGTGTATCTGTAACAACATTTTCAGACTATTATTTTTTTTATTGGAGATTTCTTTATTTATCCTGATCATTGCTAATCTCATTATCTCCGATGCTGACCCTTGAATTGGAGCATTTATCGCTGCCCTCTCCTGAAAATTTCTTACATTGAAATTTTTATCGTTAATTCCAGTGAGATGTGTTTTTCTTCCAAATATATTACTTACATAGCCACTTTTTCTACAAAAATTTACAGTTGTTTTCATATAATCTTTAATTTCTGGAAATTTTTTAAAATAAGAATTTAAAAATTCTTCTGCTTCATTGTTTGAAACATTAATTTGTTTAGCTAAACCATATTGTGATATGCCATAAATAATCCCAAAGTTGATTGCTTTTGCTTTTCTTCTTGTTTCCGAATCAATCTTATTAATTTCTTTTCCAAAAACCTGACTAGCTGTCAAAGTATGAATATCCTCATTATTTAAAAACGCCTTTTTCAACTGTTTTACATCTGCTAGATCTGCCAAAATTCTCATTTCAACTTGATTGTAGTCTGCTGAAATCAATTTATTATTTTTTTCAGAAACAAAGGCTTTCCTTATATCCTTACCATCATCTGTTTTTATTGGAATATTTTGTAAATTTGGATCACTAGATGCAAGTCTACCTGTTGTAGTAGCTGCTAACAAAAAAGATGTATGAACTCTTTTAGTATTTTGATTTATATGTTCTGGCAATGCATCTGAGTAAGTATTTTTAAGTTTACTAATTTGCCTCCATTCCAAGATGAGTTTTGGAAATTCATAACCTTTAAAAGCTAGGTCCTCTAAAACTGAAGCACTAGTGGCAAAACTTCCTTTTTTTGTTTTTTTTAAAGCTGCTATTTTTAAATCGTTATACATTATTTCACCAAGCTGCTTCGTTGATCCAATGTTAAATGTTTTCTTTGAAATCTTAAAAATAGATTTTTCTAATTTTTCGATTTTAGTTGAAAATTTTGAAGACAGTTTGTTAAGAGAAGATTTGTCGAGTTTAATACCTTTTATCTCCATCTCTGCTAGTATTTTAATTAATGGTTTTTCAAATAACTCATAAATATTCAATAATTTTTCTGCTTTTAATGATTTTAAAAAAATTTTGTATAATCTAAATGTTATATCTGCATCTTCAGCGGCATAATCTTTAGCTTCAGATATGTTAACTTCAGAAAAATTTAGTTGTTTTTTTCCGGTACCTACTAGATCTTTAAATTTTATAGTTTTGTGACCTAGATGGATCTCTGAAAGTGTATCCATATTATGCCTATTTTTACCAGCATCTAGTGTGTAAGACATAAGCATAGTATCTTCCATGGAATTCAAAGTGATTCCACGGTGATAAAAGACAATAAAATCAAACTTAATATTTTGTCCTACTTTTTTAATGCTCTCATCCTCTAAATAATTCTTTAAAATACTTAAGACTTTTTTTTCGTCAAGATTATTTCCACTAACGTGATTTAATGGAATGTAACATGCATTTCCAATTCTGTTTGAGATTGAAATACCAACTAACTTTGCTGTATGAGGGTTTAATGAAGTTGTTTCAGTATCTATTGCAAATTCACCTATTCCCTCAGATTGTTTCATCCAATCTTCAATCTCCTTCTCATTTTTAATTAATTGATAATTTTTTTTCGTAATTTCTGATGTTTTTTCTGAATTTTTATCAATATCTTTAGTTGCAAAGCTATTTGTGTCTCCATACTTTGAGATAGCAGAACTTAATAGCCTATTAAATTCCATTTCTCTTAGAAAAGAATAAAGCTTATCTTGATCAACACTTTTCAGTATGAATTCTTCAATTTTATTTTTTACAGGTACATTTTTTTTTAATGTAACTAATTTTTTACTAATAATTGCATTGTCCTTGTTATTTATTAAAGTTTCTCTTCTTTTATTTTGTTTTATTTTTGATGCATTTTTTAATAAATTTTCTAAAGTTCCATATTGATTTATCAATTCAGCAGCAGTTTTAACTCCTATACCAGGTACACCAGGTACGTTATCTGTGCTATCACCAGCTAAAGATTGTACATCTATTACTTTTTCTGGAGTAACTCCAAATTTATTTAGCACGTCATCTTGATTTATAAATTTATTCTTCATCGGATCATAAATTCTTACTCCTTTTTTATAAAGCTGCATTAAATCTTTGTCAGAAGAAACAATTGTTACTTTTGCACCTAGGTCTAAAATTTTCTCTACATAAGTTGCAATTAAATCATCTGCCTCGTAATTGATTAACTCAATTGAAGGTAAATTAAATGCTTTTACAGATTGCCTGATGTATTCAAATTGAGGAATTAGATCGTCAGGTGCATCAGATCTATTTCCTTTATACTCTGAATATATTTCATTTCTAAAATTTTTTCTCGCTGAATCAAATATCACTGCAAAGTGTGTTGGTTTTTCTAAATTATCATCTGATTTAGAGTCCTCTAATAATTTAAAAAGCATATTGCAAAAACCGCTGACAGCACCTACTGGCAATCCATCACTTTTTCTAGTTAAAGGAGGAAGGGCATAATATGCTCTAAAAATGTATCCCGAGCCATCTATTAAGTAAAAATGGTCACTTTTTTTAATTTTGTCCATAATGTAATGATATCTTAATTTTTATAAATGTAATAAATGTATGCCCTCATATGAATAAAAAAAACGTGTTAACTGTTAAAAACTTGAATAAAGTTTATTCAAAAAACGCTTCTAAACAAACACATGCGCTTAATAATTTAAACTTAGAAGTGAAAGAAGGTGAAATTTTTGGTCTATTAGGACCAAATGGCGCTGGGAAGAGTACATTTATAAACATATTAGGTGGATCAGTTGTAAAAACTGGTGGTGAAGTTAATGTTTGGGGTTTTAACTTAGATAAGAATCCTAGACAAGTTAGAGCCTCTATTGGAATTGTTCCTCAAGAGGTAAACTTTGATCCTTTTTTTAGTCCTAGAAAACTCTTAGAGCTTCAAGCAGGACTATATGGAATTAGAGAAAAAGATAGAATTACAGATACTATATTGAAGTTGGTATCATTAGAGGAACAAGCTGACAGTTATGCTAGAGCCTTATCTGGTGGTATGAAAAGAAGATTACTTGTAGCAAAAGCGATGGTGCATCAACCTCCAATTATAATTTTAGACGAGCCTACCGCAGGAGTTGATGTGGAGCTTAGAAATACATTGTGGGAAAATGTGAAATCTTTGAACAAACAAGGGGTAACAACAATACTAACAACTCACTACCTTGAGGAAGCAGAAAAAATGTGTGATAGGATTGGTATTCTAAGTGGAGGAAAATTAGTTGCTTTGGATACTACTAAAAATCTCTTAGAAAGAATTCAAACAAAAATTGTGTATGTAACCACAGATAAAAAAACTAATATTAACGACAACACTTTTGAATCATTGAAAGTTATATCAAATGACGGAAATAGGTTAGTTTTGTCATATGAGAAGAGTAAATTAAGCATAGATTCAATAATCTCAGAAATTAAAAAACAAGATATAAAAATACAAGATATTTCAACTGATGATGGAGATCTTGAAGATGTATTTTTAAGACTTACAAAAAATTAAATTATCTAGGAGATCTTTTAGATAGTATTCTTTGAAGAGTTCTTCTATGCATTTTTAGTCTTCTTGCAGTTTCAGAGACATTTCTGTTACATAACTCAAAAACTCTGTGTATGTGTTCCCATTTTACTCTGTCCGCAGACATTGGGTTTTCAGGAGGGGCTGGTTTTTGATTTGGATCAGCTAAAAGTGCTTTTTCAACATCATCTGCATCTGCAGGCTTCGCAATATAATCAATTGCTCCCTCTTTAATTGCAGCAACTGCTGTTGGAATATTGCCATATCCAGTTAACATAATAATTCTACTTTTGAGGTTTCCCTTTTGAATTTCTTTTACAACCTCTAGTCCATTTCCATCATTTAATCTAAGATCAACAACAGCAAATGCTGGACTTTTTGATTTTAAGATTTCAATACCCATCTTTACACCCTCAGCTTGTGTAACAGTAAAACCTTTTTTTTCCATGGCTCTGGCCAATCTTTGTCTAAATGGATTGTCATCATCTACTATCAAAAGCGATTTATCCTCAAAATCACTTAATTTTTGGAGTGTTGGTTGGTTAATCATAGCCCTTATATGGAAGTAAATTTTAATATTTCAATAGCATTATTTACTTTACATTATTAGTTATTTCCCATAAATGCTGCATTTATGAAACTTGCATACGTGTTATGCAGGTTTTTTTTGTAAATTTTTTTTAGAGGTGCAGATATGCAAAAATTTAAGTCAGTTGAAGAATTAATTAATCAACTGAGGCCAACAGGACCTGTTTATTGTATTAGAAAAAAGTCAATTGAATTGGCTTCTAAATACTTTCAAAAAAATTTTCCTGGAAAAATACTTTATGCGTTAAAAACCAACCCTCATCCAGTAGTTCTTAAAACTATTGTTGAAAGTGGTATTAATCGTTTTGACGTAGCATCTATCAAAGAAATAGAGGCCATTAAAAAAATAAGTCCAGATGCAAACTGTTCTTATATGCATACAGTTAAAAGTAGAGAAAGCATTAAAGAGGCATATTTTAAATATAATGTTAAGGCCTTTTCTTTGGATACTAAAGATGAATTAATCAAAATTTTAGAAAGTACAAATTACGCTAAAGACTTAGAGTTATTTGTTAGAGTTTCTGTGTCTAATGAACATGCAGAGATTGATTTATCCAAAAAATTTGGAGCCATTAATACTGAAGCAACAGGTTTACTTAGATTAACAAAACAATATTCTAAAAAAATTGGACTTAGTTTTCATGTTGGTTCACAATGTATGCACCCAATATCTTATTCAAAAGGAATATTTGAAATCAGTAATATAATTAAGAAAACAAAAATTATTCCAGATGTAATTAATGTTGGTGGTGGCTTTCCAACTATTTACCCTGATCTTATTCCTCAATCTTTAGATGCATACTTTAATGAAATTAAAAAAGCTTTAAATAATTTAAAATTGGATAAGCTTCCAGAAATTATTTGTGAACCTGGAAGAGCGATTGTTGCTGAAAGTGGCTCAACAATTGTAAGAGTTGATTTAAGAAAAAAACAGAAACTTTATATAAATGATGGAACGTATGGAACTTTATTTGACGCAGGTGTTCCTAATATTGTTTACCCATCAAAAATTATAACTAATGGAAGAATAATCTCCAAGAAATTAACATCTTTCGATTTCTACGGCCCAACTTGTGATAGTATGGATTATATGAAAGGCCCTTTTATTTTACCTAATAATATTAAAGAGAACGACTATATAGAATTAGGACAGCTTGGAGCGTATGGATTAACTTTTAGAACTAATTTTAATGGATTTTACTCAGATGATATTTACGAAGTTGAGGATAATCCAATCATGACGATGTATGACAAAGAAGCAAATAAAGATTTTCTTGTTGCTTAATGTCAGAAAATAAAAACCAATCAAACAACAGAAAACGTGATTTACTTAGTAAAGAAGTAGAGCATATTGATATAACTTCTTTTGATGCTAGAAAAATTGTCTCTTCAATGGAAAAAATGTCTTTCGTTTCAAGAGAGACTGCAAATGCAGCAAATATTTATAATGAAATGATAAAAGATAAAGATTGTACAATCTTTTTAACACTTGCAGGATCAACTTCTGCAGCAGGATGTATGCATATTTATAGAGATTTAGTTAAGTATAATATGGTAGATGCAATAGTAGCAACTGGAGCTTCAATTATTGATATGGATTTCTTTGAGGCACTTGGTTTTAAACATTATCAGGGATCCCAATATCAAGACGATACAGAATTAAGAAATAATTATGTCGATAGAATATATGATACTTACATTGATGAAGAAGAACTACAGATGTGCGATAAAACTATTGGAGAAATTGCAGACCAATTAGAGCCTAAAAGTTATACATCAAGAGAATTTATAAAAGAGATTGGCAAGTATCTTAAAACTAACGCCAAAAAGAAAGATTCATTGATAGAGGTTGCTTATGAAAACAATGTTCCAATTTTCTGTCCAGCATTCACTGACTCAAGTGCAGGATTTGGACTTGTGATGCATCAAGAGAGAAATCCAAAAAATCATATCACAATTGACTCAATCCGAGAGTTTAGAGAATTAACTGAAATAAAAATTAAATCTAAAGGATCAGGTCTTTTTATGATTGGTGGAGGTGTACCAAAAAATTTTATTCAAGACACTGTCATATGTGCTGAACTTTTAGGCAAAGATGTAGATATGCATAAATATGCTATTCAAATAACAGTTGCTGATTCTAGAGATGGGGCATGCAGTAGCTCAACATTAAAAGAGGCAAGCTCATGGGGCAAAGTAGATATTACAAAGGAGCAAATGGTTTTTGCAGAAGCAACAAGTGTGTTGCCCTTAATAGCAAGTGACGCCTATCATAAAGGTGAATGGAAAAATAGAGAGAGAAAAAATTTTTCCAAGATATTTTGATTAATGATCAAAAAAATCAAAATCGGTTTAATACAAAGTAAATCTTTAGGCACAATTCAATCTAATATTAATTTAGCTATAAAAAATATTAAAAAAGCTGCAAAAAAAAAGGCAAATATAATATGTCTTCCAGAGCTGTTTTTGACTAATTACTTTTGCCAAACGGAAAGTCATTCAAACTTTAAATTGGCAGAAAAAATTCCAGGAAAAATCTCTAGAATATTTTGTGACCTAGCAAAGGAGCTTGGTGTAGTATTGAATATTACGATGTTCGAAAAAAAAACATCTGGGTTTTATCATAACACTAGTATCATTATTAATGAAAATGGTAATATTGTATCTAAATATCGAAAGATGCACATACCTGATGACCCAGGATATTATGAAAAATTTTATTTCAGCCCTGGTGACCTTGGATTTAAAAGTGTTAAGACAAAATTTGGAAAAATAGGTCCTCTAATATGTTGGGATCAATGGTTCCCCGAAGCAGCAAGATTAACAGCTTTAAAAGGAGCTCAAATTATTTTTTATCCTACTGCTATTGGATGGCATCCAAAAGAAAAAAGAAAATTTGGAAAATCTCAATTAGACTCTTGGATCACAATGCAAAAATCTCATGCTATTGCTAATGGAACTTATGTAGCTGCTATAAATAGAGTTGGGATAGAAACAAAAGGTAAAAAAAAAATTGAATTTTGGGGTAATTCAATGGTGATAGATCCTAGTGGGAAAATAATTGCAAAAGCAGGAAATAAAAAAGAGGATATTTTAGTTTGTGAAATAGATTATAAAAAAATAGATACTGCTAGACAGCACTGGCCTTTTTTAAGAGACAGAAGAACTGAATTTTATAAAGATATTCTCAAAAATCCTGAAGATGAATAAAAAAAGAAATGAATTTAGAATGCCTGCAGAATGGGAGCCTCAAAAATCAGTTTGGATTGCGTGGCCTCATAATAAAAATGATTGGCCTGGATTATTTGAAAAGATTCCAAATGTAGTTGGAAAAATAATCAAATATTTAACAAAATATCAAAGAATAGATTTATTAGTTAATAATACTAAAAGTATTGATACCATAAGAAGATATTTAAAAAAAATAGGTTGTAATATATCTAACATTAAATTTCATAAACTTAAGACAGACAGACTTTGGTTAAGAGATTCTGGACCAATATTTTTGGTCAACAACAAAAATAGAAAAAAAACCATGCTTGATTTTAAATTTAATGCCTGGTCAAAATATAAAAATTTCAGAAATGATAACAAAATCAATAACTATATTAGTAGTTACTTAAACATTGAGAGTATTTTACCTAAAAAAATAAATTCAAACAAATTTGAAAGAATAGTAATGGAGGGAGGTGCATTTGATAATAATGGATCGGGCTCCATATTGCTAACAAGAGAGTGCTTATTAAGTAGTAAACAAGAGAGAAATAAAGGCTTCAAAAAAATTGACTACGAAAATCTGTTTTCAAAATATTTGAATGCGAAAAATTTTATTTGGCTTAACAAAGGAATTGTTGGAGATGACACACACGGGCATATCGATGATATTGCAAGATTTGTTTCAAAAAATACAATTATGATTGCTGAAGAAAAGAATAGATCAGATAAAAATTACAAATCTCTTAAAGAAAATTTAAAAATATTAACTAAAAGTTCTGATGAAAACGGAAAAAAATTTAAAATTATAAAGATTCCTATGCCAAGCCCAGTTGTAATTGATAAAACTCGTGTTCCAGCGAGTTATTTAAATTTTTTCATAAGTAATAAAATAGTCTTAGTTCCAGTATTTAATGTAAAAGAAGACAAAAAAGTTATAAAAATTTTTAGAAAATTTTTTACAAAAAGAAAAGTTATTAGTATTGATTGTAGTGATTTAATTTGGGGTTTTGGAGCCATTCATTGCATGACACAACAAGAGCCAAAAATTTGAATTAAGCAGCTTTTAAAGTGCCTAGTAATAATCTAAAAGGTATCAACATTACTAAAGCTACAAAAATCTTTACTGCTAAATCTCCTAAAGAAAGTGTAACCCAAGGTATTCCTGTTCCATAAAATGAAATCGAAAAGAATAAAAATGTATCAACGGCAGAACCAATTAATGAAGAGGCAAGTGGCGCAATAAACCATTTTTTTTGTCTTAATTGATCAAATATTTGTATATCCAGTAATTGAGCAATAATAAAAGCTGTTCCTGAACCAATTGCTATTCTTACTGAAATTAAATCTGCAAAATTTGTTGAGAAAATTAGTGTAAACAAAATACCTATAGTAAATCCTATATATACAATTTTTCTAGCAACTATTTTACCAAAAGATCTATTTGCTAGATCAGTTATTAAAAATGCTACTGGATAGCTAAATGCTCCATAAGTAAGAATTTCTTGAAGACCGTAATATTGAATTGGAAATTGGACTAAATAATTAGATGCTAAGACAACCAATCCCATTAAAAATGAGAGTGTTAAGAATACTCTGTTCATTATGCTGATTTACCAACTAAGGATTTTTTTAATTTTTTCAGTCTTAATGATAAATCTCTAGACTTAGCTGAAATAAGAAATTGGTCAAAACTCCCTTTTTTATCTACTGATCTGACAGCAGCATTTGAGACGGTTAATCTTAAACTTCTCTTGAGTAGCTCACTTTTAAACTTAACTTTTTTTAAATTTGGGAGAAATCTTCTTTTAGTCTTATTGTTAGCATGACTAACGTTATGACCCTTGAGTGGGATTTTTCCAGTAAGTTCACATTTTTTTGACATAAATTATGAGCCTGTATAGGATCTGAATCTTATCGCGTCAAGATTAATTTTTAGTTCCAATAGCATCTGAAACATTTTTAAACCCCTTATTTTTTAATAATTCAATTAATTCTTCACTTATTTTTGAAGCTATACGAGGACCTCTATAAACCATTCCAGTATATAATTGAACGAGTGTTGCACCAGAAATTATTTTTTCAAAAGCATCTTGTCCATTACTCACACCACCCACTCCTATAATTTTTGTTTTATCTTTTAGAATTTTATAAAATTTAGAAATTGCCTCGTTTGAAATTTTTTTAATTGGTTTGCCTGATAGTCCACCCTTTTCTAATTTATTTATATTTTTTAAATTTTCTCTATTCTTGTCTGTGGTATTGGAAACAATAATAATTCCTATTTCTTGTTCCTTAATGATCTTGGAAACTTCATTAATTTGATCATCATTAAGATCAGGTGAGACTTTTATTGCTATTGGAATGTTTGAATTTAACTCTTTTTTTTCATTTTTTATTTTTTCAATCAATAAATTTAGTTCATCCTGGTTATGAAAGTCTC
The DNA here is from genome assembly GCA_902585265.1 of uncultured Pelagibacteraceae bacterium. GTDB lineage: Bacteria > Pseudomonadota > Alphaproteobacteria > Pelagibacterales > Pelagibacteraceae > Pelagibacter. Next base: position 76,813 of record CACICY010000003.1, read on the forward strand.
TTAAATTTTCTGTATTTGGTGAGGAAATGTTTATAGTTATATAATCAGCTAAATTATAAAATTTACGAAAACAAATTAAATAATCATCGACTCTATTCGTTGAGTCTTTATTTGGTCCAATATTTATTCCTAAAAAACCTTTTTTATTATTTTCCTTTATTCTCTTACTAATTTGTTCTGAACCAGAATTATTAAAACCTAATCTATTTATAAGAGCTTCATCTTCTTCAAGTCTAAAAACTCTTGGTTTAGGGTTACCAAATTGAGGCTTTGGAGTAATTGTCCCTACTTCAACAAAACCAAATCCAAGATTAAACAGAGGATTATATACTTCAGCATTTTTATCAAACCCAGCAGCAACACCAATTGGTGAAGATAATTTTTTTTCATAAAACGTTGTTTCTAAAATATG
>CACICY010000004.1 GCA_902585265.1 uncultured Pelagibacteraceae bacterium
TAGATGCAACTACCATAATACTTTCGGAGCTTCTATCAAAAACTAATCCTAAATATAATTCCTTTTCAATATCTGTCGCTTCTTCAATATAAATTCTGTTTACAATTTTTCCCTCAGGTCCTGTTTGATTTGTAACTAATTTTTTTCCTAATAATTTATCTGTTGCTTGAGCAACTTCTAATGGTGTATTGCAAACAATTATCCCTCCAGCTTTTCCTCTAGCACCAGAATGGATTTGAGCTTTGACAACCCATCTTGATCCACCAATTTCTCTAGCTTTATTCTCAGCATTCTCTGGACTGTAAACAATTCCACCTCTAGGAATTGTTACCCCAAAGTTTGAAAGTATTTTTTTTGCTTGGTATTCGTGAATATCCATAATTTTATTTATTTATTATGGATTAACTTGTCTATATTTACAATGTTCTCAGCCATTCTAGCTGATGCAGCATCTATCATCCTGCCATCAAGTTGAGCAGCTCCTTTGCCCTCTTTGGCAGCCTTTTCTAGCTCTTCTAAGATCCTTTTAGCTTTAGTAACCTCTGCTTCTGGCGGAGAGAATACATTGTTTGCTAGTTCAATTTGTGAAGGATGTATTGCCCATTTACCCTCAATACCAATTGCAGCACCTCTTTTAGCAGCTGCTGTATAAGCATCTGGATCATTGAAATCTCCAAAAGGGCCATCAATTGCTCTTATACCATATGCTCTACAAGTCATTACTAATTCTGATAAACCATGATGCCACTGGTCTCCTGGATAATTTTCATTAAGCCCACCTATAACTGTAGTTCGTGCTCTTAAGCTTGCAGCATAATCTGCTACACCAAAATGCAATGCCTCTAATCTTTCACTTGAAGTTGCAATTTCTTTGATATTCGACATACCTAATGCAGTTTCAATTAAACACTCAATTCCAATTTTATTTTTTAATTTTTTATCTGTTTCAATTTGAGTTAATAAACAATCAACCATGTAAACATCACTTGCTGTTCCTGCCTTTGGAACCAAAATCGTATCTACATTTTCTCCAGCTTGTTCAACAATCTCAATTAAATCTGAATACATATAATGAGTATCTAGACTATTTATTCTTACAGAAATAGTTTTACCACTACCTCTCCAATCCATTTCATTTAAAGCTTTAATAACATTTGCTCTTGCAGTTATTTTATCATTTGGAGAAACTGCATCTTCAAGATCTAAAAAAACATAATCGGCTGCTGAACTTAGAGCTTTTTCAAACATTTTAGGAGATGAACCTGGAACTGCTAATTCACTTCTTTGCAATCTTGATCTTGCAGGCTTATAAAATTTATGGCTCATTTTTTTCTTTTGTCTAATTCACTCATTACATCTTCAATCTTAATATTGTTTGCTTCAAGGTACATTGCAAGATGATAAAATACATCTGCTGCTTCATGAATTTTATTTGTATCTTCTTCTACTGCCTCTATCAATTCATTTATTTCCTCAAGCACTTTGGCTTTGCTTAAAGATTTGTCACTCAGAAGTTTATTAGTATAAGAACCATCAACTGGTGAAGATTTTCTTTCTCTTGCAAGTTTAAACAGGCTCTCAAGGGTATTTAGCATCTCAAATCCTAACAGGTATTCCTTTTGAGTCCAAATATTCTTTAGCTTCCTTAACAGAATATTTACCGTAGTGAAATATAGAAGCTGCTAAAACCGCACTAGCATTGCCTAATTTGATGCCATCTACTAAGTGATCAAGATCACCAACTCCTCCTGATGCTATTGTGGGTATGTTTACCATTGAAGAAATTTTAGACATAAGATCAATGTCATAACCTACCTGAGTACCATCTCTATCCATTGAAGTGACCAACAACTCACCTGCACCACTCTCTTCCATCTTTTTAGCAAACTCTAAAGCGTTAATTCCAGTATTTTTTCGTCCTCCATGAGTAAAAACTTCCCATTTCTCTCCATTTTTCTTAGCATCAATTGCAACGACAATACATTGAGAACCAAATTTTTTTGAGCTTTGAACTACTACATCTGCGTTTTGAACAGCAGCGGTATTAATTGAAACTTTATCAGCTCCGCAGTTTAAAAGTTTACTAATATCTTCTACACTTCTTACTCCACCTCCAACTGTTAAAGGTACAAAACATTTTTTTGAAGTATCTTTCACTACTTCGTAAATAGTATCTCTATTTTCATTTGAAGCTGTAATATCTAAAAAACAAATTTCATCAGCACCGCCATCACTATAAATTTTAGCTTGCTCCACTGGGTCACCTGCGTCTTGTAAATCTACAAAATTTATTCCTTTTACGACTCTTCCGTTTTTAACATCTAAACAGGGTATAATTCTATTTTTAAGCATCTATCTCTTTTGCAAGTTCATCTAATTTAATATCACCATCATATATAGCTTTACCAACTATAATTCCTTCAATATTTTTATTTCCTAATTCTTTTGCCTTTTTAATATCATTAATTGAAGAAACTCCCCCAGAAATAATCACTGGACAATTTGAATTATTAGCAACATTTTCTGTTTCATCAAAATTTGGACTTAACTTCATTCCATCTCTATTTATGTCTGTATAAATTAACCTGGTAGCACCATACTCATTTACATCTTTTAAAAAATCTAAAGTCTTTAGATTAGAATTTTCTTTCCATCCAGATACAGATAAGTAACCATCTTTAGCATCTAAACCTAAAGCAATTTTATCTGGAAATTTTTGACAAGCTTCTTTTAAAAAATTTTTATTTTTTATTGCAGCACTTCCTAAAATTACTTTCTCTACTCCAGCATCAGTATATTTTTGAATACTCTCAAAGTTTCTTACACCACCACCTATTTCAATTTTAAGATCAAATTTTCCAACAATTTCCTCAATAATATCAATATTTACAGTCTCTCCTGTTAATGCTCCATCAAGGTCGACAATGTGCAAGTTTCTAAATCCATGATCTTTATATTTACCTGCTTGATCAACTGGGGACATGTCATATTCAGTTTTATTATTAAAGTCTCCTTTAATTAATCTTACACACTTTTGATCTTTGATGTCTATTGCAGGAAATATTTTCATTTAAAAGTCTGACTTTCTATATCCTTACAAGAGTATCCTAATTCCTTAAGTTTAAGTTTTTTACATTTATTTCCATGTCTAACTTCATCATAATATGCAACTTGAGTAGGATCTGGACCAGGTGTCTTAGAAAGAAAAGATCTATATATACCTATGTGAAAAAGCATATCGTCTATTTTTTCTTGAGTCATGCCTGTGTGTTGAGCTTTTAGTTTCCCATTTACCCAAACTTTAAAAAAACCATCTTTTTTATTTGTCCATTTTGCATTTACCAGAACATCTGTCCATTTACCTAACATATCTTTCTGATCAATTAGTAGTTTAGGATTATTATTATTACCCCCAACATAACTATCAACCTCTAACCAATAACCTCCTGGAATAAGAACTCCTTGATTTTCAAAAGTAAAAGCTGGTGGGTTGTCACCATCATTATGAAATTGACCTAACATAGTTCTAATTGGAAAGACTACATTGTAATCTTTTGGTAAATATATCGACCATGCAGTCCAAGTTATTTTTTTATTTATACAACAAATTTTAAGTTCTACTCTCTCTCTATCATTTTTTTTGTCCCAACCCCAACCATTACCATGTCTTACCTCAAATCTTAATGATTGCTTTCCTAGTCTCACTGGATAGTCGTCAGCCTTGTTAACAATTTTTAATACGTGTTTTCTAGTTTTTTTTTCACTTTTAAGAATATCACTATTATTAATTTCCCAATTATTTTTAATTGAACCATCAAGAAATTTTACATTTTTAAAACCCATTACTAAATCTTTATTTTTTTTAATTTCTTTTAAAATGTTTTCGACATCTGCATTACTAAAATTTGTAAAAGATAATAAAATTGAAATTACGTAAATAAGAATTTTCATTATTTTAGATATTTATAAAGTTACTTATTATTTTTAGCCCTATTTTATCGCTCTTTTCAGGGTGAAATTGAGTACCAAATATGTTTTCATTTTCAACAGCACAAACAACATTAGATGAGTAATCAGTTGTTGCTGAAATTACAGATTTATCCTCAGGTACAAATTCATAACTGTGAACGAAGTACATGTGAGAATTATTTTCTATGCCTTTAAAAATCTTACTTTCTTTCTTAATATTAATTTCATTCCAACCAATGTGTGGAAGCTTAAATTTATCGCCTTGGTTATCAATTTTAGAAACTTTACCAGAAATCCAACCTAATCCTTTAGTCTCAACTTCTTCATATCCAATATCTGCAAACATTTGCAGACCAACACAAATTCCAAGAAGTGGTTTTTTACTTTCTAATGCAAATTCATTAAGAGTATCTATCAAGCCGTTAATACTATTGAGACCATCAATACAGCTTTTAAAGGATCCTTGTCCGGGTAGTACAACTTTGTCGCTAGTTTTTATAGTTGCAAGATCTGCTGTTACTTCAATGTTTACTTTGTCTTTTGCAACTTCCTTAAACGAATTTATTACAGAACTTATGTTCCCTGAATTGTAGTCAACAATTGTGACATTCATTAAATTTATAAAGAACCTTTTGTAGAAGGTATTGTAGTTTTGTTTCTTGGATCCATTTCTAAAGCAGCTCGTAATGATCTTGCTAATCCTTTAAAGCAAGACTCGATAATGTGGTGACTATTATCACCATAGATATTTTCAATGTGTAAAGTAATTCCTGCAGCTTGTGAAAAAGCTTGGAACCATTCTTTAAATAGTTCCGTATCCATCTCACCTAATTTTTCTACTTTCAATTTTACTTTCCAAATTAAATAAGGTCTATTTGAAACATCGATTGCAACTCTAGTTAATGTTTCATCCATCGGAATCATCGCATGTGCATATCTTTTTATACCAACAAATTTTTTAGATGCTTTTTTCAAACATTCACCAACTGCAATTCCAGTATCTTCAGTTGTGTGGTGAAGATCAATGTGCGTATCACCTTTAGCTTTAATATTCATATCCATTGAAGAGTGTTTTGATAATTGCTCAAGCATGTGATCTAAAAATCCTATACCTGTGTCAACTTTGTACTTACCCTTACCATCAATATTTAAATCAACACTGATGTTAGTCTCTTTTGTTTTTCTACTTATTTTGGCTCTACGTTTCATAATCTGAAAAAGGTATATATCTATTATTCAATTATGGCAATAATTCTAGCCTTGGTCTTGAACTATTGTATTTAGTATCCATCTATATCCCATGACGACGATAGTATTAGTAAGAAAAAACAATGAAGTAGTAGTTGCTGGTGATGGCCAAGTAAGTATGGGAAATACTGTTATCAAGAAAACTGCAAATAAAGTTCGTAAGATTGAGAAAAGAAATGTGATTGCAGGATTTGCCGGATCTACTGCAGATGCTTTAACATTATTTGAGAGATTAGAGTCTAAGTTAGAAAAACATGCTGGAAATCTAGCAAGAGCAGCAGTCGAATTAGCTAAGGATTGGCGAACTGATAAATATTTAAGAAGATTAGAAGCCTTAATGGCTGTTGGTGATAAAGAAAATAGTTTTATTATTTCAGGAACTGGCGATGTTTTAGAGCCTGAGGGAGACGTTATTGGAATAGGTTCTGGTGGAAATTATGCATTAGCTTCAGCAAAGGTATTAATGGATACAGATTTATCTGCAGAAGAAGTTGCCAAAAAAGCAATTAAAGTTGCTTCTGAAATATGTGTTTTCACTAATGATAATTTAAATATAGAGAAAATTTAAGATGGAAAAATCAAACGTCACAACACTACCAAACGCTAAAGTAAAAAAAGAGAAAAATAACATTCAAAATTCATTATCTCCAAGAGAAATAGTTTCTGAATTAGATAGATTTGTTGTTGGTCAAAACAATGCAAAAAGAGCTGTTGCAATTGCTTTAAGAAATAGATGGAGAAGACAAGCTCTAGAAGGTGACATGAAAGATGAAGTTCTTCCAAAAAATATTTTAATGATGGGGCCTACTGGAGTTGGTAAAACAGAAATATCTAGAAGATTATCTAAACTAGCCGAAGCACCATTTGTAAAAGTTGAAGCAACAAGATTTACCGAAGTTGGATATGTTGGAAGGGACGTAGAACAAATCATAAGAGACCTTCTTGAAATTGCAATTGCAATGGAAAAAGTGAAAAAAAGAAAAGAAGTTCATGCTAAAGCACAAAAGTTAGCAGAAGATAGAGTTCTTGATGCAATTGTTGGAAATAAAGCAAGTGTTGCAACAAGAGAAAGTTTTAGAAAAAGATTAAGAGATGGCGATTTAGATGATAACGAAATAGAGATTGCTGTTACAGAAAGTGGCGGTGGAATGCCGTCATTTGAAATTCCTGGGATGCCTGGTGCAAATGTTGGAATGATTAATATTTCAGACATGTTAGGAAAATCTATGGGCCAAAAAGCTAAAAAGAAAAAAATGTTAGTAAAAGAGTCTCATGAAATATTACTAAACGAAGAAGCTGATAAATTAATAGAACAAGATAAAATTATTAAATCAGCAAAAAATACGACTGAGAACAACGGTATCGTATTTTTAGATGAAATAGATAAAATCTCAGCAAGAACTGATAGAGTTGGAGGAGATGTTTCCAGAGAAGGTGTTCAAAGAGATTTACTTCCTTTAATTGAAGGGACAACTGTGAGCACTAAATATGGTCCAATTAAAACAGATCACATATTATTTATAGCTTCAGGAGCTTTCCAATTAGCAAAACCATCAGATCTATTACCTGAGCTTCAAGGAAGATTACCAATCAGAGTTGAGCTAGATGCTTTAAATAGTGAGGATTTTAAGCGAATTTTAAAAGAGCCAGACAATAGTTTAATAAAACAATACAAAGCATTACTTCAAACTGAAAATGTAGATTTAGAATTTACTGAAGATGGAATTGATACAATTGCAACAATTGCAAGTGAAGTTAATACAACAGTTGAAAATATTGGCGCTAGAAGACTGCATACTATAATTGAAAGAGTTTTGGATGATATTAGTTTTACAGCAACAGATAGGGCTGGTGAAAAGATCAGTATAGACTCGGATTATATTAAGAAAAATATTGGTGAGCTTGTTAAGGACGCAGACCTATCTAAGTTTATTTTGTAAATATTACTTTTTTTTTCTTAAAAAAATATCAAAATTTCCAATGGATGGGTTTTCAACAGCCTCAAAATCAATACTTATAATTTTTTTCATTAAATGATCATTACCTCTAATAAAATTAGGTACTGAGTGTTTTAATATGCTCAAATTGCTAGATTGATATGGGTCATTTAAATTTTTAGATCTAAGACCTTTTCCTGTAATGACACTAATTTTGTTAACTCCATTTGCATAACATTCTTCAATGTAAGAATTCATCTTTTGATTTGCTTCCTCTAAGGTATAACCGTGCAAATCAATAGATCTTTCAATATATCTTTTAGGTGTTGAAGAAATTTTTTGATCTTTATTTTCTAGTTTGTCAGAACTATTTAAGAAATTTTGCCAATCCTGTTTATCTTTATCTGATATTTTTTTACTCAACTAAGCTTGGGTATCTACTATTAACCAGTTAGGATTTTTTGAAGTACTGTCTTTTGTAAATTTCCAAGTATCTAACACTTTTTTAACTTTTTTAGCATCACCTGAAATAATTTTATTATCTTTATCTTTAATGCAAGATATAATTTCACTCACAAATTCAACACTTACTTCAAGCATATTTTTATTTTGATTATGCTCTTTTATCTCTGCGGAATTAATACCTATAAATGTAGTTTCTGAGGTAACATTTCTTGCTTTTTTATCTTTAATAGCTTCATCAAATTGGTCATAGACATTTTTTGCTAAAAGATTTTTTATTGATTTTAAATCTCCTTTAGAAAAACTAGTAATAATACTTTCATAAGCAATTTTAGCGCCATTTAGGAAATCTTTTTTTGCTGCATCATCAAAAGTTTCAGCATTTAAAATGGGAGAATTTTTTGTTTCTGGAGCCTCCTCGTGAGGAAAACTTGAATTAATATTTTCCTCAAATCCGGTTTTTTTACCTAAAATCCCTCTTAATCTCAGAAAAATAAATCCTGCGATCATTGCTAATAGTATTATATCGATGTATTCAAAGCTATAACTCATATGTTGATAATATTTACTATGTTGATTAATTTCAACCTGCAATTTACATTATAGACAAATGAACACAGCAATAATTCTTATTTTAGGGATCCCTCTAATCGAAATCTACTTATTCATTAAAGTTGGCTCTCAAATAGGAGCTTTAAATACAATTTTGCTTATACTTACTACAGCAGTTGTTGGCATTTGGTATGCGAGATATGAGGGATTTAATACCTTGCGTTCAGGCATGTCTCAATTGGTCAAAAATGAAGTTCCTTTGTATGAAATGGTTTCTGGAGCTGCAATTGCGTTTGCAGCTTTGCTTTTAATACTTCCTGGATTTGCGACTGACATAGTTGGGGTTTTACTAGTCTTTCCAGTTACGAGAAAAATAATACTTAAAAAATACTCAAAAAAATATTCATCAAAGAAAAAACCAAAAGAAAATAATCTTGTTGAAGGTGAATATGAGGATATAGAAGATAAAGATGGAAGATAAATATAAAATAATAATAAGTTATATTCAAGATTTGTCAGTTGAAATTGCTAGTCCAGAAGCTTTGGTTACCATAAGGAATACTATTCCAGATTATAAAATGACTGTTGGCTTAAAATCAAAACCTTTAAAAAAAAAAATGATAGAAGTTTTAACAACATTAAGTTACGAAAATCAAAATAAGAAAATAGATAAAGGTATATTTCAGATTAAATATGCGACAGTAATCGATATATTAGATCCACAAATTAATAAAACTGAATTAGAAAAGATAGTTCTATGTGATACCCCAACTAAAATATACCCAGAATTAGAACAAAAATTTTTAACTATACTCAGAGAGTCAGGTTTACCAAATTTACAATTTGAGAAAAAAATTGATTTTGAGGAACTTTTTAAAAAAAGATTAAGTTAAAAAAAATTTTTTTTTAAGTTTTTTTTAAGAAATTCTTTATGGTTTGATAATTCTTGTTCGGTTGGTAAAATAACTTTTTTATAATAATCTGACTGATCGTTTATTGAGGAAAGTTTACTCTCATTATTGTCTGATAAATTTAAGGTGGGTTCTTTTTGGTCTATTAAATTTATATATACTTTAGCAAGTAACTCACAGTCAATAAGAGCAGTATGTTTTTCTCTTTTGGAATTATCTATCCGAAATCTCTTGCATAAAGCATCAAGGCTAATACCAGATCCTGGAAACTTATTTCTTGCCAATTCTAATGTATCAATAACATTTGCATTGTTAATTTTTTGCTTTCCAATTAAAGCTAATTCATTATTGAGATGACCAATATCAAACTCGGCATTATGAATTATAATTTTTTTATCTTTGATAAAATCTAAAAAATCATCAGCAATTTCAACGAATTTCTGCTTGGTTGATAAAAATTCATCAGAGTATCCATGAACCTCAAATGCCTTATCAGACACTTTCCTTTCTGGATTTAAATAAAAATGAAATATATTTTTTGTTGGTATTAAATTGTCAAGCTCTATACATCCGATCTCAACAATCCTATGACCATCTCTTACAGACAAACCCGTTGTTTCAGTATCTAGAACTATTTCTTTCATTAAAAATTTCTTCTTTAATTAGTTTAACTTTTTTTTTCATTACATTTATAGAAAAATTATTATTGATCACGTAATTTGATAATTTTCTTTTTTTAGATAACATAACTTGACTCTCCTTAAGACTTCTAATTAATTTTTCATTAAAATTTGGTCTTTTTTTTAACCTCTCAAGGACCTTGGAACTTTTAGAATTTACAAAGATTATTATATCTTTTTTTTTATTAAGATTATTTTCAATAAATAAAGGGATATCAAAGATGATCATACTGCGTTTTTTGTTTTTGTTTATAAATTTTTTCATTTTATCTCTAACCAAAGGATGAACAACAGAAGAAATTAATTTAAGATTTTTTTTATTTGAAACGATTGCTGATATGAGCTCTTTCTTTTTAATTGGAAATGATTTAATGAATTTTGGTAATTTTTTTCTTAAGTGAGTGAAGCATTTTTTATTTTTTCTGTAAATTAATTTTACTTCATTATCTGCATTAAATACTGGGTATCCAAAAAGTTTTGAAATAAAAGATTTTCCTGAACCTATACCGCCAATTATCCCAACTCTAATCATTTTTAATTTTAAAACTCATAATTTTAGTTTTTTAGAAATTCAATTAATTCTTTGTTAATTTCTGGTTCAACATTATGCCAAATATTAAAAGCTTGTTGGCCCTGAAATAAAAACATATTTAAACCATTTTCAATTGAATTACCCTTTACATTTCCTGCTTCTGAAAACTCTGTTTGAAATGGTGCGTATATAACATCATAAAAAAGCTTGTTTTGACCAGTCTGAGAAAAGTCTATGCCAAATTTATCTGAGTTATTTAAACCTAAAGTAGTGGCATTTATTATCATATCAAACTTTGGTAGATCACCCCATTCCAGAATATTAATCTCGTTGAATAAATTTTTTAAATTTTCAGCCTTTTTTTTAGTTCTATTACTCAAAAATATTTTTGATACTTTCATCCTTAACAATGAAAAAATTATTGACGGCACAACCCCTCCAGCACCTAATATCAGAACTGTCTTGTCACTAACATCATAATTCAATTTTCTAATACTTAATTCAAACCCGTTAATATCAGTGTTATCTCCAATTAAATGACCTTTATTCAACGAGATAGTATTTACAGACTGTGTCCTTAATGCATTGCTACTTAAAATATCTAAGTGAGGTATTATAGATTTTTTAAAAGGAACAGTAACATTTAAACCATCCAAATCTCCCTTTTTGATAGATTTGCATAGTTCAGACAAATCATTGTCATAGGTTTCCAATTTCCCATAGATTGCATCTAAACTATTTTTTTTTATCCAATAATTATGCAACTTTGGAGATAAAGAATGTTCAATTGGATTTCCTATTACTAAAAATTTTTTCATTTTTGTAGTTCCAAATATTCCTTAATTTTTTTGATAGGCAAGCCCATTATAGTATCTTCATCTCCATCAATATTTGAGAATAAGGCTCTTCCTTCTCCTTCAATTTGATAAACATTATAAGCATATAGGGCTTCATCACTTATTTTATTTAGATAAGTAGTTAATTCATTTTCAGAAAAATCCTTCATGGTCAAGTAAGCTTTGTCAGTATAGTTCCAAACCATAGATCCATTTTTAGATATACAAACTGAACTGATCAAAGAATGTTTTTTTCCATTGAGTTTCTTTAAAATATTCAAAGCCTCTTCTCTACTTTCTGGTTTTGAAATTAATTCTCCAGTTAAATCGATGACGCTATCTGCTCCTAATACTAGAGCATTATTAATTTTTTGACTTACCTTGTTTGCTTTTAATTCTGCTAGATTTTTAGAAATAATTTCTGGTGAAGCTCCCTCTTTCAACAAACTTTCTTTGATTGGATCTTCATCGACATTTGATGCTTTAACTTTGCTATTAATATTATGATTGTCTAATATTTCTTTTCTTACTTTGCTTTTCGAAGCTAAAATGATGTCAGTCATTTTTTTTATTTTTTATTTCATAAATTTTAATAATAGAGGCAGCTGTTTCTTCAACAGATTTTCTTGTTACATCTATTGTGGGCCAATTATTTTCTTTAAATATTTTTCTACTATTATTTACCTCATCTCTAATTTTATCAATATTTACATACTCACTATTATGATCTTCCTTTAGAGAATTTAGTCTATTCTTTCTTAAATCGTATAATCTCTCTGCCTCGGTAACTAACCCAACTACACACGGTGAAAAATTTTTCTTAGTTGCTTTACTTGGTATAGAGTTTTTATTTACTAAGGGGATATTTGACGTTTTAAATCCTCTATTAGCCAAATATATAGATGTTGGGGTTTTGCTAGTTCTGCTAACACCCAAAAGAACAATATCTGACTTTTCTATATCGTCTGTTTGGTTACCGTCGTCATGATTCATTGTAAATTGGATTGCTTCAATTCTATCATAATATTCTTCATTCAAAATATGTTGGCCGCTTGGTTGGTGTGAAGCTTTTTGATTTAAAACTTTTGAAAAGTTTAATATTAAATCTCCAAGTACTCCAAAGCAGGGTATTTCTCTTTCGTAAGCCTTCTCTGTAAGATATTTTGCTAATTTACTATTTACAATAGTATATAATATTATTGAATTTTTCTCTTTTTTCGCTTGTTTCAAAATACTTAAAGTTTGACTTTCAGTTCTTGTGAAAGAAAAATGATTAGTTTCATATTCAAAATTAGGAAACTGTGCTTTAAGTGCTAGAAAAATTCTATCTAATGTTTCACCAGTTGAATCTGAAATAAGATAAATTTGATACAAGTTTTTCATGTATAAGATGTTTATAAACTATTAGTAAAATAAGAAAAATGTAGATTTGGTAATTAGACCTGCGAAAACTTGTTTTTTTTCCATATAATTAACCTAGTTATAAATTGTGATTAATTTTATACATAATAGTAATAAAATGAGAAAAATCCAAAATTAACCCTAAAATACCTTACTAATTTAAGATTATAGTTGTTAATAAGAAGTTAATAAAGTGTGGTAATTGACTAATTTACGTTATTCACATTACATAATACTAATAAAGTAAATAATATAAATCTATTTATATGAGTCCCTTAACTAATTGTATTAAAAATAAAGATACGAAGACTAATCCTATATGGTTGATGAGACAGGCAGGAAGATATTTACCTGAATTTAGAGAGATTAGAAAAGAAAATCAAGATTTTATAAAACTCTGCTTAAATAGCGATCTAGCTTCTGAAATAACACTTCAACCAATAAAAAGATTTGGATTTGATGGTGCAGTAATATTTTCAGATATTTTAATGTTACCATATGGGTTGGGGCAAAAAGTAGAATTTGAAAAGAATTTTGGGCCTAAATTGGGAGATATAAATTTAGAAAAAATAAAAAATGTAGATGAAATAATTTTTACAGAAAAAATTTATAAAATTTATAAAGCAATCTCAAAAACATCAAAAGATCCTTTAATGATTAATAAAGATATGATTGGATTTGTCGGAGCTCCTTGGACAATACTAGTTTATATGATTAATAAATCATCTCCCAAAAAAGGTTTATCGAGCGAATTTTTTAAAGATGATTTTTTAATTAATAGATTACTAGGAATAATAGAGAAATTTTTAAAACTTCATATAAAAAATCAAATTGAGGCTGGAGCTCAAGTTATTCAAATTTTTGATAGTTGGGCTGGATTATTAAAAGATAAAATTCCAGAATATATTTATATACCTACCCTTAATATTGTCGATTATGTAAAGACATTAGGAGTGCCAGTTATTTGTTTTCCTAGAGGTATAAAAGATTATAAAAATTTTTGTGAAATTGTTAAACCTGACGCTGTAAATATAGATTATGATATTGACCCAAAGAAAATAGTCAATGAGATTAACATACCAGTACAGGGTGGCCTCGATCCAAAAATATTATTAACCGATCAAAAAACTCTTAAAATAGAAGTTGAGAAATACCTAAATGTTTTTAAAGACCACCCATATATTTTTAATTTAGGTCACGGAATACTTCCAGAGACTAAAATTGAAATGGTTGAAGAATTAATAAAGATTGTAAGAAATTTTAAATGACACCAGATCATCCAAAAATTAATTATGGTAAAACAGGGATACTAATTGTAAATTTAGGGACGCCAGACTCAACAAGTTGGCTGGATATAAGAAAATATTTAAAGGAATTTCTATCTGATAAAAGAGTAATCGAAGTAAATCCTCTGATTTGGCAAGTAATACTTAACCTATTTATACTTACCTTTAGACCTTCCAAAACTGCTAAAGCATATAAAGAAATATGGATGAATGATAAAAATATGTCTCCACTTAGATACTATACAGAAAGCCAAGCAAAAAAACTGTCAGAAAAGATTGGAAAAGAGGAGATAATTATTGATTTTGCAATGAGATATGGAAATCCAAGTATTAATAGTAAAATTCATCAACTTCAGAAACAGGGCTGCGAAAAATTAATTATATTACCTCTTTACCCTCAATACGCTGCAGCAACAACAGCAACAGTGTGCGATGAAGTTTATAGGACTTTAATGAAAATGAGGTGGCAACCCAATCTTAAAATAATTCCACATTACGAGTCAGAGCCCCTTTATATCGAAGCAATTAAAAATAGTATTGAAAAAAAAATAAATGAAATAAGTTGGAAACCAGATTTAATTGTAGCATCTTACCATGGCATACCAAAAAAGTATTTTGAAAAAGGTGATCCTTATCACTGTTATTGTCACAAAACTACCAGACTTATTTCTGAAAAATATTCAGATATAAAAATAATTACAACTTTTCAATCAAGATTTGGCCCTCAAGAATGGTTACAACCATATACGGATAAAACTTTTGAAAATCTCCCAAAAGAAGGCAAGAAAAATATTTTAGTTATCTGTCCAGGATTTTCATCTGACTGTGTGGAAACTTTAGAAGAAATATCTATTCAAGGAAAAGAAAGTTTTATTAAATCAGGTGGTGAAAATTTTGAGATGGTACCATGTTTAAATGATAGTGATGATCACATTATGTTATTTAAACATCTCGTTATGAAAAATATTTAATTATGAGTGGATATCTTTTATTTAAATCGCTCCATCTAATTGCAGTTATTTCTTGGATGGTGGGACTTTTATATTTACCAAGAATATTTGTCTATCATGTTGAAAATTCTGAAAAAGATCAAGTAACTCAAATTTTTGAGACAATGGAAAGAAAACTATATAATTATATAATGCGACCGGCCATGCTTCTATCATGGTTTTTTGGTATTATATTGATTTGGATAAATGGAATTGAAAGTTTTGCATTTTTATGGCTACAACTTAAAATTCTATTAGTAGTTTTATTAACAATCTATCATGAATATCTTGGACGATGCATGAGGTTACTAAAATCAAAAGAAAACACAAAATCATCTAAATTTTTCAGAATAATCAATGAAATACCCACATTATTGCTAATTTTTGTTGTTTTTGTTGTAGTTTTTAAACCTATCTAGGGTTGAAATTTTTGAACTAGTATATATATTTAAATCATCTCAAACAAAACCCCCACAAATGAATATTCAAGAATTAAAAGAAAAAAGCTCTGAAAAGTTAATCACTGAAGCAGAAAAATTAGGTATTGAAAACGCAAGCACACTAAGAAGGCAAGAAATTTATTTTGCAATTTTAAAAAAACTTGCTGAAAAAGGTGAAGAGATTACAGGTGGTGGTGTATTACAGTTACTTCAAGATGGTTTCGGTTTTCTTAGAGCAATGGAGTCAAATTATTTGCCAGGAGCAGATGATATATATGTAAGTCCAAGCCAAATCAGAAGATTTGGATTAAGAACTGGAGACTCAGTTGAAGGTCCAATTAGATCTCCTAAGGAAGGTGAAAGATACTTTGCACTTCTCCAGGTGAGTAAAATAAATTTTGAAGAACCAGATAAGTTTAAACATAAGATAGCTTTTGACAACCTAACTCCTTTATATCCTAATAAACAATTAGGAATGGAAGTTGAAAGTAATAAAGTTGAGAAGAAGCCTGACTTAACTCCAAGATTAATTGATTTAGTTAGTCCGATAGGAAAAGGACAAAGATCTCTAATTATTTCACCTCCAAAAGCTGGGAAAACAATGATTTTACAAAGTATTGCAAATTCTATTACAGCAAATCATCCAGAGTGTTATTTAATGGTATTACTTATAGATGAGAGGCCTGAGGAGGTAACAGACATGCAAAGAACTGTAAAAGGAGAAGTAATAAGTTCGACATTTGATGAACCAGCTCAACGTCATGTAGCTGTTGCTGAAATGGTAATTGAAAAAGCTAAGAGATTAACAGAACACAAAAAGGATGTTGTAATTTTACTAGACTCAATAACAAGACTTGGAAGAGCATATAATGCAGTAGTTCCAAGTTCTGGTAAAGTATTAACAGGAGGAGTTGATGCGAACGCTCTTCAAAGACCAAAAAGGTTTTTTGGAGCAGCTAGGAATATTGAAGAAGGAGGATCTCTAACAATTATAGCTACCGCTTTAATTGATACTGGCAGTAGAATGGATGAGGTAATTTTTGAAGAATTTAAAGGAACTGGAAATAGTGAAACTATTTTAGATAGAAAAATTTCAGAGAAAAGAATATTCCCAGCCATTGATATAACTAAATCTGGTACGAGAAGAGAAGAACTTATTTTTGATAAAAATGATCTTCAAAAAATGAATGTTTTAAGAAGAATTATAGCTCCAATGGGTTCCATGGATGCAATTGATTTTATAAATTCAAAATTGAAAACAACAAAAAATAACGCTGAGTTTTTTAACTCAATGAACAAACCTTCCTAAGTTTTTACCATATTTAAAAGCTTTTAAATTCCTCTTTAACATCTATTCTTAATCTTAAAATAAATATAAGTTATCATATTAAATCTTAAATATGGTTGATCAAAATTTTCAAAGAACACTCTTGGATTTATTTTCAAGAAAAAAGTACAAAGATATTATTCTTAAAGTAGAGGAATATTCAAAAAGAGATAATCGTCCTGGTGGTTTGTCATCTTTGGTTGGAGTTTGTAAAATGCTTAATCCAAATTATACAGAAGAAGATGTTATATCTGCACTATCTGACTTTGAAGATGCTTACAAAAAATTAAAAAAAAACTTAGCAGGCATTGAAGCACTAGGCAATTATATCACCGCATGTATTAAAAATTCTCAAAAATATCTTAATGTCATTGATTTTTTAGAAAATGCAAAATTAATGTTTGATGAGGCTGAAAAAAATTTCCCCTACAATGAGAAATTATACCTAAGTGGTATTGATTTACATAAGTACTTGTTAAATCCCAAAAAAGTTCTTCAATTGTCAAAAAAAGTTTTAGAAAACAATTCTAAATTAAAAATAAATGCTTGTACTTATGGTATGATGAATAATTATATCTATGACTGGGGGATTAAAGATTATTATAATTATTCCAAAGAGTTCAAAACTTATTTCCCCAAACTTAAAGTAAATGACATAAATGATATCAACTACAAAGAAAATAATAAAATAAAAATAGGGTTTGTATCTCCTGATTTTGTGGTCAATCACTCAGTTACATATTTTGTTAAGAATACAATAAAAAATTTAGATAAAAATATTTTTGAAGTATCCGTATATCAAATTGGTGAGTCTTCACTTCTTAAATCATCGTCTAAAGAGCTAAAAGATAATGCAGATTTCTGGTATGATTTATCAAAAACTTCAAATCAGGAAATTGTCGACAAAATACAAGCTGACAAAATTGAAATATTATTTGATGTAATGGGATTAACTGGAGCCAAAAATATTGAAATATTTAACAATAGAGTTTGCCCCATACAGATATCATGGTTAGCTTTTTGTAATACTGTTGGTTTCAATGATATTGATTACTTAATAGCAGACAAAAACTTAATCTATGATGAGGAAGAAAAATATTATTCAGAAAAAATTATTAAACTCCCACATGTTTGGAACTGTCATTCAGGTTTTCCATTTAAGAGAGAAAAGTTAGATCTACCATTTAAAAAAAATAAATTTATTACTTTTGGTTCATTTAATAATTTTCTTAAAATATCTGATGAAGTAATTAGAACTTGGAGTAAAATTTTAAAAGAAGTTAAAAATTCTAAATTGATCTTAAAATCTTCTTTTAGTTATCAAACAAAAAATATTATTTCAAAATTTAAAAATTATGGTGTTGATAAACAATTAGAATTCTTTGATCGTCAAAATTATTCAGAAGTCGAGGATCATTTAAAATTATATAATAATGTTGATATTGGTTTAGATACTTTTCCTTATAATGGAGTTACTACAACCTTTGAGGCTCTATGGGCTGGTGTTCCAGTCCTGGTAATGAAAGGTTATAATTTCAACTCTAGGTGCGGAGAAAGTATAGTAAAAAACGGTAATTTAGAATACTTTTTGGCAGAAAATGAAGACCAATATATCCAAAAAGCAACTCACTTAGCCAATAACATAGATGAATTAACTTCTATAAGGGAAAAAATATTTAGCAATATTCTTAGTACACCTCTTTACGACTCGCAGAAGTTTGCTGAGGGTTTAAAAAATGAACTTTTAAAAGTTTATAAGAGAAATTTATAAATACCCCAATTCTTTCATTTCTTTTTTAAATTCTGTCTCTATCATTGTTTTGATTTTTGGATCTAATAAATTTTCCCATTTATTTTCAGGACCTAAATTAAAAAATTTTTTAAGTTTTCCTGTTGATTTATCCTTAACCGTTTCATTAAATCCTTTACTGTTCTCCAATTTTTTAAGATTTTCAAAATTATTTTCTTTTATCGCAGTAAAAATTTTTTCATCATCAAATTTAATGTTTATTTTATCAGTCAAGTAATTACATATCTTATAAAATTCTTTATTTGGTTCGAACAATAAGTTTTCATATTTTATCAATAAATAATTCCCTTTAAAATTTTTCCAAGAATTATAATTATTTTTCCATGATGAAATTATTGTAAACATATCTCTGTTTACAGTTGGACTTTTTTTATCAAATTTCTTACCTAAAGCTTTATTTTCATCTAACATAAATTCAAGAGCTTTGTTGTAATTCTCTTTCGAATAGTGATAAAGTAATGATGAGATTATATTTCTTGGATCACGAACGATGTGTATAACACCTAAAGTGTTTTCTAAATTAGTAAAGTTATTTCCTTGGTAATTACAAAGAGCATGATGTGTTTTAAAAAATTTAATTTTTTTATCATTATTGATTAAACTTTGAGATTTAACCCAGTTAGATGAAATTTCTTTAATATCATCAATATTATTTACAAGATTTTTAAAATGCGATCTTAAAGGATACTGGGGTATATTTGAAATTCCATCTAAATCAGCTTTGTTATTTCTATTAAATAATAATGAAGCTAAAAAAGATCTAATCCATGTATTTCCACTCTTGGGATAAGATGCAAGCCATATTATCATTTAGAAAATTATATTATTATGATTAATATAAAACTATAATAATTATATGACTATATATGCACTATCATCAGGACCAGGAGTCTCTGGAATAGCTGTAATTAGAATATCTGGGTCTGAGGCTTCAAATGTAGTCAAACTTATTACAGGTGAAGATCCCCCTGAACCACGAGTATCAAATTTAAAAAAGTTCAATAAAATCAGCACTTCTGAACTAATAGATGAAGGTTTATTACTATGGTTTCCTGGCCCTGAGAGCTACACAGGTGAAGATATGGCAGAAATGCATGTTCATGGAAGTATAGCAGTTGTTAGATCAATGTTACATCAACTTTCAAAAGTTAAAAATTGTCGATTAGCCGAACCTGGAGAATTTACAAAACTTGCATTTCAAAATGGTAAAATAAATCTTCTTAAAGCAGAAAGTATTTCAGACTTAATTTCTGCTGAAACAGAAATTCAAAGACAACAGGCTATAAAAATAATGAGTGGAAAAAGCTCAGATGAGTTTAATTCCCTTCGAGAAAAACTTTTAAAAATTTTATCAAATGTTGAGGCTAAAATTGATTTTCCCGAAGATGATCTTCCAGAAGATATGATTAAAAATATTAAAATAGATTCCAAAAAAATAAGAAATCAAATTGAAAAAATTTTGGACGATCAAAAAGTTGGAGAAAGAATTAGAGAAGGTTTTAAGATTGCAATCATCGGACCTACGAATGCTGGAAAATCTTCCTTGCTTAATTATCTTTCAAATCGTGATGTAGCAATCGTTTCAGAAATTGCTGGAACAACAAGAGATGTTATCGAAGCCCACTTAAATTTGGATGGTTACCCTGTTGTGGTCTCAGATACTGCTGGGATAAGGGAGTCCCAAGACGAGATAGAAAAAAAAGGAATTAAACTGGCTCTTAAAAGAGCCGAGGATGCTGATTTAAACATAATAGTAATTGAACCAAAAAGTGTTGATTTTGCTGGATTTTTGAATGATTTAGTGAGTGAAAAATCAATAATTGTTATTAATAAAATAGATCTTGGTTTTAAAAATATAAGTCAACAAATTTTAAAATTTAATCCAATTTTTTTATCAATTAAGAATGAAACAAACTTAGATGAGTTAATAAATAGAATTAAAGATAAACTAAAAAATAAATTTATAAGTTCAAACGAAACTTTAATTACAAGAGAAAGACATAGACAAAGTTTAGAAGCCTGTGTTCAAAATTTGAAAAATTTTGAGGAAAAAAATTCACAAGAAGATTTTGATAAAGCTGCAGAGGATTTAAGGTTAGCAACTAGACACTTAGGGATGATTGTAGGAAAAGTAGATGTTGAAGAAATATTAGGTTCTATTTTTAGCGATTTCTGTATAGGTAAATAAGCATTGAATTTTCTTACTTTTTAAACATTTATAAGTGTTTTCTTGTAAATTTTAAGATCAATAATAAATTACAGCTATGAAAAATGAGATATCATTTGATGTAGTTGTAATTGGTGGAGGTCATGCAGGCTGTGAAGCTGCAGCAGCAGCTGCTAGATTGGGCATAAATACTGCGTTATTCACTCATAAATTTGATACTATTGGTGAGATGTCATGCAATCCAGCTATAGGGGGATTGGGTAAAGGTCATCTTGTTAGAGAGATAGACGCACTAGATGGCGTAATGGGTGAAGTTGCAGATAAATCAGGAATACAATTTCGATTATTGAATAGAAGCAGAGGCCCTGCAGTGCGTGGACCCCGTACACAAAGTGATAGATCATTATATAAGAAATATATGCAACAAAAACTTGTAAATTACTGTAATTTAAGCATTTTTTCTGATCCTGTAATAGAGTTTATTTTCGATAAAAACAATATAATTGGTTTTATTACACAAGAAGGTAAAAAAGTACTATCATCTAAAGTAATCCTAACAACTGGAACTTTTTTAAATGGTTTAATTCACATTGGTGAAGAAAAAACACCTGCAGGGAGATTTAATGAAAAACCTTCAACAGGTTTAAGTGAACAACTAGAAAAATATGATTTTAAAATTGGAAGATTAAAAACAGGAACACCACCAAGATTGGATGCAACGACAATTAATTTCGAAAAACTCGAAGAGCAGCACGCAGATGAAGATCCATATTTTTTTTCTTTCCTTACAAAAAAAAATATCAATAGACAAATTTCATGTAGGATGACCTATACTAATCGAGCAGTTCATGAGATCATATCTAAAAACATAAAAAGTAGTGCTATGTACTCAGGAAGCATCCAAGGTGTCGGTCCTAGATATTGTCCTTCCATAGAAGATAAAATTGTAAAGTTTGCTGATAAGCAAAAACATCAAATATTTTTAGAGCCAGAGGGTCTAAATGATAAAACAATCTACCCAAATGGAATTTCAACCTCTCTACCTGCTGAAATTCAGCAAGAAATATGCAACAATATCAATGGTTTAGAAAATGTAAAGATTTTAAGGTCTGGATACGCAATCGAATATGATTTTGTTGACCCACGGGAGCTATTCCTAACTTTAGAGACAAAAAAAATTAAAAATCTTTACCTAGCTGGACAAATAAATGGAACAACAGGCTATGAGGAAGCTGCAGCACAAGGGTTGATAGCTGGAATAAATGCTGCTCTCTCTATTAAAGATAAAGAACCATTTATACTTGACAGATCTGAGGCATACATAGGTGTTATGATAGATGATTTAGTTACAAAAGGAGTTGCAGAGCCCTATAGAATGTTCACCTCAAGGGCAGAATACAGACTATCTTTGAGATCTGATAATGCAGATATAAGACTTACCCAAAAAGGAATTGATATTGGTTTAATATTAGATGAAAGGAAAATCATATTTAAAGAGAAAGCATCTAAACTAGAAAAAAGTCTCAAAAATATGAAAAATTCTCTAATTTCTCCTTCAAAAGCATCAAAATTTGGTGTTAAAATTGCGAAAGATGGGGTTAAAAGAAATGCATTAGAAATATTAAGCCAAAAGTCAGTAGATATGAGTAAAATTAGAGAAATTTGGCCAGAAATTAAATATGTTTCACGTGAAATCGATGAGCAAATTGAGATAAAAGCTCACTATAAAGGTTATTTGAAGAAACAAGATGCAGACATTTTAGCATTTAAAAGAGATGAAAATCTTAAAATTCCTGAGAATCTTGATTATGACCAATTTTCTGGGCTGTCAAATGAAGTAAAGTCAAAATTTAAGGAAATAAAGCCAAAAACACTAGGGCAAGCACTCAGAATAGATGGAATTACTCCAGCCGCAGTATATATTTTGTTGTCTCATGTCAAAAGAAAGTCTATTAAGCATATAGCTTGATTGATTCGAAAATAATAAAAAAAAATAAAATCTATCTCCCAAATGTTTCACGTGAAACTTTGAGCGAGTTGGAGGATTATTCACAGTCAATCTTGGAGACAAATAAGAAAATAAACTTGATAAGTTCAAGCACAGAAAAGTCAATAAATACAAGGCATATTTACGATAGTGCTCAAACCATTGAATTTATTGATAAAAATGATATTCAAATATGTACTGATCTTGGATCTGGTGCAGGGCTTCCTAGTATAGTTTTAGGTATTTTGATGAAATCTAAAAAGCAAGGTTTTAAGCTAATTTTTTATGAAAAGAGTTATCGAAAAAGCAATTTCTTAAAAGTGATGGTAAAAAAATTTAAATTAGAGGCAAAAATTTACCAAAAAAATATATTTGAAGAGAAAAATTTAGTGACAGACGTAATAATTTGTCGAGCATTTAAACCTTTGCCAGTGATTTTTGAAATAGCAACAAAGAATTTTAAAAATTTTAAATATATAGTCATGTATTTAGGAAAGAGCGGAAAAAAAATTTTGAAAGATGTTTCTACAAAATGGAAATTTGACTTAGAAGAAATGAAAAGCCTAACAAGTGATGAATCATCAGTAGTAAAAATATCAAATTTAAAAAAAAAAAATGAATAGAAAAATTATTTCGGTTATAAATCAAAAAGGTGGAGTGGGTAAGACTACCACTGTAATTAATCTTGCTGCTGGTTTGACAACAAAAGGAAAAAAAATTCTCGTTATTGATCTTGATCCTCAAGGAAATGCTACAACGGGACTTGGATTATCTAATACAACAAGTTCTGATCAAACAATTTATAATGTGTTGAATGGAAATAAAAAAATTTCGGAGGTAATCCAGTCCACAAGCTTCGAAAATTTAGATTTGATATCATCAAATGTTGATTTGTCAGGACTTGAGGTTGAAACAGCAGGTGATAGTCGCAGAGCCTTTAAATTGAAGGATGAATTAAGCGCTATTTTAAACAATTCTGGATCATCCTATGACTACATCATAATTGATTGTCCACCATCCTTAAGCCTTCTCACAATTATGGCATTGGTGGCCTCTGATGCTCTTGTGGTACCACTTCAGACAGAATTCTTTGCTTTAGAGGGTCTCACTCAGCTTATGAAAACAATTGAAAGGATAAAGTCAAACCTAAATCCATCTTTAGATATAAGAGGCATACTTCTGACTATGTATGACAAAAGAAATAAATTATCAAGCGAGGTAGAAACAGAGGCTAGGAACTATTTTAAGGATAAAGTTTACAGTACAGCAGTACCAAGAAATGTTAGATTATCGGAAGCTCCTTCTCACGGGGTTCCTGTTCTTATTTATGATAAAACTTGTCCAGGCAGTAAAGCATATTTTAGTTTTACAGAAGAATTTTTAAATCAGGATAAACCAGTGGAGAGTGCAGCATGATCAATCCGTTTAAATCAAAAAAAGGGCTAGGAAGAGGATTATCTTCTTTGATAGGTGATAGTGAAAAAATTGATGAAAAAAAAAATATTTCAATAAGTTCTTTAATTAGAAATAAGTATCAACCTAGAAAAAAATTTGATGAAATTAGTTTAGAGGAATTAACTAACTCTATAAGAGAACGAGGAATTATCCAACCTATCATTGTAAGACCAGCTTCTGATGAAGACGGTAAATTTGAGATAATAGCTGGAGAAAGAAGATGGCAGGCAGCCCAATATGCAGGGCTTCATGATGTACCAGTAATAATAGTTAATGTAGATAATCTTAAATCATTAGAATTTGCAATTGTTGAAAATGTGCAAAGAAAAGATTTAAATCCAATTGAGGAGGCTGAAGGTTATAAAAGATTAATAGATGAATTCAGCTACGATCAGGATAAAGTATCAAAATTTATAGGTAAAAGTCGAGCCCATGTATCAAACTGTTTAAGACTTCTAACTCTGCCACAAGAGATTATAGAATTAATAATTGAAGAAAAATTATCACAAGGACATGCAAAAATTTTGGTGGGATTAGATAATGCTATTTTTCTAGCAAAGAAAATTATTTCAAAAAAGTTATCAGTTAGGCAAGCCGAAAGTTTAGTTCGCATGTTGAAATCTAGTTCTAATGGTTCTACCAAGAAAAAAGATCCAAATATTGTAAACCTTGAAGAGGAGTTAACAAATAAAATTGGAATGAGAGTTTTTGTCAGGAATAAGAAAAATAATTCTGGTACTATTAGCTTGGAGTATAAAGGCTCTGATCAGCTAGATAGGTTGGTAGAGATTATTAAGCAAAATTACTAATAGTTACTTACAAAATTAGACACAAAAAGCATTGAATTTGTTGAATTTTTTTTAACTAAAACCTCTAAGTTATTCACTTTATATATAATTTCTTTTATCTCCTTGGTAGTCCAAGATTGTGCCTGTTTTTTTACGATATCTTTTTCTTTCCAAAATATAGGAGGTTTGAATCCTGATATAACTTGATCAATATTGGTGTTATTATCAATTTCATTTCTTATTTTTAAAAGCCTTTTTGATTTACTAAGAATTGTTCTTATTATTAATATACAATCCTCGTCTGAATAATTATTTTCATTAAGTATTGTAGAAACTTTCTTGGAATTTTTTGTGAGATAATTATCTCCTAATTCGAATACACTATAATTTTCTGCTAAATTTGATAAGTTTAATACATCTTCAATATTTAATTTTTTTCTACTAATTGATAAATTTTTCAACTTTGACAACTCATTTTTTAGATTAATTCTATCGCCTCCTGATCTTTCAATAAGTATATTTTTAATTTCTTGAGATAAATTTAATTGATTTTCTCTTAAAAAATTTTGAATCACATAGCTTAAGGACTTTGTGTCATCTTCATAAACAGGTGTACATATAAGTCTCTTCTCTTTCTCAAAAATACTCCTAAGTTTTGATTTTTTCTCTAAGTTTTTAGATTTTATTATAATTTTTATTTCTGATATTTCTCTCTCTAAAATATCAACTATTAAGTCATATAATTTTTCTGTAGCTCTTGAAATAATTATTATTTTTTTACTTTCAAATAATGATTTTGTTAACAGGCTTGAAATAAATTCATCTTTGTTACCCAAGATATCTTGTTCATCATATTTCAATAAATCACCATTAAAGTTTTTAAGGTAATAATTTTTTAAAATATCTTCTTTTAAACCTTCATTATTTCCATAAATTAAATGTATTCTTAAATTAAGTGATTTTAATTTATCTGCCTCAAAGCTTTTAATTATCATCTAAATTTATCATTGATGAAATAATTATTTCACTTATCTTTTCAGATAAATTTTCAATTATAATTTTTTCATTTTGTTCAAGTTTAAACTTGTCTACAACATTATTATAGATATTATTTTTTGTAATTGTTTTTACTAACAATAAATTATTATTATGTGCTACCTCATAATTTATTGTAACTATAAGTTCAAATTTTAAAGGATCTCCTTTAGAGTCTTTTGAAACTATAAATCTTTCTTTATAACTATTAATTGTAAGATTGTATTTTTTATAACCCTGTCCTACATTATTTTTTATTAAATTAAGTTTATTTTTAATAATGTTATTTATTTGTTTTTCACCTGAATATTTAATTTTATCTATTTCAAAATTATAACTTTTCTGTGAAAAGATAGGTTGATAAGAACATGAAGTGAGTATGAAAAGTAAAATTACTAAAACATATTTAATATAAAATTTATTCATTTATTAGCAAATTTATTAATCTATTTTTTACAAAGATTATTTTTTTTATATCTTTATCTTTTAAATATTTTTCTAACAATGTATTAGATTTTATTATTTCTAAAAGTCTTTCTTCACTAATGTCCCTACTTTCATTTAAAATAGACCTTTTTCTTCCATTAATTTGTACCACATAATCTATTTTTTCTTCATTTATAAATTTTAAATTAGAAACTGGCCAATTTATCTCATCATTATTACCTAAATCCTCAAAACATTCAGATGTAAAATGAGGTATGGCCGGTGAAAAAATTGTTAAGATTTTTTTATAATTATCTTCGAGGCTTTTACAATTTATTTTTTTGTCTATTTCTTTAATTAGAAAATTATATGTTTCGTAAATATTCGCAATGATAACATTATAACTAAAATTTTCTAAATTGTTTGTTACTTTATTTATCATCTGATTAGTAAACTTTTCTATTTCACTATCATCATTAGAAATTTCTAATTTATTATTTATTCTATCTTTAATTTTTTTGTGTAAGGTCCACAATTTTTGTAAAAATTTATATGAAGCAATCATTCCTTGCTCGGACCATTGCACATCTTTTTCCGGAGGACTATCTGATAAAATAAATAATCTTACAGCATCGGCACCATAATTATTTATTATATTTTCTGGATCAACTACATTTTTTTTTGACTTTGACATCGACTCTGATGGACCAACTTTAACGATATTTTTTGGTTCTCCTTTTTTATGATATTTATCTCCTTGAAATATTATTTCTTCAGGACTTAGCCAATTATTATTTTCATCTTTGTATGTTTCATGACAAACCATTCCTTGAGTAAACAGTCCCTCAAATGGTTCTTTAAATTTAAAATCTTCATTCTTATATCCGATAGCTTTCATAAAAAATCTTGAATATAGTAAATGTAAAATTGCATGCTCAACTCCTCCTATGTATTGGTCAACCGGCATCCAGTAATTAATATCTTCTTTATTGAAACCATATTTACTTTCATTTGGTGAACAAAATCTTAAATAATACCAAGAAGAGCACACAAACGTATCTAGTGTATCCGTTTCTCTGGTGTATTTTTTACCATCTATTGTTACTTTCCTCCAATTATCTTTTGAGTTTAATGGATTACCTTTTAAATTAAGATCTACATCCTCAGGAAGTTTAATTGGTAAATTTTCTTTTGATACAGGAGTTATATTTCCTTCTTCATCATATAGCATTGGTATTGGGCACCCCCAATATCTTTGTCTGGATACACCCCAATCTTTTAATCTAAAATTGACCTGTTTTTTTCCAATTCCCTTTTCTTCTAAAATATTAATTGTATTTATTACAGACTCCTCTGGCACTTTAAGTCCATTTAGAAATTCTGAATTAATTATTACACCTGATCCAGAATATGCTTCATTTCCAATAACATATTCATCATTTTCTTCATTGGGTTTTACTACTGTTTTAATTTCAAGATTATATTTTTTTGCAAAATCAAAATCTCTTTGGTCATGAGCTGGACATCCAAATACGGCACCAAATCCGTAGTCCATAAGTACGAAATTAGCAAAGAAAACAGGGACTTTCTGGCTAGGATTTAATGGATTTATAGCCATTAAATTAGTTTTGAATCCTATCTTTTCACCAATAGCAATTGCTTCTTCAGTTGTTCCAGTTTTTGAACATTCTTTTTTAAATTCTTGAAATTTTGAATCTTCGTCAAAATATTTGGAAATTTCATGATCTACTGACAAAGCTAAAAATGAAAATCCAAATAATGTATCTGGTCTTGTTGTGAAACATTTGATTTCTTTTACCGGAAGGTCTCCTTCTGTTTTAAATGCAATTTCACAACCAAAGGATTTTCCAATCCAATTTTTTTGCATTGTTTTCACCTTGTTTGGCCAAAGATTTAGATTATCCAAACCATCTAGTAGTTCTTGAGAAAATTTTGAGATATTAAAAAACCATTGATTTAATTTTTTTCTTTCAACTGTAGCTCCAGATCTCCAACCTTTTCCATCAATTACCTGCTCATTTGCAAGAACGGTTTGATCTATTGGATCCCAATTTACATAGTTTTCTTTTCTATAAACAAGACCTTTTTCGTAAAGTTCTAAAAAAAATAACTGTTGATGTTTATAGTATTCCTCAGAGCAAGTTGAAATTTCTCTGTCCCAATCAATCGAAAGTCCAAGTCTTTTTAATTGAGCTTTCATTGTTGAAATATTTTTGTTTGTCCATTCTTTTGGGTCCAAATTATTTTCTCTTGCTGCATTTTCAGCAGGCATACCAAAAGCATCCCATCCCATTGGATGCAAAACATTAAATCCCTTTAAAGCTTTATATCTTGATAAGACATCTCCTATTGTATAATTTCTAACGTGACCCATGTGAATTTTTCCAGAAGGGTAAGGAAACATTTCTAGACAATAAAATTTCTTCTTAGATCTATCTATTTTAGACTTAAAAACTTTCTTATTTAGCCAGTTTTTTTGCCATTTTTCTTCAACAGTTTTAAAATTATATCTTTCAGGAGTCACTAATTATGTCTGTTATTAAGTTTAATCTACTTTTCCCAGGCCTTTATACTCTTTGAAGTTTTTATCTTTTTTTTGCTTTTTATAAAGAGTTGCCTTACTTAAAATTTCTTTTTTCAATTCTGCAACAAGTGAACCAGTTTTTTGAGTTACTTTACAATTTATTAATTGATTACATTGTTTATAAAAAACTTTAATATCTAATGCATCAGTTCTAACTTCATTTGTCAAAAAACGAATAGAAATTTTTACCGACTCTTCCAAATTATCGCCATCTGAATACCAGTCAGTTATAATAATACCACCACTATAATTAACTGAGGATAGTGGCATAAAATCTATTGTATCAAGCGAGGCTCTCCATAATTCGTTTGCACTTGCAAACATAAAATCACCTCCTTTGCCAGCGTTTCTAATAGAAGTATCTAATCTAAAACCTCTTCCTTCCTCTAGATTTTTTTTAACTCTAGCATCAGGATTTGGAGGATATTTTCTTGCATCACCTGGAGGACCACAAGAGCTCAAAGCAACAAGTGCGAATCCAAGGAAAATCAATATTGCTGAATTTTTAAAAGTTAACATAAATTTTATTAAAATTAGGTTGTAGAGGAAAAAATACTAAATTTAAAAGTTTTTTTCATTTTGGTCAAAAAATAGCATAAAATATCACTTATTTATGATGTAAAAATGCAACACTATAGTAATAATCATCACAAAAAGCCAATAAAAAAGTCAATAATTCCAAATTATTGATAAAGATATCCTGTTTAATATTAAACAATTAACGAAAGGTAATAATATGAACAATCTAAAAAAAGTAGGATTGACAGCATTAGGTACTGCATTAGTAGCAACTTCAGCAACAGCTGCTGACTACTCAATTTCAGGTACTAGCCAAGTAACTTTCATGGGTCGAGATAATAACGACACTGGAAATGGTTGGACAATGTCTGATTCAATCACATTCTCAGCGTCAGGTGAAATGGATAACGGTATGACTGTTAGCCATACATATGAAATTGATGCTGGTGCACAAGGTAACTACAACGTTAAAGTAGACACAGGTGACTTCGGAACACTAACATTTGTTGGTGGAAGTTCAACTTCAGTAATTGGTTCTTGGGATGACTTAACTCCAACAGCTAATGAAGAAGCTCATGGTGTAACAGTTGGTGGAACAGTTGCAGGAGCTGCAAATGGTACAGCTAACACTACAAACATATTCTTATACAGCTACAACATAGCTGATGGAATAGACTTCAGCGCTGGTTATTCACCATCAGAAGGTACTGCAGTAGTAGAAGGATCTCTTGAGTACGGTATTAAATATACTGGAATGGAAGGTTTAACTGCTTACGCAGCAATGGGTGAAAACAATGACAGTTCAAATGGTGTTGATAGTTCAATACTTTCAGTATCATATGCAATGGGTGGATTAACTGTTGGATACCAAGTTAACGAAAGTGACTACTCAACAGGAACTTCAGACGAAGACTTTACAGCTATTGGTGTATCATACGCTGTATCTGATGATCTTTCAGTATCACTAAACTCATCTACAATTGATTTTGAGAGCACAACTCTTGATGATCAAGAAGCTACAGGTGTAAGTTTCTCTTATACTTCTGGCGGAATGACTATCTCAGGTTCACACTCTAACATCGATAACGTAGGTGGTACATCAACTACTGACAACAGTGGTTATGAGTTAAACTTTAAATTTGCTTTCTAATTTAAAAGTTTAAATACTTATTAAAAAGGGCCCCTTTCTAGGGGCCTTTTTTTTATCTAAAATAAGATATTCCCGCAAAACCAATTGATTTAGTAAGCTGAATTAAATTTATATTTTTCTTAGAAACACCACCTAAGGCAATTATATTTTTTTTTGATAAATCAGAAATTAATCTGAATTTATTAATACCCAAAAAATTATTATTTTTCTTAAAAATAGAAGAAACAAATATTTCCTTAACACCTTGTATTTCTTTAATTCTAATCTCTCGTATATTGTGAGCAGATCCTATTATTAAGAAATTTTTTCTTAACTTATAACTTAAATGTATAAAACTATTATTAAATGCTGGTAAATATACACCGTCTAACCTCAATTTTATTGATAGTTTGATATGATTGGACAAAAGAAATTTGAAACCTTTCCTTTTACAGTACTCTTTTAAAATTAATATTTCTTCAGTATTAATTTTTGTTTTATAATTCCTATAAATTATTGTTGTATTTTTATCTTGTTTATCAATGTTACTTTTATGAAATTTTTCTATAAAGTAATATTTTTTAAATAAAAATTTATGCATAAAACAGTTCAAAATTTAATATCTATTCAAAGTTCAATCAAATCTAAATTATTAAGTTTAAAAGAAAAAACAAGAATACCTAAAATTATTGCAGTTTCCAAAACATTTAAATTAGATCACATTCAGCCTCTAATTGATTATGGCCACCTAGATTATGGCGAAAATAAAGTTCAAGAGGCAATTGAAAAATGGACTGACATTAAAAAAAATAATGATAAAATTAAATTACATTTAATCGGCAAACTTCAAACAAACAAAGTTAAATTTGCAGTAAAAATATTTGATTATATCCATTCATTAGACAGTGAAAAATTGGCCAAAAAAATATCCGATGAGCAAAAAAAAAATAAAGTAAAACCTAAAATTTTTATCCAGATAAATTTAGGATTGGAAAGTCAAAAATCAGGAATAGTAAAAGAAAATTTAACTAATTTTTATGATTTATGTATAAAATTAGATCTGAATATCATTGGAATAATGTGTATTCCTCCTTTCAACGAAGATTCTTCTAAATATTTTTCCGTAATGTCAAATCTTATTAATTCCATAGATAATAAAGAATTAAGCATGGGTATGTCATCAGATTATTTGAATGCTATCGAACATAAATCAACATATGTAAGAATTGGTTCAAATATTTTTGGTCAGAGAGACTAAATTATCTTAATTTTAGTTTTTTTGTCAATTAACTTTACTAATATTAAAAAATCTTTTTTATTAAGAGCTACACATCCCAATGTAGGCTTTAATTTATTACTTAAATGTAAAAATATAGCGCTTCCATTTCCTAACTCTGTCTTTTTAGTATTGTAGTTAATAGGAATCATAAAATCATATTTATAATCTTTTCTAAATAATTTTTCATGTTTAATTTCTTTGTTAATTTTTATCAATTTATTATAATATTTTTTGTTTTTAATATCGTTACACCAGCCCATACTTTTTCTAATTGATATACATTTAAGCTTTGTTAAGGGTTTGGGATTTCGATCTTTTCTATAATATAAATTACCCAAAGAAAAAGTGCCTTTTGGTGTTTTTTTATCTCCTTCGATCTTATTTTTTGTCAATCCTTTTTTTCCTATACAACAATTAAAAGTAAAATCGTCGTAGACAAGTGTCGCTTTATTTTTAACAATAATTGTCATATCTTATTTATATATGAATAATCAAACATTAGTAATTTATGATTTTAAGATTTTATATGAAATTTTAAAAGAAGTAGAGGAACATTTAAATTTTAATTTAATAAATACCAAAAAGTTAATTGATAAAGATCGTAAAACAAAAAAAAATCAAAATCACTTAATTATTTCAAATAAAAAAATAAAAGACTTTGATGAATATATGTTAATTAATCATTCACCAATTAATTTAACGAAACTGATTGAGAGTATAAATATAAGATTTTTAAAAAAAAAATATAATCAACAATCAGATATTGATTTAGGCAAATATAGATTAAATTTAAATTCAAGAAAAATGTATAATGGAGATGTTAGTTTAGCATTAACCGAGCGGGAAGCTAATATTATAATCTACTTAAAAAACTCAGTTGAACCTGTGAAAATAAGTAAATTGCAAACAGAAGTTTGGGGTTATAATTCTAAATTAGATACTCATACTGTTGAAACTCATATTTATAGATTAAGAAAAAAAATAAATAATTTTTTTAAAGATGGTGAATTCATAAAAAGTTCAAAAAAAGGCTACACAATTTAGTGAACTCAATTGGTGTATCAATTGGAGAAAAACTTAGTAATGCTATCAATAACCATAAAAATAGAAAATTTGAAGTTGCTGAAAAACTATATAAAGAAATTTTAAGTTTGGACCAAAATCATTCTGAAGCAATTTTTCGTCTTGGAACCTTATATTCTCAACTTAAAAAATTTAGTCAAGCAAAGCATTTATTGTTAAAGGCTGATGAATTAAATCCAAATAATTTAAATATAAACCTAAATATTGGATCTTTATTCTTCAGCGCTGGTGAAACTGATCTTGCATTAAAATATTTTGATAAAGTTATCAAAATTAAATCAGATTATGTGTTAGCACATTTTAACAAAGGAATTATTCTTAACAGTCAAAGGAAATATCAAGATGCTATTACTTGTTTTGAAAAGGTAATTGAAATTGAACCAGACAATATAAATGCTCATAATGTTCTAGGAATTATTTTACAAGAAATTGGTGAATTCAAAAAATCTCTGTTTTATTTAAAAAAATCTATAAATATTTCTCCAAATAATTTAAGAGTAATTAATACTTTATTAAATTTACTTAGATCAATTAAGTTATCCAACCTATCTGAGAGTAATAGTATAGATTTAGTAGAGTTATTTATTTTTTTATTTGAAAAAGACTCAATAGATCATAATGAATTGTTTAATAATGCTAAAAATATAACATTTTTAGAAAAAGATAAGATAGAAATTGAAAAACTTTTAAATTCTGTTTCTTCATTGTTAAGTGATCCGATTGTTAAAAAAATTTTAAATAAAAAACTTTTTCATTTAATTCTTCAAAAGTCGCTAATAAGAGATAAATTTATAGAAAAATTTTTGTGTAAAATTAGAAAGGAAATACTTTTCTGTACTCAAAATAAAGAAGCTCATTCAATCAAAGAATTATATGATTTTATAGTATCTGATGCAGAACAATCATTTTTAAATGAATATGTTGTTTATCAATCTAAGGAGGAAATAAAGATAGCCCATAAATTGATGAAAAAAATTGAAAATGATAAAGAAGTTAATGAATTAGAAATATCAACACTTGCTTGCTATTTACCTCTAAACTCATCAGAGGTTATTAAAAAAAAATTGAAAAATTATATTTCCAATAGTCCTTTGTTTAACGATTTAATTCAAATGCAAATAAAAGATCCCTTAAAAGAAGTAGAACTTAAAAAAAATATAAATTCTTTCGATAATATTACAGATAATATATCTAAAAAAGTTAGAGATCAGTATGAAGAAAACCCTTATCCACGATGGAGGTTTGCAAATATAACTCCAAAAAATAATTTTTTATCAATTTTAAATAACGCTATTAGACCTAATAAAATTAATGTTAATAATCAAAATATAGCTCAAAATGTGTTAATTGCTGGATGTGGTACTGGCCAGCAATTGGTTTATAAAACTTCTTATGAAAACTCAAATATTGTTGCAATAGATCTTAGTTTATCAAGCTTAGCTTTTGCTAAACGTAAAATGCAAGAATTAAAACATAACAATATTGAATTTTTACAAGGAGATATTCTTAGCTTAAATAAATTAAATAAAAAATTTGATGTAATTGAGTGTGTGGGAGTTCTTCATCATTTAAAAAATCCAGAAGATGGTCTTAGAATTTTACTAGATAATTTAAAACCTAATGGCTATTTAAAACTTGGGTTGTACAGTGAATATGCAAGAAAACATATAGTTGAATTAAGAGAATTTGTAAAAACTAATAATTTTAAAAGTAATATTAATGATATAAGAAAATTTAGAGAATTAGCAAAAAGTAGTAAAGATAATATATTTCAAAAAATTAATTATAATTTTGACTTTTATTCTACTTCAAGTGTAAGAGATTTGATTTTTCATGTACAAGAGCATCGATATACTTTACCTAAAATATCTAATTTACTTAAAAAATTCGATCTGGAATTTCTTGGTTTTACTAATTCGATAACAAAAAAAGAGTATTCAAAAATTTATTCTCAAGATATTAAAAATACTTCTCTTGAAAATTGGAATGATTTTGAGATAAATAATAAAGATATATTTAGAGAAATGTACCAATTTTGGGTAAGAAAAAAAATAAATGATTAAAAAAAAAAATTATATTGCTAAAGATTTATTAACACCAAAATATAAAACTAGAGTAATAAAACCTAAAAAGGGCAAAGGGAGTTTCAAAAGAAAAAAAAAATAATCTTTAAAGTCTTGCACCAATCTGTTGGATTACTTTAGAAGACATCTCTGTGCCTTTATCTAGACTTTCTTTAAGAGACATATCATTCACATGGCCATGAAGAAATCCACCTGCAAAAAGGTCACCAGCACCAGTTAAATCAACAATTTTAAGACCTTGCTTTATTCCACATTCAACAACTTCATCCCCATTAATAGCAACTGCACCTTTTTCACCCCTTGTTAAAACGATTATTTTGCCAAGAGATTTAGAAAAATTTATTACTTCATCAAAAGATTTTGCATCAATCAGAGACATAATCTCTTGCTCGTTTGCAAAAGTTATATCTAATTTATTTTTAACTAATTCTAAAAAGTGGGGTTTGTGTCTATCAACGCAGAATTGGTCTGATAATGACATTGCAACTTTATTTGCGTTTTGAATAGCTTTTTCAAAAGCTTTCTTAGGTTCTCCCTCATCCCAAAGATAACCCTCTAAAAGTATGATTTCGCTTTGTTTAATAGCTTCAGAACTAACATCATTTTCATTAATTTTTCCTGCAGTTCCTAAAAAGGTGCACATAGTTCTTTCAGAGTCAGGTGTAACTAATATTAAACAAGTTCCTGTAGGTAAATCTTCTTTCTTTTTTGAGTAAATATATTTTACGTTTTCTTGCTTCAAACCATCTTCGTATTTACCACCAAGATCATCATCATTAACTTTACCTATAAAACCTACTTTATTGCCAAGTTGAGATAATCCAACAATTGAATTAGCAACTGATCCACCTGAAACAGTTTTTTCTATTTTAAGATTTGATAATAAATCTTTAAATTCTTTATCATCAAAAATTAATTTCATTGTACTTTTAGTTAAATTATTTTTTGTTATAAAATCATCTTCTACTTTGCAAATCACATCTACAATTGCGTTTCCAATACCTAATATTTTCATTTTTTATGCTTTCTTAGTTATAAGTGGTTTTTTCCTCTTAGGATAACAAGTAGTACAGATTTTACAAGATAAACCATAACACTCTCTTGCCTTGCAAAATTCTCTTCCATAATAAATTATTTGAAGATGTAATTTATTCCAATATTTTTTAGGGAAAAGTCTTTTAAGATCTTCTTCTGTTTGAACAACATTCTTTCCATTTGTTAAGCCCCATCTTTGTGCCAGCCTGTGTATATGAGTGTCTACTGGAAAGGCAGCATGTCCAAATCCTTGAGACATAACAACACTGGCTGTTTTATGTCCAACACCCGGTAATTCCTCAAGTTGTTCAAATGTTTTTGGAACCTTACCATTATACTTTTCAACTAAAGTTTTTGATAAATTATAAACACTTTTTGCTTTAATTCTAAAAATACCAATACTTCGTATTAGTTTTTCAATTTTTTTTCTTCCCAACTTAACAAAGTGTTCAGGCTTATTATATTTTGGATATATATTTTTAGTAACGTTATTAACATTTACGTCTGTACACTGTGCAGATAAAAGAACAGAAACTAATAAAGTAAAAATATTTCTGTGTTTAAGAGGAATTGGCGTCTTTGGATATATTTTGTTTAAAGTTCGAAGAACAATTTTTGCCCTTTCCTTCTCGCTCATTTAAAATTTAAAACATCACGCATCGAATATAAACCTGGTTTTTTTTTCATTAACCATTTTCCAGCTGTCAAAGCTCCTTCACTGTATAAAGCCCTATCAAATGCTTCGTGATTTAATGTAATAATTTCTTTTCCACTAGAAAATTTAACTTCGTGTTCACCAACTGTTTTGCCTTTTCGTATTGAGTTAAAATTTATTTTTTTTCCATAAGGAAAATTTTTTTTATTAAGATATTTTTTTCCAAGTAAATTATAAAAATCTTTATTTTTGCCGATAGCAATTCCTTTGCCCAACATTAACGCTGTTCCAGATGGATGGTCTATTTTATGTTTATGATGAACTTCGTACACTTTACTTAAAAAATTGTTTCCTAATGATTTGGATGCTATTTCAGTTAAATACATTAACAAATTTATGCCTAAGCTCATATTTCCAGCTTTCAGTATTGGAATTTTCTTTGAAAATTTTTTAATAAGACTCTCTTCTTTTTTGGAAAATCCGGTTGTACCAATAACAATTCTTTTTTTAAGCTTTGATGCAATTTTAAGAATTTCAAAAGTACAATTAGGGACAGTAAAATCGATAATTAAATCAACATTTTTGAAGGAATCTTCATTATTTAAACTAGGGTTAATTCCAGAAATTTTTTTTTTTATTAATCTATTTTCTGTAAGTGTTGTTAGCTTAAAATTTTTATCAATTCTTGAAGATTTTATTAGTTGTTGGCCCATTCGTCCCATGCAACCAGATATCGCTAAATTTACTTTGCTCATTAAATTTTTTTAATATATTTTTTTAACAATATACAACAATTATGGTTATTAAATACCTTTTAAAATTATTTTTGGTTTTTATTTTTTTCGTGTCTATCAATCCATCTAAAGCTGACTTTTTTAAAGATATTACATCTTTGATTGAAAATAATGATTTTAGACTGAGTTATGGTGTTTCTGTTACAGATGTAAACCAAGATGATAAATATGAATTTATTGTTACTGGATTTGGTTTTTCAAACTTAGCGTTGTCTTACCAAAATGGGAAACTTATAAATATAAATAAAAATGAAATCTTTGATGATGCTAAAAGAAAAACAATTGGGGTTGCGTCTTGCGATATTGACCAAGATGGGTTTGAAGAAATATATTTTTTAAATACCGACACTTACAGTGGAGAAAAAAAATATTCAGATAGATTGATTGATAGCAGTAGCGATGGTTTTATTGATTTATTTGAAAAAGATATTAATAAAAAAAATTTAAACTTAACCGCTGGGAGGTCTGTTGTTTGTGTTGATAGAAATGGTGACGGAAAATATGGCATATATGTTGCCAATTATGGGGGTCCGACTAGGTTTTATGAACAAAGTTCCGGGCAAGTACTAGATTTAGCAGAGCAGCTGAAAATTGATAAAATAACTGGTGGAAGAGCTGTAGTTGCAGGTAATATTTTATCAGGAAAAACTGATATATTTGCAGCAAACGAAAGAGGAAAAAATTTTTTATATTATAATTCTGATGGTTTCTTTCAGGATATAGCTAAGGATTATAAAATTGATGATCAATATGAAAATGGAAGAGGCACAACTTTATCAGACATACTTTATAGAGGAAGATTAGATATAATCACATCCAATTGGAACGGTTATCATAGGGCTTTTGTATTAGAAGATAACAGATTTAAAGATATCGCTACTCCAACTTACAATATTCCTACTAGAATTAGAACTGTGATATCAGCAGATTTTGATAATGATGGCTATGATGAAATATTCATGAATAATATTGGTGAACCAAATAAATTATTTAAAATAAAAGAAAATGGATTTTTTGAAGAGATAAAAATTCAAAACGCTTACGAGTCTAACGGATTGGGAACAGGAGCAGCAGTTGCGGATATAGATGATGATGGAATTTTAGAATTATTAGTTTCTCATGGAGAATCTGGCATGCAACCACTAACAATGTATAAGGCAGACATTAAAAAAAACTTTAATTATATAAGAATTAAACCATTAAATAAGCATGGTGCACCTGCAAGAGGAGCAACAGTTATACTCAACTCAAACCTAAGAAATCACGCTAAAACCATTGATGCAGGTTCTGGATATTTATGTCAAATGGAACCCGTAGCTCATTATGGTATTAGAGACAGTGAAAAAAATATTTCAGTAAAAATAGTTTGGACTAATGGTTCTTCACAGTTAATAGAAATAAATGAACTTAATAAAACAATAGAAGTAAATCAAAAAAAATAGGACAATAACACTCAATTCAATAAGTAAACTAATTAAAGTATTCTGAGCTTTAAATCATGAAAAAAATAAAATATTTTTCAATTTTCTTTCTACTAATAACTTTTAGTTTAATTAAACCAACATACTCAAATCAATTTAATTATTATGCTGATTTAGTAAAAGATTGGCCAAAAATTTTTCCTGATCAAAATAGAAACGCAGCAGGTCCAAAATTTTTCAAACATATTTTAACAAAAGAAATTACCTTCCAAGATTTTATAGAGTACAATAAGTTATATTGTGCTGTGTCTGGGTCATTGATTGATCCAAATAGCAAACCAGAATTTGTTTATCTTAAAAATGCTGAAAATGACGAGAAAATATGTGGATTTTATCATAAGTGTTGTTATCCATGCTCATGTGATTTGATGAAATACTCTAAAGTAAAAAAAATGAAATATACTTTTACGGACGGTGAAAAAGAATTTTTTGTTCTCACAATAAAAAATCCCTGTGGTAAAAAAGATTTTCCAAGAGAAGTAAATAAAGATTATTTTTGTGATGGAAATAAACTCGATAATAATCAAGTATTTGTAATAGATGAGAGACTAGTAATAGGTTTATTTCATAACGCTAAAAAATGTAATTCTCAAAGTATTGCTGCTATTGATAGTCATGAGGTTACTGGACAATATTGTGAGTTAAGAAATAATGCTCCGCTTGAGGAAGTACAAGGCGGTATGGGAGATATATTTATAAGATTAGCAAAAGATAATTAAATTATGCCAATTCCCTCTTTATAAAAATAGGCGCCTAGAATTAGAATTGCTAAAATATAAATAATTCCAAAAATTGTATATTTGATTTTTTTCTTCATCTAATTTTTCCAAAAACTTTTTGCTTTTTTAAAGAATTTTTTAATACTGGGATTTGATTTTTCATTTTCAATTTCTCTAAATTTCTCAAGTAATTCTTTTTGTTCTTTATTTAAAGATACAGGTACCTCAGTGTTTACTTGTACATAAAGATCTCCATAGTCATTTCCTCTCATTAAGGGCATGCCTTTTTCTCTCAATCTAAATTGTTTGCCACTTTGTGTTCCAGCTGGGATTTTTATCTTAGCTTTTCCACCATCTATTGTTGGTATTTTTAATTCAGTTCCAAGTGCTGCATCTGCTATCGAAATTGGACATTCAAAAAATAAATTTTCTTCAGATCTTTTGAAAAGTTCATGAGAATTTACATTTATAAATAAATAAAGATCACCATTACTAGCTCCCCTAGAACCTGCCTCTCCTTTGCCAGATAATCTAATCCTAGTTCCATCGTCTACTCCTTTAGGAATAGTAACAGAAAGGCGCTTACTTGCTTGTTTTTTACCTTGACCACCACAACTTGTGCAAGGATCGGTTATTTGTTCACCTGAACCAGCACATTGAGGACATGTTTGTTGAACAGTAAAAAAACCTTGGCTAGAACGAACTTGTCCGTGGCCGCCGCACATAGAGCATGTGCTTGCGCTTTGTCCAGGTTTTGAGCCTGAACCACTGCAAGTATCGCATCTATCTGATGTTGAGAATTTAATGTCCTGTTTTTTTCCAGCATAAGCCTCTTCTAAACTTATAGAGAGATCATATCTTAAATCAGAGCCACGGTTGTTAGATCTTCTCGATCTTCTTCCACCGCTACCAAAACCTTCACCAAAAAAATCCTCAAAAATATCTGAAAATGATCCTGAAAAGTCAAAGTTTCCAAAGCCTCCTCTGCCACCTCCGCCACCATTTTCAAATGCAGCATGCCCAAAGTTGTCGTAATTTTGCTTTCTCTCTGAATTTGATAAAACATGATAAGCTTCGGAAGCTTCTTTGAATTTTTCTTCCGCTCCTTTATCGCCTTTATTTTTATCAGGGTGATATTTTACAGCTTGTTTTCTATAAGCTGCTTTTATTTGGTCTGGACTCGCGCTTTTTTGAACACCCAAGACATCATAGTAATCTCTTTTTGCCATAACTAGTTATAGACAAATGGTTGATAGTTTAGGCGCTTTTTTCTTTATCGTCTTTTACTTCTTCAAAGTCTGCATCAACAACATTATCGTCTTTTTTCCCTTCATCTTTTGCATCTTTAGGTGCATCACCAGGTTTTGTACTTTGTTGTGATTTGTAAATAGCTTCTCCTAGTTTCATTGAAGCTTGAACCAAATCTTGAGTTTTCTTTTTAATTTCTTCTACATCAGTTCCTTTTAAAGCATTTCTTACATTGGCAGATGCATCTTCAATAGCTTTTTTATCAGCATCAGAAACTTTACTACCATGTTCTTTTAAATTCTTTTCTGTGGAATGAAGAAGAGTATCAGCTTGATTTCTTGCATCTACAGCTTCTCTTTTCTTTTTATCAGCTTCTTTATTTGTTTCAGCATCTTTAACCATTTGATTTATTTCTTCGTCACTCAAACCACCCGATGCCTGAATTTGAATTTTTTGTTCTTTACCAGTTCCCTTATCTTTTGCAGAAACATTTACTATACCATTAGCGTCAATATCGAATGTAACTTCAATTTGAGGAACGCCTCTAGGAGCTGGTGCTATACCTACTAGTTCAAAATTACCTAAAATCTTGTTATCTGAAGCCATATCTCTTTCACCTTGTAAAACTCTAATTGAAACTGCAGGTTGGTTATCTTCTGCTGTTGAGAAAACCTGACTTTTTTTAGTTGGTATTGTTGTATTTTTTTCTATCAACTTAGTTGAAACTCCACCTAAAGTTTCTATCCCTAGTGAGAGTGGCGTAACATCTAAAAGTAATACGTCTTTTACATCTCCCTGCAAAACACCTGCTTGAATAGCAGCACCCATTGCAACAACCTCATCAGGATTTACAGATTTGTTTGGTTCTTTTCCAAAAAAATTTTTGACTTCTTCTATTACCTTTGGCATTCTAGTCATTCCACCAACAAGTATTATTTCATCAATTTCGCTCGCACTTAATCCAGCATCTTTAAGAGCTGTTTCACAAGGTGGAATAGTTCTAGAAATAAGATCTTCAACAAGAGCCTCAAGTTTTGCTCTAGTCATCTTCATGTTTATGTGTTTTGGACCAGTTTTATCTGCTGTAATAAAAGGTAAATTAATCTCAGTTTGAGCAGCAGATGATAATTCAATTTTTGCTTTTTCTGCAGCTTCTTTAAGTCTTTGTAAGGCTAATTTATCTGATTTTAAATCAATTCCATTTTCTTTTTTGAATTCAGTTAATAAGTAATCAACAATTGTGTTATCAAAATCTTCACCACCTAGAAAAGTATCTCCATTTGTTGATTTAACTTCAAATACTCCATCTCCTAACTCAAGAATTGATACATCAAAAGTACCACCACCTAAATCATAAACAGCAATTTTATTGTTTGTTTTCTTATCTAAACCATATGCAAGTGATGCTGCTGTTGGTTCGTTAATAATTCTTAAAACTTCTAAACCTGCTATTTTACCAGCATCTTTAGTTGCTTGTCTTTGTGCATCATTAAAATAAGCTGGAACAGTTATGACAGCTTGAGAAACTTCTTGACCTAAATATTTTTCAGCAGTCTCTTTCATTTTTTGAAGGGTAAAAGCTGAAATTTGAGATGGGGAATA
Source organism: uncultured Pelagibacteraceae bacterium (assembly GCA_902585265.1). GTDB lineage: Bacteria > Pseudomonadota > Alphaproteobacteria > Pelagibacterales > Pelagibacteraceae > Pelagibacter. The sequence goes on from CACICY010000004.1 coordinate 42,472, forward strand.
TTTATTACCTTTAGCTTCTATCCAAGCATCTCCTTTATCTGAGTTTACGATCTTAAAAGGTGCAGTTTCAACATCTTTTTTAACAGAAGGATCATCAAAATTTCTTCCAATTAATCTTTTAACAGCAAATATTGTATTTTCTGGATTAGTTACTGCTTGTCTTTTTGCAGGTTGTCCAATTAGTTTTTCATCATTATCAGAAAATGCAACTACAGAAGGTGTTGTTCTTGCACCCTCTGCATTTTCTAAAACTTTAGCTTGTGTTCCCTCCATTACAGCTACGCAAGAGTTTGTTGTTCCTAAATCTATTCCTATTACTTTGCTCATTATTTAATTCCTTACCGACATATAAGTGCTAATTGTAAGACTACAACCGTCTACAAAATTTAAATTTTGGTTGATTTTATTAGTTTTTTTCATCTTTTTGGTCCTCTTTTTCCACTTCTTTTGCTTTTTTCTTTGAAACACCAACTAAAGAAGGTCGCAATAATCTGTCTTTCATCATAAATCCTTTTTGTATTTCTTGAATGATAGTTCCAGGTTCTTTTGTATCATCCTCAATTTCCATCATTGCTTGATGAAGATTTGGGTCGAGTTTTTCATTAATCGATTTTACAGGTTCAATATTATTTTTTTTAAATATTGAAAGCATATCATTATTTATAATATTCAGATGTTCTAAGATTTTTTTAAGTGCCTCTGTATCTTTTAATTTTTCATCATTCTCTAAGGCAGCTTTAGATCTTTCGAGATTATCTAATAAGTTTAGTGCTTCTTTTGCAAATGAGTATCCACCATATTCATATGCATCTTCTTTTTCTTTTTCAAATCTCCGTCTCTGATTTTCCATCTCAGCAAATGTTCTAGCTAACTTATCTTTGATTTGTTTTAATTCTTCTTCTGGTGTAAGTTTTTCAACTTCTTCTTTTTCGGATCCTGAATTTTTATCTTCACTTTCTTGATCTGCACTAGCATTTTCTACTTCTTCAGTATTTAATTCCTCCTCAGGAATACTGTCATTTGAATTCTTTTTTAATTCATCATTGTCCATATTGTTTATATGGTAAGAAAAAGTATAATTTCTAGATGGTTAAAAAAAAAATTAAAGAAATATTCATTGGCTCAAATAATAAAGGAAAACTTAAGGAAATAGCAGATCTGCTACCTAAAAGTTTAAAAATTTACTCAAATATGGATTTTAAAATACCCAGTCCAATAGAAACTGGAACTACTTTTAATCAAAACTCTCTTTTAAAAGCAAAATATTTTTCAAAAAAAACTAATAAAATTTGTATGTCAGATGACTCAGGAATTGAGATTGATATTTTAGATAAAGCACCTGGAGTATATTCAGCAGATTGGTCAGGAAAAAAAAGAAATTTTAATTTGGCTATTAAAAAAGTTTACAGAGAAATAAAAAAAAAAGATAAAAATTGGAAAAAAAAAAAATTGAGTGCAAGGTTTATTTGTGTACTTACTATATTTTGGCCAAATGGAAAATTTATAAGTAAAATTGGTAAAATTGAGGGACGAATATCTAATTTTAAGAGGGGAAATAATGGTTTTGGATATGATCCAATTTTTATTCCTAAAGGAAAAAGATTAACTTTTGGTGAAATGGAGCCTAAAAAAAAATATGCAATAGATCATCGTTCTATTGCATTTAAAAAAATCAAAAAATTTTTTTAAACTTATTATCTTCAATGCTATAGAAGTTAAGCTGATGTGTAATAGTATTTTTGTTTATTTCAAAAATCCCTATTTTCCCCTTAAATTTATTTTTTTTATAAAATATTTTTTTTGAAATTTTAAAATTATTTTCATAAATAAGAAAATATACTAATCCTATTAAATCGTAACTTAAAAACGAAAGTTGATCTCCATCTAAACCATATGCATATTTAAAATCATTCATAAACAATTCATAATTACTTTTGTTTACTGAAGGAAAGTATATTGGATGAAGAGAATTTTCTTTTAAAAGACTTTCATCAAACCATTGATTTAACGTTATATATTTAATTCTTTTTGGTGAGACATCCGTATATAGAAGAGATGTTGCAATGCTTTTCAAATTTTCGTCAAAATCAGCTATAATAACCGAGTCAAAATTAATTTTTCCAAGTGTATCCTTTTTCTTTAAATTTTGTATTTTTTTTTCTTTGTCTTTAAATGATAAGCTTTCTATTCTTTTTATTTCATATTTTAAATTATCTTTTCTTATTTGATACTTTGTTAAATCTTCAATTTGTTTGGTAAGTTTAGTTGGTTCTCTATCATAATAAAATACTTCTTTGTGTTTAATCTTTGTTTTATAGATTGCTTCCTCTATCTCTTTTTTAAACTGTGATCTTGGAATTAAAAAAAAACTTTCCGATAAACTATTTTTCTCATTAAATTTTTTTATTGTTTGTAACTGTGATACAGCATTAACTCCTGCACTAATTACATTTTTTGGATTATCGATTAACTTGTTTGTAAAAGATATAAACGTTACCTCTTTAAGATCATCTAGATATTTAGTGCTCTCATTAAAAACTGGACCTATGATTATTCTTACATTATTTTTATATAATTCTTTAGATACTTTTAAAGCATCAATGGGATTTGATTTTGTATCTCTAGGAATTATCTCAATTCTGTCGTCATTTATTTTGTTTATGGCCATTCTTGTTGCCTTTATGATTCTTTCACCAATAAAAGAATTTTCACCACTTAATGGAATAATTAATCCAATCTTAATTTTTTCAGATGCAAGTATATTTTGATTAAAAAGGCAGACACCTAATGTAGAAAATATTAATAATTTAATTAAAGTTTTCATTTAAGTTTTAATAATATATTTAATTAAATAATTCATATGAATTTAAACAATAATAAATTTAAACCTGGGCTATATTGTGTTGCAACACCAATTGGAAATATGGGTGATATTTCATTCAGAGCAGTTAAAATCCTCCAAGAGTCTAATTTAATTTTATGTGAAGATACTAGAGTTACAAAAAAAATACTCCAGAAATTTGAAATTAATAATAAACTTATCTCAAATCATAAGTTCAATGAAAATAAAAATTTAGAAAAAGTTATAGAAACTCTTAAAGATAATAAAATAGTATCAATTGTTTCAGATGCAGGAACACCTGCTATTTCTGATCCTGGAAGAATTCTAGTAAAGGAGTGTGTTAAAAATAATGTAGAAATCTTTCCTATACCAGGTGCTTCTGCTGTAAGTGCTGCAATATCAATAAGTGGATTTTCAGATAATTTTTATTTCTGTGGTTTTCTTCCAGAAAAGCAAAGTCAAATTAAAAAACTATTTAAAAATTTATCAATACTAGAGAGTTCAATTATATTTTTTATATCTCCAAATAAACTTGATAAAAGAATTAATGATATAAAAGAATTTTTTATTAACAGAGACATTTTAATTTGTAGAGAAATTACAAAATATCATGAAGAATATATTAGAACTCCAGTAAATGAATTGTCAAATTTAAATTTTTCAAGAAAAGGAGAATTAACAATTGTTATTTCTGAAATAAAAAAAGAAAAATTAAGTTTTAAAGAGCTCGAAGAATCAGATAAAGAAAAAATTAATAAATTAATAAAAAAAATGTCTATAAAAGATATCGTTACGAAAATTTCACAAGATAGAAAAATTTCAAAAAAACTTATATATAATTACTGTCTTCAGATAAAGAATGAAAATTAAAAAAATTATTATATTATTAAGTTTTATAATCTTTACAGGTTGTGTTGGCTATTCATCTACTGGAGTATTGGGAACCGGAGTATCTATTGCTTTAGATCCAAGAAGTCTTGGTACTCAAATAGATGACTCGATTATGCAACAAAATTTAAGAGCAAAGTTAATAACTGAAGATAAACGTTATATTATTTCGGTAAAAACAAAAATTCTTGATGGAAGAATATTTCTTACTGGGAAAGTAAATTCTGTTGAAGATAAATTAAATATTACAAAATTAGCGTGGGAAATTAAAGGTGCGAGATCAGTTAACAATGATTTACAGATAAAAGAAAAATTTAATTTCAAAAGGTCTGCAAAAGACCTACTTATAACATCACAGTTAAGAGCAGCTTTAATCGGAAGTAAAAAGATTAAAGCAGTTAATTATAATATCGATACTTACAAAAAGAAAATTTATGTTTATGGAATAGCACAAAATAAAACTGAGAGAGATGAAGTCATTAATGAAGCTAAACAAATTTTAGATGTTGAGGATGTGGTTACAAGTATTTTCTTAGTTGACGATTTGAGAGTTGTTAAAAAATAACAAATATTTATTTTGTTTTTTGATATTTAATTACCCCAGCTGAGTAAGCTGCAACTGATGCTAAATCTAATATATCCGAGGTTGAAGATCTTAATGGTGCAATCTCTATTGGTTGAGCTAGACCTATTAATAATGGACCAATTACTTTAGCACCACCTAATGTTTTCATAATTTTATTTGAAATTGCTGCACTATGTTGACCAGGCATTATTAAAATATTAGCATTTCCAACTATTTCTGAAAAAGGATATAAATCAGAATATTCTCCATTAAGAGCAACATCTGGTTGCATGTCCCCATCAAATTTAAAATCTACTTTTCTTTTTTTTAATATTTCTACAGCATCCCTTATATGTTTTGTTCTACTAGTTATTGGTTGTCCAAATGTTGAATGAGATAAAAATGCTATCTTGGGATCAAATCCAAATAATCTCACAACTCTTGCTGATGAAATTGCTATATCAGCCAATTCCTCAGAGGAAGGATATTCATTTACTGATGTGTCTCCAATAAATACAGTCTTTCCTTTACTTACTACCATGTTTAATCCAAACATGATTTCACCTTTTCTAGCAGGAATTACTTTTTTAATTTTTTCTAACGATTGGGAATATCTTCTTGTATTGCCAGTAACCATTGCATCTGCATCTCCACATTCAACCATACAGGATGACCAAATAACTCTATCATTTCTGATCATTCTGTCACAATCCCTCTCAAGTAAACCATGATCTCTATGCATTTTCTTAAAGAGAAATTTTACATATTTATCTCTCATTTTTTTATCAGTAGAATTAATTATTTTAATATCTAAATTTTCTCCATATCCAATTTCTTTTAATCTTTGTTTAACAACATTTTCTTTTGCAACAATTATAGGAGTTCCTAAACCGCTATTTTTAAAAGCAATTGCAGCTTTTAAAGTATTTTCGTCCTCCCCATCAGCGAATACTACAGTTTTTTGATTTTTTTTAACTTTAGAATTTATTCCCTGCAGAATAGTTACCGATGGGTCTAATCTTTGTTTCAATTGTTCAGAGTAAAGGTTAAAATTTTCGATTTTTTTTCTAGCAACACCACTTTTTATTGCAGCTTTTGCTACTGCTACTGGAATTACACTTATTAATCTTGGATCAAATGTAGAAGGAATAATATAATCTTTACCATATTTAGGTCTATCCCCTCCCATTGCTGCTGCAACTTCATCTGGAACTCTTTCTCTAGCTAATTTTGCGATTGCATTAGCTGCAGCAATTTTCATTTCCTCATTTATTGTTTTTGCTCTAACATCAAGTGCCCCTCTAAATATGTAAGGAAAACCAATTAAATTATTAACTTGGTTTGCATAATCTGACCTACCTGTTGCTATTATTGCATCTTTTCTAATTTTATACGCTTCTTCTGGTAAAATTTCTGGATCAGGATTAGCACATGCAAGTATAATTGGATTTCTTGCCATTTTTTTTATCATTTCTTTCTTCAGAATACCGGCTGACGATAATCCTAAAAAAACATCTGCATTTTTTAAAGCATCACTCAGAGTTTTATCTTTTGTTTTTTTTGCATATTTTAATTTCCATTTATTTAATCCTTTTCTATCAAAGCTAATAACCCCTTTACTGTCTATCATTGTTAAATTATTTTTCATTACTCCTAATGTTAAAAATAGATCTGAGCATGCCATTGCAGATGCACCTGCACCATTTACAACTACTTTTATTTTAGAAATTTTTTTTTTTGTAATATGTATTGAATTAATCAGTGCTGCTGACGTAATTATCGCTGTTCCATGTTGATCATCATGAAATACTGGAATATCGAGTATTTTTTTTAAATTTTCCTCAATTATAAAACAGTCTGGAGCAGCAATATCTTCAAGGTTAATTCCTCCAAAACTAACAGCAAAGTTTTTTATACTATTAACTATTTCCTTAGGATCTTTGCTGTCAATTTCTAAATCAATTGCGTCTATATCTGCAAATCTTTTAAATAACACTGCTTTACCCTCCATTACAGGTTTTGAGGCAATTGCTCCTAAATTTCCCAATCCTAAAATTGCGGATCCATTACTTATTACTGCAACTAAATTTCCCTTGGTTGTATAATCGTATGCTCTCTCAGAGTTTTTATAAATTTCTTTAACTGGCGCTGCTACTCCTGGAGAATAAGCTAAAGCTAAGTCTCTTTTTGATGTCATCGGTTTTGACGAATTTATCTCAATCTTGCCAGATTTATTTGAATTATGAAATTCAAGAGCCTCTTTATCTGAATAATGTTCAATTTTATTTTTTTTCATTAGCTAAATTAAATATACTATTAAGGTAAATTTAGGACTAATATGATTTATGAACCTCATTAAGTCAACAAGCACCTTTAGTCTATTTGTATTATTAAGTAGAGTTCTTGGTTACTTAAGAGATTTTTTTATAGCTATTTACCTTGGATCAGGCCCTTTAGCAGATGCTTTTTTTGTTGCTTTTAGAATTCCAAATACTTTCAGAAGATTATTTTCAGAAGGAACCTTTAATGCAGCTTTTGTTCCTTCTTATTCTTCAGAGCTTATTAAAGGAAAAAAAAATGCAAATTCATTTGCTAACACAATTTTAAATTTATTGATGCTAGGATTGTTCTTTACAATTTTAATAATTGAAATATTTATGCCATCATTTATTAAAATTATTGCACCAGGATTTACAAATGACACAGAAAAATTAAACGTTGCGATTGATTTAACTAGAATTACCTTTCCATTTTTGTTTTTCATTTGCTTAGCATCCTTTTTTTCAGCAATATTAAACTCACATAATAAATTTGCTGCAGCAGCAGCAGCACCAATTATTCTAAATATATTATTAATATTTTGTTTGTTATATGCCGAAAATTTAAATGATAATCTGGTTTATTACTTGTCTTATACCATCACACTTGCTGGACTTATTCAATTTATTTTCTTATTAATATTTGTTAAGAAATATTTTGTTATAAACATAAATTTTAATTTTAGAATAAACGAGAAAGTTAAAAATTTTTTTAGTAAACTTTTACCAAGTATATTTTCATCAGGTGTCACTCAAATAAACATCCTAGTTGGGACAATTATTGCATCTTTTCAGGCAAGTGCTGTTTCCTATTTATATTATGCAGACAGAATTTATCAGATAAACTTAGCTATAGCTGGTATTGCTATAGGGACAGTAATACTTCCAAATCTAAGTAGACATATTAAAAGCAATAACTCTATTAAAACAAAAGAATTACAAAATAAAGCTTTAGAGCTAAGTTTATTTTTAAGTTTGCCAGCATCATTTGCTTTAATGGTCGGTTCAGAACAAATAACATCTGCATTATTTGGTTATGGCTCCTTTGATCAGTTGACAGTTAGTAATTCTGCAAAAGCTCTCTTCTATTTTTCTTTTGGACTTCCTGCATTTTCTTTAATCAAGATTTTTTCTACTTTTTTGTTTGCAAGAAATGATACAAAAACACCATTTAAGTATTCTTTAATTTCAGTAATTTTAAATATAATTATTAGTTTAACTTTTTTTCCACAAATTGGTTTTATTATAATACCAATCGCAACAACTATCTCTTCCTGGTTTAATGGATTAATTTTATTGGTTTATGTGACTAACAAAAATTACTTTAAATTTAGTTCTAGTTTTATTAAGCAAATAACAAAAATCATTTTCTCAAACATAATTGCGATTTTTATATTTTATATTTTAATAAATATTCTTGGAACCTACTTAGATTATGAAAATAATTATAAATTTATTTTTATTATATTGATTGTTTTATTAACTTTCGTTTCATACATCGGATTTTCTATTATTATAAAAGCCTTTAAAATTTCAGATATTAATTTAAAGTATTAAAAAATGTCCAAAAAAATATTCTCTGGCGTTCAGCCTACTGGCAATCTTCATTTAGGTAACTATCTCGGAGCTATTAAAAATTTTGTAGATTTAAATAATGATAATCAAAATGAATGTATTTTTTGTGTTGTAGATTTGCATGCAATTACTGTTAAGCAAGATAAGGATCAATTAAAGAATAATATTCGTGAAACAACTGCAACATTTATAGCAAGCGGTATTGATTCAAGTAAAAGTATTATTTTTAATCAATCAAAAGTTCATGCACATGCAGAGGGCTCATGGATTTTGAGTTGTATGGCTCCAATGGGTTGGTTAAATAGAATGACACAATTTAAAGAAAAAGCTGGAAAGGATAAGGAAAAGGCTTCAGTTGGTTTGTATATTTATCCTATATTAATGGCTAGTGATATATTACTTTATGATGCTACGCATGTCCCTGTTGGAGAGGATCAGAAACAACATTTAGAATTAACAAGAGACATAGCTCAAAAATTTAATAAAGATTTTGACTGTGAAGATTTTTTAAGGGTTCCAGAACCATTAATAAAAAAAGATTTTTCAAGAATAATGAGTTTAAAAGACGGTTTAAAAAAAATGAGTAAATCAGATCCATCAGATCTTAGTAGAATTAATTTAACCGATACAAAAGACCAAATTATAAATAAAATTAAAAAAGCTAAAACAGACTCTTTCCCTCTTCCTAATGAAGAGCACAAATTAAAAGATAGGCCAGAGGCTGAAAATTTACTTGGAATATATTCTAGTGTTTTAAATCAAACTTTAGATAAAACTTTAGATGAATTTGGTGGAAAAAATTTTTCGGATCTAAAAAGTCAATTAGCTGAAGTTCTATCAAGTAAAATTTCCCCAATTTCCGATGAGATAAAAAAATTGATCAATGATCAAAATTATTTAGATAAAGTTCTTGCAGAGGGAGCAAATAAGGCTAATGAAATCGCAGGAAAAAAAATAAAAGAAATGAAGAAAATAATAGGATTTTAAATTCTTTAAATTTAAGAATTTATGGCTATATAAGAAGTATGTTTATTCGAACCCAGGAAACTCCAAACCCAAATTCTCTTAAATTCCTTCCAGGTAAAAGGGTATCAAGCGATGGCCCTTACGAATTTTTAAATGTGGACCAAACAGAAATTCCTTTATTAAAAAATATTTTATCAATTAATGGTGTAACAGGAATATTTTTGAGTGAGGATTTTCTATCAATTAATAAAATTCAAAGTGAAAAATGGGAAAATATAAAGCATATTGTTATTTCACATTTAAACGAATTTTATGATGAAGGTAATGAGTTTATTATAAATAAAAAGTCAGAATTAACCGATAGCAATGATTATGGTGAAATTGAAAATAAAATTATTAAAATATTAGAAACTAAAATTAGGCCAGCTGTAGCGAGAGATGGTGGAGATATAACATTTAAAGAATTTAAAGATGGAAAAGTTACAGTTATGTTAAAAGGTAGTTGTTCTGGATGCCCCTCTTCAACTTTAACTTTAAAACAAGGTGTCCAAAACCTACTTTGTCATTATATCCCAGAAGTTAAAGAAGTTTTAGCTGTATAATATCATTTCTATCAATTATAAGAATTAAAAAAAGTTATGAAAAAAAAAAGTTTTGGAAAAAAACAAGATAATAGTAATCTAAATTTTTTTAAAACCTTGTTAACAAGTTTAGCTATAATTTTAGTATTCTCAATTTTACCAAATTCAGTTAGTTTTATTAAAAACAATTTTAAATCAAATGAAGTTGTTCTTAATTCCTCAAAACAAAGTTTTGATGAAATATTAGATAAGCAGAATAAAAAAAATAAAATAATAAAAGATACTATAAAAGATAGATTTTCATGGAATATTTTCGAAGACATTGATGTTTTTGGTAAAGATGAGGAGGATAATGATCCTCAAAGATTGAGCGCCTCAACAATTGAAGAACTATTTAGAGATAATGGATATGATCTTGATACTGTTAAAAAAACTAAATTAGTCAATGTAGGCAATCAATTAACAAAGCTTCCTAAAGAACTAAAAAATATTGAAAGTCCCAAAAAAAGAAAAAAACTATTTATTAAAATTGTACTACCATTGATTATTGAAGAAAATCTTAAAATAAGATTTGATCGAAAAAAACTTTTTGAAATTTTAAATAAAAATAATACCTCATCACGTGATAAAGCTTGGGTTGAACTAAAATTTAAACAGTATGGTATTAAAAATAATGATTTAGCAAAACTTAAAATAAGAATGGATGAAATTCCAGTTTCATTAGCAATAGCTCAAGCTGCAAAAGAAACTGGTTGGGGAAGTTCGAGATTTGCACAAGAAGGTAATGCATTATTTGGGCAGTGGACTTGGTCTGGTGAAGGTATTAAGCCTTTAGAAGTTGAAAAAGATAAAAAACACAAAGTCGCAAAGTTTAAAATTTTGAAAGCTTCTGTAAGAGCTTATCAAAGAAATTTAAATACACATCCTAGCTATAAAGAATTTAGGATTGAAAGAGCAATTCAAAGAGATAATGATGAAAAGTTAGACAGTTTAAAACTAGTTAATTTTTTAGAAAAATATGCCGAAACAGGTAGAGAATATACAGAAGTTCTTAAAAAGATTATTAGTCAGAATTCTTTAACTGATTTTGATGATGTAGATATCTTACCAACAAGTTTAAAAATGAAGAATCTAATTTAAAGTAAATTGAGTTCCAAACCATCTCCATCCATCTTTATCTTGCATTGAACAATTAATTCTCCCTCTTCTTGGTAAAAATTTTTCAGTAAATATAACTTCAATTTTATCTTTTTTATAATTTAGTTTAGAGTTTTTCCAATCACCACCTTCATTTGAAAAGCAATTTATTTTATTAATTTTAGGTTGATCATTAAAAAATTCTATTACTAGTTTAGGTGGATTGTTAGTATCTTCTAAAAATTTTTCTTCCGGAGTTATGACTTTATATTGAATTGGCAAAAGATTAATTAAAAATTTAAATCTTTCAAGGTCTCCATATTTCTCATTTATTGGAAATCTAGGTAACTCATATTTATCTTTATTTAAATCTATAACTCCTGAATGTTGACCAAAAGCATAGTCAAATTTTTCAGTAATATATTTTTTTTGTTCTAAACTATACTCACCGAATGGGTATGAAAAAAACTTAGAATTATAACCAAGATTTTTCTCAAATATTTTTACTGATTTAAGAATATCTTTTTCAAATTTTTCAAAATTATATTTTACTAAGTATTCATGTGAATGTGAGTGATTTCCAATATAAACAAAATCTTCTTTTGATATTTCTGCAATTTCATCCCAACTCATATAACCTTTATTACCCACAGCCTCTGTCGAAACAAATAAAATGAAAGGGATCTTGTCTTTTTTTAGAATTGGCCATGCATTTAAATAAAAAGAAGAGAATGCATCATCAATAGTAAGTAAAATTTTTTTTTCTTCACTTACTTTATTAAACTCTAATTCAAAGTTTTTCGGATTTAAAAATGAGAAATTATTTTCTCTGATAATATTTAAATGTTCTTGAAATACATCAATTTTTATATTGGTAGAAGGATATTTATTTTCTTCAAATCTATGATACATCAAGGCTAAAATTCCCTTTTCTTTAGGTTCATATTTTTTGTTTACAGGATCTGCGTAAGCATTTAAAAAAAATAAAAAAATAATGATAAATTTAATAATTGATGCGGCTAATGAAGAAATTGTTTTTGTGATCATCGCTGATAAACAATCATATACTAGCAAACATATAAACAGTAGAGAAAACTTTGATAATTTTATGAAACTACTTTTGAAATTTTTGAATGTAAAAAAAATTAAAATAAGTAATATTCATAGAATATTTGTCAATTTAGGACCTGGTAAATTTACCAGTCTCAGAATTTCCTTATCTGTAGCCAAAGCTATTTGTTTGGCAAATAGTGCGTTTTTAATTGGATTTAAATCACATGATTTAATTAATAAAAATTATAAAAATTTAATAAAACTAAATAAAAATAAAAGTTTGATAAAACCTGTATATTCAAGTTAGAATAAACTATGACTGAAACTATAGAACAAATTTGTCAACAGAAAGGGGTCAAACTTACTGATCAAAGAAAAATAATTGCTAAAGTTTTGTCTGAGTCAAAAGAAGTTTATGGTGAGTCTGATCATCCTGATGTCGATGAGTTATATCAAAGAGTTTCTAAGCTAGATTCAAAGATAAGCATTGCAACAGTTTATAGAACAGTTAAGCTTTTTGAGGAAGCTGGCATATTAACTAAACATGATTTCAAAGGCGGAAAAGCAAGATATGAAACATTAGTTGAAAGTCATCATGATCATCTTATAGATATAAAATCTGGTGAAATTATTGAATTTGTAGATGAGGAAATAGAAAAACTACAAAAAAAAGTAGCTGAAAAATATGGTTATAAGTTAGTAGATCATAAACTCGAGCTTTATGGCATAAAAAAAAAATAAATGGAAAATTTTAAAGTATTAAAACCATTTGGTCCATCAATTGTAAAAATAAAAATGTCAAATGAAATGATTGAAGAAATAAATCATTATATTGATACAGTTATTCTTGATGATCAAAAAATAAAAAAATTAGATGAGGGAGATAAACTTATTGGAAAAGTTCAGCAAGAGTTTTTGATGGAGGTAGATTTTATGAAAAAAATTAAATGGGCTGAATTTTTAGCTTCTAATGTTTCCAGTTGGGCCAAAGAAGATTTAAAAAAAGAAATAAAAAATTTTCAATTAATAAAATCTTGGGTGGTAAGACAATTTAAAAACGATTATAATCCTGTTCATTGGCATACTGGAGACATATCTGGTGTTGGATATCTTAAGGTTCCTTCTCATCTAGGCAATACATCACAACCTAATAAAAAAACGAATGAAAATGGAAAACTTCAATTAATATTTGGATCTCCAAATTTATTCTCAAAATCTACATTTTTAGTTAAACCCGAACTAGGTGATTTTTACTTATTTCCAAATTATTTAATGCACACTGTATACCCCTTTACTGGAACAGATGAAGAAAGAAGATCTGTATCATTTAATGCAAAAGTTCAATTTGTAAATTAATTTATGAAAAAAAAAAATATATTTATTAAAACATTTGGCTGTCAAATGAATGAATACGATTCTAATAGAATTTATGATAATGTTAGTAAGTTAGGCTTTATAAAGACTGAAGACCAAGAAAATGCTGAATGTTATATTCTAAATACATGTCACATTAGAGATAAAGCGAAAGAAAAAGTCTATCATGAAATTGGAAGAGTAAAAAAATTATATAGAAATAAAAAAAAACCAATTATGGTTGTAGCTGGATGTGTGGCTCAGGCAGAAAACGAAGAAATGTTAAAAAGGGAACCATATATAGATATTATTATAGGTCCTCAAGCTTATCACAAAATAAATGACTTATTAAAAAAATACGATTTTAACGTAAAACAAGAAGAAACAGAATTTGATACAATTTCAAAATTTGGATACTTCGATCAAATTAAAAATAATAATAATAAAATATCTTCTTTTTTAACTATACAGGAGGGATGTGATAAGTTTTGTAGTTTTTGCGTTGTCCCCTATACAAGAGGACCAGAATACTCTAGACCATTTAATACAATAATTAATGAAGCTGAACAACTGATTGAAAATGGAGCAAGAGAAATAACATTGCTTGGACAGAATGTTAACGCTTACTCATATAAACAAAACTCTAAAGAATTTAGAATCTCTGATTTAATAAATCATTTAAATAAATATTCAGAATTAAAGAGAATAAGATATACGACTTCACACCCAAGAGACATGACTGATGATTTAATAGATTGTTATTCCACTGGTAAAAAATTGATGCCGTTTGTTCATTTACCAATTCAAAGTGGTTCAAATAGAATGTTAGAATTGATGAACAGAAAACACACAGTGGATGATTACATCAAAGTTTATGAAAAATTAAAAAAGATAAACAAAGAGATAGAATTTTCAAGTGATTTTATTATTGGTTATCCTGGAGAAACTAAAAAAGATTTTGAAGATACATATAACTTAATAAAAAAAATTAAATTTATTAATTCTTTTTCTTTTATCTTTAGTCCAAGACCTGGAACAATCGCATCAAAATTAAAAATGATTGATGAAAATATTGCTAAAGTAAGACTAAATTTAATCCAAAAGGAGCTATTTAATAATCAAATAGAAATGAATAAATCAATGCGAAATAATATAATTGATGTGCTTGTGGAAAATAAAATGAAAAAACAAAATAAATTTTTTGGGAGAAATAAATATATTTCACCTGTAATCTTCGACGGAACTGAAAACAATATTGGTAAAATTGTAAAAGTAAAAATTCAAACTAGTAACCAGAATACTTTGTTTGGGTCAGTATATAATAATATGAAAGCAGCCTGAATTGAGCAATTTAAATAAAAAAAATATTATTTCAGAGTTAAAATTTGTATATTCTGAAAATAATACTTTAAATATAATATTTCAAAACAATGATTTGTTATTAGGTGTTGCAGGAGAGTTTAATAATAATTTAAAAGAATTAGAAAAATTAACGAACACTAGTTTGTATTCTAGAGGTAACTCCATACTAGTAAAAAGTGATCCAGAAAAAAATAATATAGTTAAAAATGCTATTCAATTTTTAACTGAACAATTTTTAAATAATGAATCAATTGAAAAAAAAGATATAATTTCTTCTATAAATAAATTTATGATTGATGAAAAAAATAATTTTGAAAAAAAAGTAGAATATATAATTAAAACTCCAAAAAAGTCTGTAATTCCAAGGTCTGAAAAACAGAAAGATTACGTTAGAGCTTTAAAAAAATCAGATATTATTATTTCAGCAGGGCCAGCTGGAACTGGTAAAACTTTTCTAGCAGTTGCTGTAGCACTTACTATGTTATTGGACAAAAAAATTGAAAAAATAATTTTATCTAGACCCGCAGTTGAAGCTGGTGAAAGACTTGGATTTTTACCAGGTGATATGAGAGAGAAGGTAGATCCATATCTTAGACCATTGTATGACTCTTTGTATGACTTATTAGACTTTGAAAAGATACAAAAAAAAATTGAAGTTGGAGATATAGAAATAGCTCCTCTAGCTTTTATGAGGGGAAGAACTTTAAAAAATTCATTTGCCATTTTGGATGAAGCACAAAATGCCACTGACACACAGATTAAAATGTTTTTAACTAGAATAGGAGAGAATTCTAAAATAGTAATCAATGGTGATCCTTCACAAATAGATTTACCAAATAAATCACTTTCAGGTCTACATAGATCAAAAAAATTACTTGGCCACTTAAAAGAAATCTCGGTAGTTGATTTTGATCACAGAGATGTGGTTAGACATCCACTAGTATCTAAAATTGTAAAGGCTTATTCAGATCAAAGCTCTGAGGTATGATAAAGGCCAATGTTATATTGGGTAATTCAAACTGGAAAAGAATATTGAAAAAACCAGATGATTATTTAAGAAAAAGACTTAAAATATTATCTAAGGCATCTTCATTTAAAAGTAAAAAACATGAATTCTCGATACTTCTTACTAATGATAAAGAGATGAAAAATTTAAATTATCAATTTAGAAAGAAAAACAAAACCACAGACGTTTTGTCTTTTCCAATTAAAATTAACAATAAAAAAATATTATATGTAGGAGATATAGCAATCAGTTATGAAATAATAAAAGAAAGATCAAAAAAAACAAATTTTTCCTTAGAATTTGATAAAGTATGGATTCATGGGTATTTACATTTGATTGGCTACGACCATAAGAAATTAAATGAGTTTAAAAAAATGTTTAAAAAAGAAAAATCAATTTTGAGATATTTTCATAAAGTAAATTGACTTTATTATATAAAAATAAAATATTATTATACATTTTCATATTTTTAATAGGTTTATTATCTTCTTTTGGGCTTCCACCATACAATTTGTTTTATGTAAATTTTTTTTCGTATCCAGTTCTTTTGTGGGTTCTTTTATTTTATTCAAAAGATAAAATTATCTCTTTTAATCTTGGATGGATATTTGGCTTTGGTTATTTTATTTCAAATTTATATTGGATAACAAATTCATTAACTTTTCAGGACATATTTAAACCTTTAATACCGTTTGCATTGATTTTAATACCATTATTTTTAGGATTGTTCTATGGTTTTTCAACTTTAGCTTTCTCACTTTTTAAACCAAAAAAAAATTTTTTATCCATTTTAATATTGGCAACTTCTTTATCTGTATTTGAATATATTCGAAGTTTTATATTTGGTGGGTTTCCATGGAATTTAATTGCATTCAGTTTTACTGATTATTTAGAATTCATCCAATTACTATCTATAACTGGAACTTATGCTTTCAACTCACTAATTATTTTATTATTTTTGTTACCGATTTGTTTATTTTTTAGATTAAAAAAAAATATAAAAGGAATTATATTTATTATTTCTCTGTTAGTTATTTTTTCTAATTATTTTTGGGGTAAATCGAATCTGAGAAAATATGATTTAAAACCAAAAATAGATTTAGGTTTTACAATAAAAATTATTTCCCCAAAAATAAATATTAGTAGATATTTTCAAAATGAAAATCCAAGTCAATTTATCTCAGAGTTGATTAATATATCTGAACCTGATGTATCAAAAGAAACAGTTTTTATTTTACCAGAAGGAATTTTATCAAGTATTTATTTTGAAGATCTCAAAAAATTTAAAACTCTTTTTTTAAATAATTTCTCAAAAAAACATAAAATTATTTTAGGTATGAATATTTACGAAGACCAAAATATTTATAATTCTCTTTTAGTTCTTGATAACAATCTTAATATTTTAGAAAAATATTATAAAAATAAATTAGTACCTTTTGGAGAATATTTGCCATTAGAAACAATATTGCTAAAACTAGGGTTTAAAAAAATTACTCAAGGTTACCAGTCCTTTTCTGCTGATGATCGAAGAGACCCCATTCGCTTGAATGATATTAATTTTATTCCACTAATCTGTTATGAAGTTATTTTCTCTGGCAAAATTAATAAAAATAAAAAAAATTATGAATTTATATTAAATATATCTGAGGATGGATGGTTTGGAAATTCTATTGGACCATATCAGCATTTCTCTCACTCAATTTTTAGGTCAATTGAGGAAGGCAAATCTGTCATTCGTTCCTCAAATAATGGAATTTCAACTTATATAAATGCAAAAGGTCAGGTTGTTGAAAAGATTTTAACAACTGATAAGGGATTTATTGAACTAAATTCTTTTAAAAAGTCTGATAAAACAAACTTTAGTTCTCAAGGCAATAAGATCTTCTTTTATTTTCTATCTATTTATATTAGTTTAATTTTTTTTTTTAAAATACGGGGGAATTAATGAAGAAAAACTTTTTATTTACAAGTGAATCAGTGTCAGAGGGACACCCAGATAAAGTTTGTGACAGAATTTCAGATATGGTTGTGGATAGCTTTTTAGCATCCGAACCTCAAGCAAGAGTTGCGTGTGAAACTTTAACAACAACAAATAAAGTTGTATTAGCAGGTGAAGTAAGAGGTCCAGAACTCAAAAATGATGAATTAATCTCGAAGGTTAGAGATTGTATAAAAGATATAGGGTATGACCAAGATGGTTTTTCTTGGAGAGAACAAACTAAAATTGAAACTCATTTACACTCTCAATCAGCTGATATTGCAATGGGAGTAGATTCTGCTGGAAATAAAGATGAAGGTGCTGGAGATCAGGGAATTATGTTTGGTTATGCTTGTAACGAAACAGATGTATTAATGCCAGCTCCAATTCATTACTCTCATAAAATTCTTAGATTGATGGCTGAAGATAGAAAATCAGGAAAGTTAAGTGGAATAGAGCCAGATTCAAAAAGTCAAATTACTATTGAATACAAAGATGGTATGCCATCTGCTGTAACTTCTGTTGTTATCTCTACACAACATTCTAAAGATGTTAACTTGGCTCAAGTTAAAGAACTCTGTATGCCTTATATAGATAGATCTATACCTAAAAATTTATTGGGAAGTCTTGATGAAAAAGAAATCTATATTAATCCTACTGGAAACTTTGTGATCGGAGGGCCAGATGGAGACAGTGGTTTAACTGGAAGAAAAATAATTGTGGATACATATGGTGGAGCTGCGCCTCATGGTGGAGGTGCATTTTCAGGTAAAGACCCTACAAAGGTAGATAGATCTGCTGCATATGCATCTAGATACTTAGCTAAAAACGTTGTTGCGTCAAAAATTGCAGATAAATGCTTAATCCAATTAGCTTATGCAATTGGGGTATCCAAACCTTTATCAATTTATGTAGACTTATTTGATAATGACGAAGAAAAAAATATGCACGTTGAAAAACTTATAAAAGAAAATTTTGATTTAAGTCCAAGAGGCATTAGAGAAATGCTTGGTCTGAATAAACCAATATATGAAAAAACCTCAGCTTATGGTCATTTCGGAAGGATACCTGAAGGTGATGGATCGTTTTCTTGGGAAAAAACTGATAAATCAGAGGTTTTTGCTAAGTAAATATTGTTGAAAACATATTAAAAATAACTATATTTCATCCACATTGTTGAAATTTCAAAAATGGGCTTAGGCCCATTTTTTTTTGGCTGACAAGAATATGTTAAAAAAAAAATATGTTAAATAGAAGAGCAGATAAATTAGAGCTGTTGAGAATTGCCGAAGCTGTAGCTTTAGAAAAATCAATCGACAAAGAATTAATTATAGAGTCGATGGAGACTGGTATAGCAAAAGCAGCTAAATCTAAATTTGGGGCAGACAACGAAATCAAAGTAGAAATCAATAGAGATAATGGTGATATAGGAATTTTTAGAAAATTATTAATAGTTGATAAGCCTGAAAACTCAAATGTTGAAATAACTCTTGATAATGCAATAAAATTAAATCAGTCTAATAAAGATAAACAAGTTGGAGATGAGGTTCTTCAACCACTTCCATCATTTGATTTTGGTAGAATAGCAGCACAAACTGCAAAACAAGTAATTAGTTTTAATGTAAGAGAAGCTGAAAGAGAAAGGCAGTATAATGATTTTGTGGATAAAAAAGACACTATTTTAAGTGGTATAGTAAAAAGACTTGAGTTCGGGAATGTAATAGTTGATTTAGGAAGAACAGAAGCAATTATTCAAAAAAATGAGATGATACCAAGAGAAAATATTAAAGCTGGTGATAGGGTTAAAGCTTATTGTCTGGATGTTAGAAGAGAACCAAGAGGTCAACAAATTTTCTTATCAAGAGCTCATGCTAAATTTATGGATAAACTATTTATTCAGGAAGTTCCTGAAATATATGATGGTTTAATTGAAATTAAATCATCGGCTAGAGATCCTGGTAGTAGGGCAAAAATTTGTGTAAAGGCAATAGATACATCATTAGATCCTGTAGGAGCATGCGTTGGTATGAGAGGTAGTAGAGTTCAAGCTGTAGTAAATGAACTCCAAGGAGAAAAAATTGATATTGTTAATTGGTCTGAAGACCCTGCAGTAGTTGTCTCAAATGCTCTGTCTCCAGCTGAAGTTCAAAGAGTAAATGTAGATAACGAATCAAAAAAATTAGATGTAATTTTAACAGAGGAAAATTTAAGTAAAGCTATTGGAAGAAGAGGTCAGAATGTAAGACTGGCAACAAAATTATTAAACTACGAGATTAATATAATGACAGAGCAAGAAGACTCTGAAAGAAGACAATTAGAATTTAAAGAAAAAACTGATAATATTGTCAAAAATCTTGAACTAGATGAGACTCTAGGCCAACTTTTAGTGGCAGAAGGATTTTCAACAATTGATGATATAAAAGATAGTTCAGTTGATGCTATAATAAAAATCGAAGGTATAGAGGAGGATACAGCAAAAGAACTTATTGAAAGAGCAAAAGAATTTTACGAAAAAGATCAAGCTGAAATATCAAATAGAATAAAAGATCTTGGTTTAGAGAATGATTTAATAAATCATGAAGGACTTACTCCAGGAATGCTGGTAACTCTTGGTGAACAAAAAATTTTAAGACTTACAGATTTAGCAGATCTAGCTTCAGATGAGCTAACAGGCACATATGATGTTGTTAAGGGTGAAAGAGTTAAAATTAAGGGATATTTAGAAGATTTCGCTTTATCAAAATTAGAGGCAGATAATTTAATAATGTCTGCAAGAGATAAAGTTTATAAAGATTGAGAGATGAAATATGGAAAAAAAAAAATTAAAGTTATCAATTTCAGGAAGTTCAAAAAAAACTTTAAATAGTATAGAACAAGCTAAATCACAATCTAAAAATACTGTTGTTATAGAGAAAAAAAATTCGAAGTTTTCTGGAAAGTCTCAATTTTCAAGACAAAATGCTACCAATTTAAAACCAACCAATAATAATTACTCCAAACCAAACAATTTTGTTAGACCTTCTGCTCCAGCCTCAGATTTTGAAAAAAGAAAATTGGCAGAACAAAGGGCTACAAGGAGATTAAAGGGTGAGCCAATACAAAAAGATAGTAGGTTAAATAAGTCTACTGGTAAAAGAAGAGAATTAAAATTAACTATCTCCAGGGCTTTAAGTGATGATCATGCAGAGACCAAATCTAGAAGTTTAGCTTCACTTAAAAGAGCAAAACAAAAAGAAAATAGAAGTTTAAATCAACAAGAAAATAAAGATAACTTCGCTCAAGTTAAAAGAGATATCAATCTTCCAGAAGTAATAACAATCAAAGAGCTGGCAAATAGAATGGCTGAACAATCAAGTAGCATTATTAAACATTTACTTGGTATGGGAGTTACAGTTACAATAAATAATACTATAGATGCTGATACAGCAGAATACTTAGTAAATGAATTTGGTCACAATCCTATACGTGAAACAAAAGCTGAAGATATAATTGAAAAAATAAAAGAGGTTAAATCAGAAAATTTAAAAAATAGAGCTCCAATAGTTACAGTAATGGGGCATGTTGATCATGGTAAAACCTCTGTTTTAGATGTTTTAAGAAAAGCTAATGTAGTTTCGGGAGAATTTGGAGGCATAACTCAACATATTGGAGCTTATCAGATTAATCACCAAAATAACAAAATCACATTTATTGATACTCCAGGACATGCAGCATTTACAGAAATGAGAGCTAGAGGCTCTAAACTAACAGATATTGTGATTTTAGTTGTAGCAGCAGATGATGGCGTTAAACCACAAACTATAGAGTCAATTAAACATGCTAAAGCAGCAAATGTACCAATAGTTGTTGCTATAAATAAATGTGATCTACCCGAGGCAGACCCAAAGAAAATAAAAAATCAACTTTTAGAGTATGAGTTAATTGCTGAAGATTTATCAGGTGATACTTTAATGGTAGAAATTTCAACAAAAACTAAAAATAATTTAGATAAGTTAGTTGAGTCTGTTTTGTTACAAGCAGAATTATTAGATTTAAAAACTGATTTTGAAACAAATGCTAAGGGTATAGTTTTAGAATCAAAAATAGATATTGGGCGAGGACCAATCGCAAATATTGTTGTAACAACAGGTACTCTGAAAAAGGGAGATTATTTTGTTAGCGGATTAAAATGGGG
>CACICY010000005.1 GCA_902585265.1 uncultured Pelagibacteraceae bacterium
TTAGGGATTGATGATCTATTTGAAGACGTATTTGATATAGTTGATGCGGAATATAACCCAAAACCTGCAGCGAAAGCATTCGATCTGATGGTAAAAAAATTTGATATTGACCCAGAAGAAACAATTTATATTGAAGATATTGCAAAAAACTTGTCAATTGGGAAAGAAAGAGGAGCTACGACAGTTTGGCTAATCAATAATGAATATTGGGGTAAAAAAGAATCTGATAAAGACTATATTGACTATAAAATAGAAAATCTCTCTTTATTTTTAAAAGAAATAAGGATATTAAAAAACTCATAAATTATGAGTATAGAAAATTTAATAAATGAAGCTTGGGAAAAAAGGGATCAAATAAATCCTTCTTCAGATCAGTCTTTAAAAGATACAATAAATCAAGTTATTGATGACTTAGATAGTGGAAAGTCGCGAGTTGCTGAAAAAATAAATGGTGAATGGATAACTCATCAACATTTGAAAAAAGCAATCATGTTAAGTTTTAGATTATATCCAATGGAGAATTTGAACGGTCCATATAGTAGTTGGTATGATAAAGCTCATCTACTAAAAGGTAAGACTGCAGGATGGACAAAAGAAGATCATGAGAAAGCGGGTTTTAGAATGGTGCCTAACTCTCCAGTAAGAAAAGGAAGTTTTGTTGGAAAGAACGCAGTTTTAATGCCGTGCTACGTTAACATTGGGGCATACATAGATGAAGGAACAATGATTGATACATTTGCAAGAGCAGGAAGCTGTAGCCAAATTGGAAAAAATTGCCATATATCAGCAGGTTCAGGTGTAGGTGGAGTTTTAGAACCCGCGCAAGCTCTGCCAACTATTATTGAGGATAATGTTTTTTTAGGTGCAATGTCTGAAGTTGTAGAAGGTGTAATTGTAGGAGAAGGATCTGTACTGAGCATGGGCATGTACATAGGACAATCTACAAAAATTGTTAATAGAAAAACTGGAGAAATTACTTATGGAAAAATTCCTCCTTATTCAGTTGTAGTACCAGGTTCACTTCCTGACAAAAATAACCCAACTGCACCCTCACTATATTGTGCTGTAATAATTAAGCAAGTAGATGAGAAGACAAGATCTAAAACTTCTATTAACGATCTCCTGAGAGAATAGTTTCGATGAAAATTATAAATGAACTTCAATTAGCTAAAGAGCTAATTAGATTTCCAACTGTAACTCCTATAGATGCTGGAATAATGAAATTTTTAGAAAAAAAATTGAAAAAACTCGGCTTTAAAACTAAAATTCTTGAGTTCAAAGAAAAAGGAATTGCTCCAGTTAAAAATCTATATGCAAGATTAGGAACTAAAAGTCCTAATTTTTGTTATGCAGGACATCTTGATGTTGTTCCAGCTGGAAATTTAAGAGATTGGACAGTAAATCCATTTAAACCAACAATTAAGAAAGGACATTTAATTGGAAGGGGTGCAAATGATATGAAAAGCTCTATAGCTGCATTTGTGTCTGCTATAAGCGTTTTTGTTGAAAAAAATAGAGGTTTTAATGGATCGATAAGTCTTTTAATTACTGGAGATGAGGAAGGTGTTGCCATTAATGGAACCAAGAAAGTTGTAGATTATTTAAAAAAGAAACGAGAGAAAATAGATTTTTGCTTAGTTGGAGAGCCAACTAATCCCAATAAATTAGGTGAAATGATTAAAATTGGTCGAAGAGGAAGTATGAACGGTCGATTAACAATTACAGGAGTTCAAGGGCATGTAGCATATCCTCATAGAGCAAATAACCCTTCTACTGCTCTAGTTGGAGTACTTAAAGAACTAAAAGATATACGATTTGACAAGGGCACGAAGGATTTTCAACCAACAAATCTTGAAATTACGAAAATTAATATAAATAATACTGCAGACAATGTAATTCCAGGTCTTGCATATGCTTCATTTAATATAAGATTTAATAATATGCATACTTCAAATTCAATTAAAAAAAAAATTAATAAAATTTTAAAAAAAGTATGTAATAAAACTAAATCTAAATATAAAATTGATTACAGTGTTTCAGGTGAAGCTTTTCTTACAAAGCCTAATAGTACAACATTTATGATACAAAGTATTATTAAAAAAGTTACTAAAATAAAGCCTAAACTTTCAACTACTGGAGGCACATCTGATGCAAGGTTTATTAGGGAAATAGCTCCTTGTTTAGAATTTGGCTTAGTAGGAAAAACTATGCATAAAGTTGATGAGGCTGTCTCACTAACTGATTTAAAAAAATTGAGTTTAATATATTCAAAAGTTTTAAAAAATTATTTTAAGTGAAGACTGGTCTAATCACTTCAGATACTTATAAAAACCATAATACTGGGAATGGCCATCCAGAAAAAATTGATAGAGTTACTGCTATAATTGATAACTTTAAAAAAATAGATAACAAAAATCTTATATGGAAAAAACCAAATAAATTTGACGAATTTTTTTTAAATAAAACCCATTCAATAGAATATATTAATCATGTTAAACAGTCTTTTCCAAAAAAGGGTTTAGTATTTTTAGATGGTGACACAATTGTTTCCCCTGGTAGTAAAGATGCTACTAAAGATGCAGTAGGTTCAATTATTACAGCAATAGATGGAGTACAAAACAAAGAATTTAAGAATGCTTTTTGTGCTGTAAGACCTCCAGGTCATCATGCAGAAAAAGAAAAAGCTATGGGATTTTGTATCTATAATAATGTAGCAGTTGGTGCTAATTACTTAATTGAAAAGTATAAATACAAAAAAATTGCAATAATTGATTTTGATGTTCACCATGGTAATGGAACTCAAGATATTTTTTATGATAATGAAAAGGTATTATATGTTTCTACTCACCAATACCCTTATTACCCCGGCTCAGGTTCAAATAAAGAAAATGGAAAATTTAATAATGTATTAAATATTCCACTAGAAGCTGGAACAACATCTGAAGTATATTTAAATGCATATGAAAATGTTTTAACTAAAATAAAACAATTCAAACCTGAATTTTTGTTATTTTCTGCGGGTTTTGATGCACATATTGACGATCCGTTAGCACAAATGAAATTATGTACTGAGGATTTTTATAAAATTACCAAAAGGACTTTAGAATATTCTAAATCTTTTTGTAATGGTAGGGTCGTTTCAATTCTTGAAGGTGGTTATGATCTTAAAGCCTTACAAAATAGTACTCAAAGACATGTTGATGCGTTGTTAGAATTTAATTGATAATATTTTTTTAAGCACTAAACACAAACATATGAAACCATATAAGATTAAAAAGTCTGATATTGATAAAAAAGGTAAAGGTCTCTACGCCACAAGAGATATAAAAGAAGGTGAGAAAATAATAGATTACATTGGTAAATTAATTACCAAAAAACAAACTGAGAATTCTGACAAATACGATAATAGTAAGCCAATATATTTATTTACAGTAAATAAAAGATATGATCTCGATGGGGATTTCCCATGGAATACAGCTGGTCTAATAAATCACTCATGTGAAAATAATTGTGATTACGATGGTAAGGGGCTTAAAATTTGGGTTAAGGCTATAAAAGATATTAAAAAAGGTGAGGAATTAACTTGTGACTATGGATTTGGTTATGACAAAGATTATAAACAATTTCCTTGTAAATGTAAGTCAAATAATTGTTGTGGCTATATTGTAAGAGCAGAATCAAGATGGAGAATTAATAAAAAATTCTCAATGGGTAATAAGAAAAATTAGTATAAAACTTTTTTCAAAAATAATCCTTCTGCTGGTGCTGGTGGTGCACATAAATTTCTATTTTTTGATTTAATTACACTTATAAATTTTTTTAATGTCCACTTTTTTTCACCAACATATTTTAAACAACCAACCATAGATCTAACTTGTTGTTTTAAAAATGATTGAGATCTAAACTCTAGTTCAATTTTGTTTTTTGTCTTTTTAATTTTAACAGATTTAATTGATCTTATTGGGCTCTTTGCATTACATCCAGATGCTCTAAAAGTTGAAAAATCATGAGATCCAATTAATTTTTTTGCTGCTTTTTTCATTTTCTCTAATTCGAGGTTTTTAATAACAAACCAACCTCGCTTATTTTGAAGGATCGGTTTACTTAATTGATTAAAAATAACATATTTATAAACTCTTTCTTTTGCAGAAAAACGTGCATGAAATTTCATATTTTTTCTTTTTATTTTTAAAATGGCTATTTCGTATTTATTTAAAAAAAAATTAATTGATTTTAAAAATTGATTTAAATTTTGAATTTTTTCAGTGACATCAAAATGTGCAGATTGCTCAATTGCATGTACACCTGTATCTGTCCTTCCCGAGCCAATAAGTGTAATTTTTTCATTTAAAAGATATGAAATTTTTTTTTGAGTTAATCCTTGTATAGTTTTGCCTTTTGTTTGTACCTGCCAACCTATGAAAGAGGATCCAACATATTCGATTAGAATTTGATATCTGAACATGTTTAATTCAAATCAGTGCCTTTAGTAATTTGGCTACCACGCAGAAATTCCTTAGTTTTTTGAACTGTTTTACCTTGCCTTTGTATCTCAATGATTTTTATTGAATTTTCACCACAGCCAATTTCAAAATTATCTGATAAGACATATCCTGATTTTCCACTTAAAATTGATTTTTCTGCTTTTAGTATCTTGTATCTTTCCCCTTTAAATTCAAACCAACCTCCTGGATTAGGATATAGACCATTAATTTTTCCTATGATTTTTAAATTACTGTCCTCCCAATTTATTTTTCCTTCTTCTTTTTTAATTTTTTTTGCATATGTAGATTTGCTATGATCTTGTTCTTTAAAATGTGCTTTGTTATCAAAAATATCATCAATATTTTGTAGTATTTTTTCAGATGCTAAATTACTTAATCTTTGAGATAAATCCTCACTATTTTCATTTTCTAAAATATTTATGGAATATTGATTACAAACGGGACCGGAGTCTAAACCCTCATTAATTTTCATTATAGAAATACCTGTTGACGTTTCATTATCCATAATTGCTCTTTGAATGGGAGCCGCGCCTCGTAATTTTGGTAAAAGTGAATAATGAATATTTATCCATCCATATTTTGGAATTTCTAAAATGTTTTTTTTAAGAATTTGCCCGTAAGCAACAACGATACCCAAACTTATATTTTGTTTATTAAGAAAGTTTTTTTCTTCAGCATTATCTAATGCAATTGGAGTTCTAACAGGAATATTTAATATTTCAGCCATTATATGAACGGGTGACTTATTTAATCTGTGCCCTCTATTTGATCCTACGGGTGGTTGAGTATAAACAACCTCAATATCAAAACCATTTTGATACAATGATTTGAGTATTTGCCCAGAAATAGTGGGAGTACCCATGAAAGCAATTTTTTTGCTCATTAAACAATAATTCTATCAGGAGGATTTTTTCTTTTTGATAATTTTTTAACAATCATTGTTTTTTTTAATTTTGATAAATAATCTATGAATAGAATTCCTTCAAGATGATCCATTTCATGTTGTATACAGGTTGCAAGGAGCCCATTTGCTTCTAAAGTTTTATTTTCCCCATTATAATCTAAATATTCAACCTCACAATATTTAGGTCTGTCAACTTCCGCAAAATAATCAGGGACAGATAAACATCCCTCTTCATATGTTGTTTTTTCCTTATCCTTGTTTTTAATTATAGGATTTACAAAATACATTGGATTTTTCTTTCCATCTTTTGAAATATCCATCACTATAATTCTTTTTGGAATACCAATTTGAATTGCTGCTAAACCAATACCATTAGCTGCATACATTGTTTCCAACATATCATCCATTAACTTTCTTTCTTTATTTCCCACTGTTTGTACTGGTTTTGAGACTTGTCTTAAAATCTCGTTGGGTTCAGTTAAAATTGTTTTTATTGTCATGATTGATTGAGGTATTTTAAACTTTTAATGGGAGAATTTCCAATAATAGTTCGTTTCTCAAGCTAATTAATTTTGTTCTATTCATAATTTCAATTACAAAATTTAGTGACTCACTATTTAATTCATTCAATTCTTTTTCACCAATAATTTCAACTAATTTTAACAGTATCATGCCTGACTCATTATTCTCTATCATTTTGTCAATTTCAGAATTTAATTCAGATTTATATTGAGAGAGTTCTTCAATTTGATCTATTTGAATCCCATCAGCTCTTAATGATTGTAATAATACAACATCTTTAAAGTTAAAAGAGTAATTCTTGTCTTTTTTCATCTTTGATAACAAATTGTCAGTTAATTTTTGTGTTTTAGGCAAGCTTTGCTTATTCAAAAAATAATTCAATACTTTTGATTGATGAAAAACTTCATTATTAAACTTAATTTTATTTTTTCTGTTTTCTTCAGTAATTAAATTGGTTTGGTAGAAGTCAGAAAACTTTAAAGGAATTTTTTTTTTATCCATTTTATTTAACAACTTAGATAATTCATCATCAAATGATTTTTTAAAATTTGAGTTCTCGAAGGAATTATTTAATTTTGATAATAATGAAAGTTTATTTTCTAGATTATCTGTTAGTAAAAACCTTTGATACATCAAAGCTCTTCCTTCATAATCAGGTAAATTTTTTACTGCATCTTCATAATGAATAAGGTCATCAATCTCAAATTGGAATTTTTTGTACAAATTCAATAGATCTTTTTCATCAAAAATACCTTCACTGGTTGCTTTCTCTAAAAACTTTACTTGATCAATATCACTAAGATTAAAATCTTTTAAATTTTTAAGTAAATTCCAGTTAGATAAATATTTCCAAATAAATTCATCAGATTCTATAGATGGATAGTATAAAAATTTCTTGTCTGTTTTGTGAGACAAGTGAAAATAAAGAACATTTTCATCAGACAATATAAAATTATTGTCTTCATATCCCATTAATACTTCAAACTTTTTAACAAAAAACTCATTCAAAGAATCTAGCTCAGAGTTAAGATCAAACAACAACTGAGCCTCATTTTTTTTATTCTGAGTTATTAAGCAATAAATTTTGAAATATGTTAAGTATTCATCGGTTATTAAACTTAAACTATCAACAGCAGAGCATGAATTTTCTATTTTGTTTAATGACAAGTAATAATCAGCTACGTGTTTTATAAGTCTTTCTTTATCTTTTATTGATGAATTTTTTTGAATAAATTCCTCAACTAAATCAAAATCTTTTTTTTTAATAAGATGATCAAGTGTGAAATTTTCAAATTCATGTAATGAAAAGTTTTGATTTGGAATATAAGAGTTTGTTAATAATGCTACGTCCATTAATCTTTCAGAGAAACTTGATAAATTTTTAGACTGTATTTGTTCCAGTAACTTTTTTATTTTTATTCCATCTGTTTTTGACCACATATTAAGATTTAGATCGTTGTCATCAGGGTCGAATAATCCAGCCAACAAAATATTAGAATTGTCTAAATTTTGATCTACTACAATATTCTCATCAGAGAGTTTTACTTTGACACCTTCAAGCTGATCTGTATTGTTAGATGTTCCTACATTATTTGTTGATTGAGTATTGTTAATCTCTTTTTTTTCTATTTCTGACCAAATCTCTTTAACCTCTTGAGCCTGAGCAGATAGAACAAACAAAAAAAAAGAAGCAGAAATTAAAATCTTACTTAATTGTTTTGAAATTTTCATTTGGTAAAATTTTTTCAATTTGTTTGTCTGGAGCAGGCAAATTAATCTGGTTAATCACAATAATGCCAAATACAATTATAAAACTGGCTATTACAATTTTAAAAATTGTCTTTAAGCTAAAAATTTTGTCTTTACTTGTATTTTTTGTAAATTGCATATAATTTATTAATTTCAAAATAAGACATATTTGTGTTTTTTCAATATAGAAACTCATGAAATCAAATAAAAATATTGTATTAATTGGAATGATGGGATCTGGAAAATCATCAATTGGTAAAATTTTGTCAAAAAAATTAAATCTAAAATTTATTGATATTGATCAAAAAATTGAAGAAATTGAGGATTCTAAAATATCAGAAATTTTTACTAAATATGGAGAGAATTATTTTCGTAAAATTGAAGAAAAAATATCTTTAAAATTTCTAAATTCAGAAAATTCTATAATATCTTTAGGTGGAGGCGGTTTTATAAATACCTCAATCAGAAAAATGTGTAAGAAAAATTGTTTATCTTTTTGGCTAGATTGGAAAAATGAAACAATAATAAAAAGGATATATAAAAGTAAGAAAAGACCATTGGCAATTAATCTTACTAAGGGTCAAATTAATAATTTGATAAAAGAAAGATCAAAATTTTATAGTTTATCTAATTACAGGATTAATTGTGATAAATTAGACAAAGTTGAAATTATAAATAAGATATTAGAAATTTATGAATACAAATAAAATTTCAATTAAAACAAGCAATAAGAACTACTCAATAGTAATTGGAAGAGATTTAATTGTTAAAATTGATAAAATTTTAAAAGCTAACAGTCTAAAATTTGATAAATGTTTAATCGTTACAGATAAAAATATTCCTCACAAGTTTAAAAGGCTCTTATACAAAAAGTTAAAAACAAATAAACTTGTTAAAATAGAAATTGCAGCATCAGAAAAAAATAAGAATTACCGAACAATTGAAAAAATTCATAAAGTTTTGTTTGAAAATAGATTTAATAGAGAAGATTGCGTTATTTCTTTTGGTGGAGGAATTATTGGGGATATAGTTGGGTTTGCATCTAGTACATTCAAAAGAGGCATGAAATTTGTGAATATTCCAACGACTTTACTGGCTCAAGTGGATTCATCCATAGGAGGCAAAACAGGTGTAAATAATAAATTTGGAAAAAATTTGATTGGAAGTTTTTATCAACCTGATTTAGTTGTTTCTGACATGAATATTTTAGCTTCTTTACCGGAAAGAGAAATTATTTGTGGATATGCTGAAATATTAAAAAGTAGTATTATAGATAATTTTAATAATTTTCTCTATTTAGACAAAAACTTAAAAAAAATTTTAAAATTAAAATCACCTTTCATTGAAAGATCCATAATTAAAAGCTGTAATTTAAAAAAAAGAGTTGTAGAAAAAGATGAGAAAGAGAAGAACTACAGAAAGGTATTAAATTTAGGTCATACCTTTGCTCATGCTTATGAGTCTACTTTAGGTTTTTCTAAAAAATTAAATCATGGAGAAGCTGTAATTTTAGGAATTAAAAATGCAGTTGAATTCAGTTTTAAAAGAAAAATTCTAACAAAACAAAAATTTAATATTATTTTAAATCATATTAATAGAATAGGGATAAAACCAAAAATTGAAAAATTATTTAAAAAAAGACATGTGTCTAAAATCATGAATTATATGAGAAGTGATAAGAAAAATAATTCAAATAATATTAACTTAATTTTAGTGAAAGATTTTGGAAAAATAATAATTGACTTTCAGATTAATCCTACAAATTTAAAAAAATATTTATCTAGTAGTTTAAATTAATTTGATTTGCAACGAATGAATATATTTTTTTAATTCATCATCTAAAATTTTGTAAATAAACCTTGTTGAATATAACTTGCTTTTATTCTTTAACTCATCAGACTCAATTGAAATAACAATATGAAATTTTCCATCTTCGTTAGATTTGTGATTTTTATGTAAGAATGATTTGTCCTCTATATAAACTTTTGAAATACAATCCTGCGACAAAATTTTTTTTTCTATAGTTTCAATTAGTTGATTAATGTTCATTTTATAAAGTATTATACATCATGAAAAATATTTGCGATTGGAATAATTGCTTGGAGGAAGGTCTTTTTAAAGCACCTAAAGAAAGAGATAATAGCAAAGATTATAGATTACTATGTTTAAACCATGTTAAAGAATTTAATAAAAGTTGGAATTATTTTAAAGGTATGACTGATCAACAAATAATTGATTTTTTAAGGTCTGACATGACTTGGCACAAACCAACACAAAGTTTTAGTTCATCTGATAATTTCTTCAAAGTTCTTTGGAGTAATGCTTTAAAAGATGAGATGGATAAATTTAAATTTAATAATGACTTTAATAATATGAATAAATTTAAATTCAATAACAACGATTTAAAAGCCTTTAATATATTAGGGATTAGTGTTGGATTAAAGTGGGAAAAAGTTCAAGAAAAATTTAAAAAGCTTGTCAAAAAATTTCACCCTGATATGAATTCTGGAAATAAAAAATTTGAAGACAAGCTTAAAGTAATAACTTTGGCTTACACTCAATTAAAAAATACATATAAGGACAAAATTGACACCAAATATTAACCATACCCCTGACATAAAGTTATCTATTAAGCAAACTTTTGGTATCGAGAGTGACATGGAAGTTGATGCATTTTCAAAATCAAGTGAGTACGTCCCTGAAATCGACAAAACTTATAAGTTTGATAAAGATACAACATTAGCTATTTTGTCAGGATTTTCTTTTAACAAAAGAGTTTTAATTCAAGGATACCATGGAACTGGAAAATCAACTCACATTGAACAAATTGCTGCTAGACTAAACTGGCCTTGCATAAGAATTAATCTCGATAGTCATGTAAGTAGGATTGACTTAATAGGCAAAGATTCAATTGTAATAAAAGATGGTAAACAGGTAACTGAATTTAAAGAAGGAATATTACCGTGGTCAATCCAAAATCCTGTGGCCTTAGTTTTTGATGAATATGACGCTGGAAGACCAGATGTAATGTTCGTTATTCAGAGAGTACTTGAGTCAGAAGGTAGCTTTACTCTATTAGATAAAAATAAAGTAATTAAACAAAATAAATTTTTTAGGCTTTTTGCAACAACAAATACTGTGGGACTAGGTGATACAACCGGATTATATCACGGGACACAACAAATTAATCAGGGACAAATGGATAGATGGAATATTGTATCTACATTAAACTATCTTAGTTTAGATAAAGAAATGGAAATTATATTAGCTAAGAACAAAAATTTAAATAATCCTAAAGGTAAAGAGCAAGTTTCAAACATGATAAAAGTTGCTTCACTTACAAGAAAAGGATTTATGGCAGGTGATATATCTACAGTAATGAGCCCTAGAACAGTTTTACATTGGGCAGAAAATTCTGAAATTTTCAAAGATATCGGATATGCATTTAGAGTAACATTTTTAAACAAATGTGATGATGCTGAAAAAAACACAATTGCTGAATATTATCAAAGATGTTTTGGGGATGAACTACCGGAGTCAATGATCAATATTCAAATTTGATGAACAAAGAAGATAGTATTAAAGAAAAATTCAAACAAGCCCTTCAATCAACTTACAAAGTAATTTCAGATGACTATAAAGTTGTCAAAAATAAAAAAAATTTCGAAAAAGTTTATGATATTGGGGAAATTGACAATATTAATGATAAAAATCAATTTAAGAAACTAAGAGCTGAAACAGATTCTGAGGCTTTAAAAAAGAGATTTTCAAACAGAAAATTATTGGATAAAAACAATCCACAAAATCCCTCATGCAGAACACTCTACCAGCTAGCAGAAAAGGTGAGATATGAATTACTTGGTTCAGAGATGCTAAAAGGAATTTCCAAAAATTTTAGAGAAAATTATAAAAATAGACTTCAACATCTTAAGCAAGAAAAAATTACAAAAAAAGAAGATACAAATATTGTTGATGCTTTTGAAATTTATATGACAAACAAATTTTTTAATGTCGAATTATATCCAGAAAATAAAGAAATTCTTAAATTTTGGGAGAAAGATTTTAATAAGTCAATTGATAAACATTTTGAATTTTTAAACCAAAATCTAGAAAATCAAGAAGTGTATAATGCTAAGTTTTCTGAAATTTTAGAAAGTATGGATATATTTGAAAATGATGACACAACTGAAAAAGAAAATGATGAAAATGACGATACGCAAGATCAAAATAATTCTAACAACAATGAAGACAATGAGAATAAAGACTCTAGCAAAACAAGCGAAGATGAAAATATAAGCCAAGGAATGGATAGTGAGGATGATGTAAATGAGTTTAGACTTGAAGATCAGCTTGGTAGTGAAAATAACGAGGATGCCGAGTCAGAAAATGTTATACAAAAAAAAAATTTAAGTGTAAGCGATAAAGAATATAAAATATTTACTACTGAATTTGACGAAGTTGCTAAAGCAGAAAGTCTTGATACAGCTGAAGAAATTCAAAAACTGAGAAAAAATTTAGACCAACAGCTTACAAGTTTTCAAGATTTAATTACTAAGTTAGCAAATAAATTACAAAGACAATTAATGGCAAAACAAAATCGATCATGGGAGTTTGATCTAGAAGAGGGATTGTTAGATAGTTCAAAATTACCTAGAATTATCATTGATCCATATAATTCATTGTCATTTAAAAAAGAAAAAGATCTAGACTTTAAAGATACAATTGTAACACTTTTAATTGACAACTCCGGATCAATGAGAGGAAGACCAATAACAATAGCTGCAATATGTGCTGATATTTTATCCAGAACCTTAGAAAGATGCTCGGTTAAAGTTGAGATACTCGGTTTTACGACGAAAAATTGGAAAGGTGGTAAAAGTCGCCAAGAGTGGAATAAATTGGGTAAAATGAAAAATCCTGGAAGACTTAATGATTTAAGACACATCATTTACAAAGGTGCGGACTCTCATTGGAGACAATCAAAAAAGAATTTGGGATTGATGCTAAAAGAGGGTTTATTAAAAGAAAATATTGACGGAGAAGCTATAACCTGGGCATTTAATAGATTAAAAAAAAGAAAAGAGGAAAGAAAAATCCTTATGGTTATTTCAGATGGAGCACCAGTCGATGATTCAACATTGTCAGTTAATTCAGGAGATTTTTTAGAAAAAAATTTGAAAAAAATTGTTAAATTTATTGAAAACAAAAGTGATGTAGAAATATTAGCTATAGGAATTGGTCATGATGTATCCCGATATTATAAAAAAGCTATAAAAATTTCGGATGTACAAGAACTAGGGGATGTTATGATAGGTCAACTAAGTGGATTATTTGAAAATAAAAAACTTCACTAAATACTAATTAAATCTTTATTAAGCCACTCTATTTTAATTTCGGCGCCGCCTCTAGTCTCTGAATTTCTAATTAAAAGCTTTGCTTTATTTTTTTCTAGTAAAGTTTTTCCTATAAATATCCCTAAACCCAACCCCACTTTAGATTTATTTTTTGATTGCAAAGATTTTATATAGGGTTCACCAATTTTAGTTAAGATATCTTTAGGGAATCCAGGACCATCATCCTCAATTGATATTGAAGAATTTTCACTATCACTTGTTACTGTAATGAAAATATTTTTTTTTGAAAATTTATTAGCATTTCCTATAAAATTTCTAATTCCATACACAATCTCAATTGATTTTTGAATATCAAAAGAATTATAATTTTGTTCAATGTTAACTATAAAATTTTTGTCAGATATTTCTTGAAAAGAATTTACTACTTCTTTAACATAAATTTCTAAGCTAATATCCTTATCTATAAAATCATCTTCTATATTTGGATTTAATGATAATTTTTTTAAAATTTCATTACACCTATTAACTTGGCTCAAAAGTAATTCAAGATCTTTAATAATATCTTTATTATTTTTAAAATTATTAAATAAATCTTGAGATATGATCTTGATTGTCGACAAAGGTGTACCTAAAGAGTGAGCTGCAGCTGCTGCTTGACCACCTAATGAGACTAGTTCTTGTTCTTTTGAAATTACTTCTTGGATTTTGTCAAGGGCATGTTTCCTAACTTTTGACTCATTTCCAAAAGTTAAAGCAAAAAAACTTAGGAAAATCAGTGCAATAATTAATGCTATGGGAACTGAATAATAATAATAATTACTAAATATGTAATTATTTAGTGGAGATGGTAATTCATTATGAAAAAAAGTTAATATTATAATTGAAATAATCGTTAGTATGATAAGTAAAATATTTGATTTTATATTCAAACTGTTTGATGCAAAAATACAAGGAATTAGTAGAAATATAGAGAATGGATTTATAGTACCCCCTGTTAAGTAAAGTAAAAAGCTTAATTGTAAAATATCTAAAATTAAAAAAATTAAAGAAATTTTTTCTACTAATTGGTTTTTTTTAAAAAAATAAAATAAAAAAATATTACTTAATACTCCAGCTAGTACAACAAGGTTTGCTAATATAAAATCAAACTCAAACTTAAAAAGAAATGCAACCGAATTAATAGTAATAAATTGTCCAACAATTCCAATCCATCTAAGATTTACATAAGTTGTTTTATTTAGAGGTGATGATTTAGAAGTATTACTTAACTCCATCAATTAAATATCTAGATTTATAACATTTATAGCATTATCGACTATAAAATCTTTTCTTGATGAAACATCATTGCCCATCAAGGTTTGAATAAGATTTTGATCTTTTTCCGAGTTTTTTGAATATTGAACTTGAAGTAAATTTCTAGTTTCAGGATTTAAGGTCGTATTCCATAATTCATCAGGATTCATCTCTCCAAGACCTTTAAATCTTTGAATATTCAGTTTAGATTTTTCAATTTGAATAAGTTTTTCAAACTCTTTGGAATTTTTCTTAACTTTTTTCAAATCTTTAGAATTTTTAAAAATATAATGTTCTAAATCTTTCTCATCTTTTATATAAATACCTTTTGATCCTTTATTAATCTTAAAAAGAGGTGGCTGCGCAAGATATACGTGTCCCTTTTCTATTAATTTGTTGAAAGGCATATTATTAAAAAAAGTTAAAAGAAGTGCCCTTATATGAGATCCATCGACGTCTGCATCAGTCATAATAATAATTTTACCATACCTTAAATCCTCTAAATTTATTTCTTCTGTCTTAGGGTCTAATCCAAGAGCATTTATTAATGTAACTATTTCATTTGAGGAAATCATTTTAGAGAGTGTTTTAGTTCTTAAATCATTTTGATTTGCATTTTTTTTATTACCGTTTATTTCAGTGAAGGTATTTAAAATTTTTCCTCTTAAAGGTAATACTGCTTGAAATTCTCTATTCCTCCCTTGTTTAGCAGATCCACCTGCTGAGTCTCCCTCAACAATAAATAATTCTGTGCCATCTTGTTTGGAATTTTGACAATCAGCTAATTTTCCAGGTAATCCTGTCAATTCCAACGCACCTTTTCGTCTTACATTTTCTCTTGCTTTTTTAGCAACATCTCTAGCAACAGCTGCTTGTATAATTTTGGTTAAGATTATTTTTGAAATAGATGGATTTTGATCAAACCACATTGAAAGTTTTTCATTAACTATTCCTTCAACTATGTTTCTAACTTCTGAAGATACTAATTTATCTTTTGTTTGAGATGAAAATTTAGGATCAGGAATTTTCACAGACAAAACACAAGTTAAACCCTCTTTAACATCATCTCCTGATAGTAATACTTTACTTTTTTTGAGTAAGTTTTGCTCAGATGCATATTTATTAATTACTCTTGTAAGAGCACTCCTAAACCCTAATAAGTGTGTACCTCCATCTTTCTGATAAATATTATTTGTATAAGGATAAACGTCCTCATTATATCCAGCATTCCATTTTAGAGAACACTGAACATCTATATTGCTCTTAATTCCCTCTATATATATAGGTTTTCTAAATAAATCATTATCATTTTTATTTTTTAACTTTTCTCTATCATTGTCTAAAAATTCAACAAATTCGTTTATTCCACCTTCAAATTTAAATTCTACAGTTTTAGTATTTTTAATCGTAAGATCATTTAAAATTATTTTAATACCTTTATTTAAAAATGCTAATTCTCTCATTCTTTTTTGAATTATCTTAAAGCTAAATTTTGTAGTTGAAAAAATTTTCTCCGAAGGAAAGAAATTTATTTTTGTACCTGTATTTTTTGAATTACCAGTTACCTTTAAAGGCTTTGTAGCTTCTCCATTTATAAATTCAACAAAATATTTTTTTCCATCTCTCTCAATTTGTAATTCTAATTTTTCCGATAGAGCATTTACAACTGAAACTCCAACACCATGCAAACCTCCTGAAACTTTGTATGAGTCGTGATCAAATTTCCCTCCAGCATGAAGTTGGGTCATTATAACTTCTGCAGCAGATTTTTTTTCTTCCTTATGTGTATCAACTGGTATCCCTCTACCATCATCTTGAACTGTAATTGAGCCATTTAGATTCATTGTAACTTCAATTTTTTTACAATATCCTGCCAAAGCTTCATCAATTGAATTGTCAACTACTTCATAAACCATATGATGCAGACCAGTCCCATCGTCTGTGTCTCCGATGTACATTCCAGGCCTTTTTCTGACAGCTTCGAGGCCTTTTAAGACTTTAATTGAGTCAGCTTGATAATTATTTGTATTTTTATTATTCATTAATATTTATTTGGAAGTTGTCTTTTATAACATTTTTAAAATTTTAAATAAAATCTAATAAAATAGTAAGCTCAGATTTGTTAGTGTTATCAACACTTATTACTTAATATTTTATTATATTTTATGTTTCTTAATTATTTTAAAAAAATAAGCTTTTTTTGCACATTACAAATGGCGGAGAGAATGGGATTCGAACCCATGATAGAGTTTCCCCTATACACGCTTTCCAAGCGTGCGCCTTCAACCACTCGGCCACCTCTCCAAAATCAAAGTTCATTTTTAATTTTATGTTCGACCCTAAAATACGAACCTTTATTTAATAAAAATGCAAAACAAGCTGACAACTTAATATTGTTCACTTTAAATTTATTAATTCTAAATAATAACAAATTAAAAATATTTTTTACTAAACATAAAAATATTAATTTTGTTATTTTTTTTAATACCAAAGATTTTCTACAGAATTTATTATCAAAATACAGAGACGACCAAGTAAAATGCCATACTCTACTAATGTTCATTGACGATTTTATCTCATCAAAATGCGAGCTCCACCCCTTATGATCAACAATCGCATTTGAAATTTTAATAATATTAAATCCGTTTAAAGTAAGCCTTAGACAGATATCTATATCTTCCAAGTATACATATATATTATTATCCCACCCGCCAATTTTATTTAAGGCATCAACCTTGATTAGCATAGTAGTTGCATTTACAGCATCTACACAAAAATCACCACTTGGAAATTGACTAACTTGCTTTTTATTCTTTTTATATAAAAATTCTTTTTTTTGTTTTGAATATTTAAGATCATAAAAATCATATTTACTATATTTATAATTGTCATACACAATTGGAACAACCATTCCTGCATTTTTGTATTTTTCAAAACCTATGATTAAATTTTTAATACAATTTTTTCTTAAAATGACATCAGGTTGAGTTAATAACATGTAAGGAGTTTTTACTTTTTCTAAAGCATAATTAAAGGTTTTTCCCAACCCTACATCGCCAATATTAAAATATATACAATTTGAAAAATTTTTGATTTTATATTTTAGATTGTCGTTATAACTATTATCTATAATTAAAATATTAAGTTCAGATG
Organism: uncultured Pelagibacteraceae bacterium; assembly: GCA_902585265.1. Classification (GTDB taxonomy): domain Bacteria; phylum Pseudomonadota; class Alphaproteobacteria; order Pelagibacterales; family Pelagibacteraceae; genus Pelagibacter. The sequence goes on from CACICY010000005.1 coordinate 17,481, forward strand.
GAATACTTTTAATGTTTTTAAAAATTTCATCTCCAGGAAAAAAAGTTGGAAGAACAACCGTGCATAATTCATCAATCTTATTTAACATTTTAATTAGATATAATTATCTATAATTTTTGATATTCCTTCTTCTAAACTAAATTTAGGTTTCCAAAATTTAAATAAATATCTGTCAGCTTTATTTTTTTTATTTAATTGCACGCTATCTTTCAATTTTGATGGAATTATCTTAATTTTTATATTTTTTTTAAGAAGTAATTTTTTAATAATATTTGCAACATAAATAATTTTTACGTATTTGGTAGATGTTAAATCAATGCTTTTTTTTAGTCTTTTTATTTCTTTATACTTAAGCATTATTTTTTCTAAGCCAATACAACAATCCTCTGCATACAAAAAATCTCTTACTTCCTGACCGTCGGTAAGCATATTAATTTTCTTTTTCTTAATTCCTTTTAAAATAAAATCTGTAATTACATGAGACTTATTTAAATCATGCTCAATTCCATAAACATTCCAAAACTTAACAACTAAACCATCTAATATTTGAGAGTATTTTTCACCTAAATTTTTTAAAATACCATAATTGGAATATGTCATATTTGACATTTGACTGCTTGCAAATAAAAAAGGTTTTTTAAATTTTTTTACCATCGTAAATGTATTTTCCATGATCCTTATATTGTTAGATAAAAATTCAAAAGTATTTTGATATTTTTTTAAATATCTTGATCCTCCTACATCAAAGGCTAGAAAATAAATGAAATCTGATTTTTTAATTTTAGAAATTAATAATTTATTATTAAATTTTCTTAAATCTTGATTATTTTTTTCTACAATATCAAAACCCATAACATCATAATTTTTACTTTTTAAATAAGATTTTAAGTGTAATCCTACCTGACCTTCAGATCCAAGAATTAAAATTTTTTTTTTCATTATGATTAAAAATACTTATACTAATAAATTAAACTTATGAGTAAAAAAAGAATATTTTTTATAGAAACTTTACTTACACATGGTGTAGGCCATCATCTTGATAATTTAATAGAATCAACACTTTTTTTTAAAGATAATCACAAATTTGATATTAACTGGTTATTAAATGAGAAATTTGAAAAAAAAAATCTTTATATACCAGAAAAGGTAAAAATTTATAATTTATTTAGTAGTAAGAAAAATAGTAATCTTAAATTATTATTTAGAAATTTTATATTTTTTTTTAAGTATTTATTTATTTTTACAAAACAAAGAAAAATTTTTCATTTCTTAAATGCTATTATAAAAAATTATTTTACTATTCCATTTTTTTTTAATTTAAAGGCTTACAATTTTTTTTTAAGTCAAAACTTTACTAATGATGATGTAATTATTATTCAAAGTTGTAGACCAAAAGAAGTTGAATTAATCAATTTTCTTTCATTTTTTTTTAATGAGAGGCCAAAAATTATTTTAAGAATATTATATCCACCTAAAAAAAATGGATTAAAAAATTTCTACTACTTTGTTGATGAACTAAAAAAAAAAGATTTTAATGTTAAAATTTTTACAGAAGTAGAAACAACAAAAAAATATATTATGGAAAGATCAGACTATGATATAAAAAATTTTACTCAAATCTATGATTTTTATAAAAGATATAATAATTCCATCTTCACAATAGGTTTTCTTGGTGAGTCTAGAGTTGACAAAGGATTTAATAAATTACCTGATTTAATAAGGTTAGTTTTAAAAAAAATTCAAAATATAAATATTATTATCCAGTTTTCTGAGAAAATTTATCCTGAAACAGAAAAGTACAAAAAAGAGATAATTGAATTATCAAAATTTAATAGAGGTATAAAAATAGTTTACGGTTATTTAGATTATTATGAATATAGAAAATTGTTAAAAGAAATAAATATAATGCCAATTTTATATGATGCAGATAAGTTAAATTTTGTAGGATCTGGTTTATTTTATTCTTGTATTACTCATGAGATACCAATCATAATACCAAAATCAGCCTCGTTAATTAAAAATGATTTAAAATATAAAAGTTTCTTAGAAGCAAATACAATTGAAGAATATGCTGATAGTATATATAAAATTTCAAAAAGTTATGAGTTTTATCTTAATGAATGTAAGAAATTATCAAATTATTATAAAGAAAAAATCTATTCTGATCCACTCATGAAGGAGGTAATTAATTAAGCTACTTTTCCTTATTTATTTTTAATACACCTATAAATGCCTCTTGTGGTATTTCAACCTTTCCAAATTGTTTAGCCCTTGCTTTTCCTTTTTTTTGTTTTTCAAGTAACTTTCTTTTTCTATCAGTAGCTCCACCACCATGTATTTTTGTTAAAACATCTTTTTTAAAACCTTTAATTGTCTCTCTTGCAATAATTTTTCCTCCTATTGCTGCTTGAACTGGAATCATGAAATTATGTCTTGGAATTAAGTCTTTTAATTTTTCACATACCTCTCTTCCTGTTTTTTGAGCAAAGTCTTTATGAATCATCATAGCTAAAGCATCTACCGGTTCTGCATTAACCAGAATACCCATTTTAACAAGATCTCCCTCTCTATGACCTATTATTTCATAATCAAAACTAGCATATCCGCTTGTCATCGATTTTAACCTATCATTAAAATCAAATACCACTTCATTTAATGGTAATTCATAATTTATAACAGCTCTATTCCCTGAGTAACTTAGATTTGTTTGAATTCCTCTTTTATCCTGACATATTTTTATTATTGGACCAAGATACTGATCTGGAGTAATAATCGTAGCTTTTATCCACGGCTCTTCAATAAATTTGATCAAACTTGGATCTGGCAAACTTGATGGATTTTGTAAATCTTCTATTTTACCATTTTGCTTATGGATCTTATATACAACACCGGGAGTTGTGGTTAATAGATTTATATCAAATTCTCTTTCTAGTCTTTCTGTGACGATTTCTAAATGTAAAAGACCTAAAAAACCACATCTAAAACCTAAACCTAAAGCAGATGAAGACTCGGGCTCAAAAGAAAAACTTGAGTCATTTAATTTTAATTTAGCTAATCCATCTTTTAATTTTTGATACTCAGAGCTATCGACAGGAAATAATCCACAAAAAACTACAGGTTTACTTGGTTTGAAACCAGGCAATGTCTCAGATAATGGTTTAGATGCGTCACAGATTGTATCTCCAACTTTAGTTTCTGATAAAGTTTTTATACCTGTTGTTATAAATCCAATTTCTCCAGAATTTAATTCATTTATATCTTTTGGTTTAGGTGTAAACACTCCAACCTTTTCAACAAAATACTCCTGATTAGTAGACATCATTTTAATTTTCATATTATTTTTGATTTTACCATCGATTACTCTTACCAAAATCACTACTCCTAAATAAGTGTCATACCAACTATCTACCAATAAACACTTTAATTTTTGGTCTTTTTCACCTTTTGGACCTGGCAAAGTATGAATAATTTGCTCCAATATTTCATCAATACCTTCACCAGTTTTACCAGAACATGGTACAGCATTAGATGTATCTATACCTATAACATCTTCAATTTGTTTATTCGTTCTATCAATGTCAGATGCTGGTAAATCAATTTTATTTAGGACTGGAATAATTTCGTGGTTAATATCGAGAGCTTGATACACATTTGCTAATGTTTGTGCTTCAACACCTTGGGTGCTATCAACAATTAATATTGAACCTTCACAAGCATATAGAGATCTACTAACTTCATAACTAAAGTCAACATGGCCAGGAGTATCTATAATGTTAAGAATATAGCTTTTTCCATCTTTAGATTTATAATTTAATTTGACTGTCTGTGCTTTGATAGTGATACCTCTCTCTCTTTCAATATCCATTGAATCAAGAACTTGAGCTTTCATTTCTCTATCTGTTAGACCACCACACCTGTGTATAATTCTATCTGCTATAGTTGATTTTCCATGATCAATATGAGCAATTATTGCAAAATTTCTTATATTATCAATTTCAGAAGACATCTAAGACCTAATTTTTGCTCCAGACTTACTTTCGACAGTTGAAATAATTAATTTATTAATTTTTTCAAGATCACTCTCCTCTAATGTTTTTTGAGATGACTGAATTGTTACATTGAGAGCTATCGACTTTTTGTCATTAGGAATATTTTCACCTTCATAAACATCAAAAATTTTAATTGACCTTATCAAATTTTTATCTACTGAAGATATAATTTCAATTAAATCTTGAGCCTTATAATTTTTATCTACCACAAAGGCAAAATCTCTTTCTGATTTTTGATAGTCTGAGTACTCAAAATTAGATTTTTGGTCTTTAAGTTTTATTTTATTGTCTTTTAAATGATCTAGATAAATTTCAAAACCAACTAACCCTTCAGTTTTTATATCGAGCTTTTTAATAATGTTTGGATGTATTTCTCCAAAGTAAGCAACAGGTTCAATATCATCTTTATCAAGATAGACCGAGCCAGCTTTACCTGGATGATAATATGAAGGAGATTTGTCTCTTATAAAAAAACTTTGCTTATCATACCCAGCTTCCACTAGGGTCTGAATTACATCCTTTTTCACATCAAATACATCAACTAACCTTTCTTTTTCTTTCCAGTTTAATCTTGATATTTTTCCTGATTTTATTGCTCCAATAACTGTTAATTGTTGTCCTGGTTTTCTATCCTTAAAAATTGGTCCAATTTCAAATAGAGAAATATCTTTAAAACCTCTATCTAAATTTTTCTTTAAGTAAAAAGACAAATTTGAAAAGATTGAATTTCTTAAAACATCTAAATCTGAGCTAATTGGATTTACTATTTTTATTTCTTTAAGATTTTCTTTAAAAAGAGTATTTATTTTCGAATCTGTAAACGACCAGGTTACGGTTTCAAAATAACCTTTTGATGCTACAGAGCGTTGTAGAAAGTGAAAGAGTTTTTGCTGTTTATTTAATGTATCTTTTATTCTAGTTTTTTCAGGCTCTAAGGTTTCTATGTTAATATATCCTTTAATTCTTACTATTTCCTCTACTATATCAATTGGTTGAGTTATATCAGGTCTCCAAGTAGGGATTTTTAAATCCAATTCAAATTTCTTCCTAGAAATTTCAAATCCTAGATCAGTTAAAATTTCAATTACTTCTTTATCTTTTACTTTAAAACCAGTTATTTTTTCAAACAAAGATATATTGAATTTAATTTTATTTTTTTCATGCTTGGCTGTTTTTTGAATATCAAATTTACTTATTTTACCTCCACAAATTTCTGAAATAAGTTGTGCAGCTTTTGTTAGGCCTATCTCAATTGATTGAGGATCAATCCCCCTTTCAAATCTAAATTTTGCGTCTGTATCAATATTAAGTAATTTAGATGTTTTTCGAATAGATCTTGGAAGAAAATATGCAGACTCTAATAAAATATTTTTGGTATTAATTTCTGTACCAGAGCGTGTGCCTCCAATAATTCCTCCTAACCCTAAAACTCCAGAATTATCAGAAATGACACACATATCATCATCCAATTTATACTCCTTATTATCAAGAGCTTTAAAAGTTTCACCTTTTTTTGAATTTCTTACTATAATTTCATTATCAATTTTATCTGCATCATATGCGTGAAGAGGCCTATTCAAATCTAACATCACATAATTGGTAATATCAACAATTGCTGAAATTGGTTTTTGACCAAGTGATACAATTTTTTCTTTCAACCATTGTGGACTCTCTCGATTGGAAACACCCTCGATTAAACAGCTACCAAATACAGTGCAACCTTGATTTTTATCTTTTGTAATTGAAACTTTAATTTTTTGAGATCCATTTTTTTTAATATCTTTAAGTGAAATTTTTTTTAATTTACCAGCCCCAGCAGCAGCAAGATCTCTAGCTACACCTCTGACACCGAGACAATCAGGACGATTGGGCGTTATAGATAAATCAACAACTTTTTTTGTATTATTTTTAAAAAAATTTTTTCCTATTTTATCTGAATAGTGGCTTGATTTTAGTTCTGTTATTCCCTCACTTTCTTGTGATAAATTTAACTCAGAGTCTGAGCATAACATCCCATAAGAAGTTACTCCTCTAATTTTACTTACTGTAAGTTTCATATTATTTTTTGGAATTATTGATCCAGGACCTGCATAAACAGTCAAAAGATTTTTTTTTGCATTTGGAGCCCCACATACAACTTTAACAGTATTTTTCTCACCAATATCAACATCACATATTCTAAGTCTGTCTGCATTGGGGTGCTTTTCAGCATTTATAATTTTTGCTACTTTGAAACTTTCTAAATCTGAACTTAAGTTATCAAAACTCTCAACTTCAAGGCCAACATCTGTTAATTTTTCAATTAACTCATTGTCATTTTTTTTTGTATCAAGATGGTCTTTTAGCCAATCTACTGTAAATTTCATCTGCTAAGGCCTCTGTAATTGGATGGTACATCTAATGGATCAAAACCAAAATGGTTAAGCCATCTATAGTCTGTCTCGAAAAAGGCTCTTAAATCATTTATACCATACTTGAGCATTCCAAGTCTATCAATCCCGATACCAAAAGCATAACCTTGATATTCCTCAGGATTTACTTTTACATTTTTAAGTACATTGGGGTGAACCATCCCACAACCAAGAATTTCTAGCCATTTGTCTCCTTCACCAATCACGATTTTTCCATCTTTTAATTCATAACCAATATCAACTTCTGCAGATGGCTCAGTAAAAGGAAAATGACTTGGCCTAAATCTCATTTTGATTTTATCAACTTCAAAAAATGATTTTATAAAATAATTTAAGCAGCCTTTTAGATGGCCCATATTTATATTTTTATCAATATGAAGTCCTTCAACTTGGTGGAACATAGGGGAATGAGTTTGATCACTATCAGATCTATATGTTCTACCTGGAGCTATAATTTTAAATGGAGGTTTCCCATTTAACATTGTTCTAACTTGAACTGGAGAAGTATGAGTTCTTAGCAACAATTCTTTATTATCATCTAAATAAAAAGTATCGTGCATATCTCTCGCTGGATGGTTGTCAGGTGTATTTAATGCTGTAAAATTATAATGCTCGTTCTCAATATCTGGACCCTCTTCAACACTGAAGCCAATTTCAGAAAATATTGAAGATATTTCATCTATTACTTGAGAAACAGGATGTATTTTTCCTTGATTGATTTCTCTTTCAGGTAAGGTTACATCTACTTTTTCGTTTTCAAGTTTAGAGTTAATCTCTTTTATTTCAATTTCATGAAGTTTAAAATTTATTTTTTCTTGTAGTTCGTCTTTTATTGAATTTAACTCTGATGCAAATTTTTTTCTTTCATCAGTTTGTAAAGATCCTAATGTTTTAAAAGAATTTGAAATCTGTCCATTTTTACCAAATAATTCTGTTTTAATTTGATTTACACTTTCAATATTTAAATCAGTGTCTAATTTATTTAAGTATTCATCTTTAATTTTTTTTATATCGGACATATTCGTAGAATATTTGTTAACACTAGAAAAACAACAATGAAAATTAATTTAATGCTGCTTGAGCTTTTTTAACAATAGTTTTGAATGCTTCTGGATTATCGTAAGCTATTTCAGCTAGTATTTTTCTATCTATTTTAATACCTGTTTTGTTTAGGCCATTTATAAATTTAGAATAAGTTAATCCTTCTAATCTCACACCAGCATTGATTCTTGAAATCCATAGTGATTTAAAGTCTCTTTTTTTATTTCGTCTATCTCTGTAAGCATACTGCATGGCTTTTTCCATAGCCTGTCTTGCAGCTCTTATAGTATTTTTTCTTCTTCCCCACTGACCTTTAACAGCTTTCAATACTTTTTTATGTTTAGCCCTACTTGTTACACCTCTTTTTACTCTAGCCATTTTATCCTCTTAGGTTATACGGCATATAAGATTTTACTATTTGACTATCTTGTTTTGACATTACCGTAGTGCCTCTTTGCTTTCTAATCTGTGAATTTGTTCTTTTTATCATACCATGTCTTTTCCCGGCCTGAGCAGTTATTACTTTTCCTCTTGCTGAAATTTTAAATCTTTTTTTTGCTGAACTTTTTGTTTTTAATTTAGGCATAATTTTTGAGGGGTTATACAAATATTAATATTAATTTACAACCAGAAATAAGGCTTATAAAGGCTGGATAACCATGATCATTTGCTTACCATCAAACTTTGGTTGAAGTTCAACGCGTCCTATGGACTCCATATCTTGTTTAATTTTATCCATTAACTCGTTACCTAAACTAGAATGTTGTAGCTCTCTACCCTTAAATCTAATTGTAAATTTTACTTTATCGCCTTTAGCAATAAATTTTTGAGCGTTTTTTATTTTAAAGGTGTAATCATGAACCTCTGTAACAGGTCGTAATTTAATTTCTTTTAACTCAATCTTCTTTTGTTTTTTCTTTGCTTTGTTTGCTTTTTTTTGTGCATCATATTTATACTTTCCCATATCCATAATTTTACATACAGGAGGTTTTGCATTTGGTGCTATTTCTATTAAATCTAAACCTTGGTCTTTGGCCCTACTAATTGCATCTTGCAAATTGAGAATTCCTAAATTATCTCCATAACTGTCAATAACCTGCACATCTTGTGAAGTAATTCTTTGATTAGTTCTTGGACCTCTAGGCTTAGTTCTTTTCTGAAAGTAGTTTTGTTTAAAATCTGCCACTAAATTGAAGGTGCTTTATTAAGAGCAGAGTATTTTTTTAAGAATTTTTTTAAATCCATAGTTTCTTGTTTTTTAGAATCCAATCTTCTAATAGTTACTGTGTTGCTGTCAACTTCTTTTTTTCCACATATTAGAAGCATTGGTACCTTAGTTAATGAATGTTCTCTAATTTTATAATTTAAATTGTGATTTTTTAAATCTACTTCAGAAGAAAGTCCTACTTTTTTTAACTGACTATTTACTTCTTTTGCATAATCATCAAAATCACTCGAGATAGGGATTACTATTGTTTGAACTGGGCAAAGCCAAAAAGGTAATTTTCCTGAATAATTTTCAATTAAAATTCCTATAAATCTTTCTAAAGATCCAAATAATGCCCTATGTAACATAACAGGAACTTTTTTGTTTCCATCGCTATCAACAAATGAAGCGCCTAGTCTACCTGGTAAATTTAAATCCACTTGTAAAGTTCCACATTGCCAGTCTCTTCCAATAGCATCTCTTAAAACAAATTCTATTTTGGGACCGTAGAAAGCACCTTCTCCTTTATTAATTGAATATTCTAGTTTTGTTGCTTTAATTGCTTCTAATAAAGCAGCCTCTGATTTATCCCAAACTTGATCGTCACCAACTCTTAACTCTGGTCGGTCAGAATATTTTAAAATTACATCTTCAAAACCCAAATCTTTATAAATTTCTAAAATTAAATTAGTTACAGTCAAACACTCTTTGGTAATTTGTTCCTCAGTACAAAAAATATGTGCATCGTCTTGAGTAAAAGCTCTAACTCTTAACAGTCCATGAAGAGCTCCAGATGGCTCATACCTATGAACCTTTCCAAATTCTGACATTTTAAGTGGTAAATCTCTATAACTTTTTAAACCTTGATTAAAAACTTGAACGCAACCTGGACAATTCATAGGTTTTATTGCAAATACTTTTTCATCAGGTGTGGTAGATGTATACATATTGGCACCAAATTTTTCCCAATGACCAGATTTCTCCCAAAGTGAACGATCTAATATTTCTGGAGTATTTATTTCCTGATACCCTGCAGTCTCCTGTTTCATTCTCATATATGAAATAAGTTTTTGGAATAAGCTCCATCCTTTTTGATGCCAAAATACAGATCCAGGACTTTCTTCTCTGAAATGGAATAAATCCATTTCTTTTCCTATTTTTCTGTGATCTCTTTTTTCAGCCTCTTCTATCCTATTTAAATAATCGTCTAATTCTTTTTGAGTAGACCAACTTGTTCCGTAAACTCTTTGCAGCATTTCATTATTAGAGTCACCTCTCCAGTAAGCACCTGAGACTTTTGTTAATTTAAAATATTTTCCAATTTTACCAGTTGAACTTAAGTGAGGACCTCTACATAAATCATGCCAATCTCCATGGAAATATAGAGACACATCTTCTCCCTCTGGAATACTTTCAATTATTTCAGCTTTATATATTTCTCCCTTTTTTTTAAAATGCTCAATTGCATCATTTCTTTTCCAGACCTCTCTGTAAGTTTTTTCATCTCGATCTACTATTTCTTTCATTTTATTTTCAATTTTTTCTAAATCTTCTGTCGTAAAAGGTTCTTTTCTTGCAAAATCATAATAAAAACCATCTTCAATAACTGGTCCTATTGTAACTTGTGTCCCTGGAAATAATTCTTGAACTGCCATAGCAAGTATATGTGCAGTGTCATGTCTTATAGTCTCTAAACCTTCTTTATCTTTTGATGTAAATATCTTTATTGAGGAGTCTTTAGAAATGTTATGATTTAAATCTTTTAATTCTCCATCAACGCTTATTAACAAAGCTTGCTTTGATAGAGATTTGCTAATTTTTTCTGCAACTTCAAATCCCGAAATACTTTTTTCAAAATTAATTTTTTTTCCGTCTGGTAATGTAATATTTGGCATTAATTAAATAGTTTTTTGTATTCTGAATAAGTAGAAAAACACATTTTTTCAACATTAAATTTTTTAACTGCATTTTCTCTTCCATTATTACCCATTTTGCTGATTTCGTCGGGGTCCATATTCATTACTTTAATTATTTTTTCAGATAATTCATCAGAGTTACCTGCTTCAAATAAAATACCAGTTTTTCCATCTATTATAGTTTCATTAGATCCACCCAAATTACTCGCTACAATCATTTTTTGCATGGCTTGTGCTTCAACGGATACTCTGCCAAACGCTTCTGGTTCTATTGATGCAGAAATAACTATATCTGAAATTTTGTAGGCCAATGGCATATTTTTACAGTGGTCGATAAATCTAATTTGTTTTGTAAGTCTATATTGCTCGACAAGTCTAACAAGTTTTTTTTTGTAAAGGTCGCGCCCCTGATCATTACCAAGAATAACTGCTATAAAAGCTTCGTTGCCTAATTGAATATTTACTTTATTTAAAGCTTCTAAAAACATTTCTTGTCCTTTCCAAGCAGTGAGTCTTCCAGGTAATAAAATTATTTTTTTGCCAACAGTTAAATTCCAGGATTTGAATAAGTTATCTTCATCTTTTTCAAGAGTTGTAGACGCATCATAATAATCTGTATTAATACCACGAAAAATTGAGAGTAACTTTTTTTTATCTGACAAATATTCTGAATATTTTTCTTTAATGTGTGAAAATATAAAATTTGATCCTGCAATAATTAAATCTGATCTAACCATAACAGAGTTATAAAATTTTTTTATATTACTTTTGAAATTATATGTTCCATGGAAAGTAGTAACAAATTTTCTTCTAGTAATCTTTGTTGCTATTAAACATGACCAGGCTGGAGCTCTACTTCTTGCATGGACGATGTTTATCCCATTTATTAAAATAATAACTGAAATAATTATAGAGTTTACAAGAATAAGTATTGGATTTTTAGATTGAACTGGGAGTCTTATTACTTTAACTTTTTTTTTATCAATAAATTTTAATAATTCACCACCACTTGTTATTAAATAAGATCCAACATTATTTTCTGGTAAATAATGGGCAATATCATAGCAACCAGTTTCAGCTCCACCGTAACCTAGCTTAGGAATTACTTGTAGGACTTTTAATTTAGACTGCATATGGTAATAATATTATATACTTGGTCAATACAATTACTTTATATGAAAAAATATAAATTTCTAAGAATTTCTAAATATAAAAAACTAAGATATATAGCAAATAATTATAAAAAAAAACTTTACGTAGTTTTTTTGCCTGGTTTTGCATCCGATATTGACGGTGATAAACCAAAGAAATTTTTAGAGTTTTCTATTCAAAATAAACTTGGATTTTTAGCTCTAGAATACTTTGGTCATGGAAGATCATCGGGAGAATTCACAAGAGGTAACATCACTAAATGGTCAAATGACGCGAGAATTACAATAAGTAAAATAGTTAAAAAGAATGACTTTATACTAATTGGATCTAGTATGGGCGGCTGGATTTCTTTGTTAATGCATAGATATTATAGTTCACAAATTAAAGGTTTTTTAGGAATTGGATCTGCTCCTGAGTTTCTTACAAGAATTATGTGGAAAAAATTTCCAAAAAAAACGAAAAGTGAAATTTTGAAAAAAGGTATTTCAAAAATTAAAAATGGTGATTATGAGTATTTAATAACAAAACAGCTAATTTTAGATGGTAAAAAAACCAGCAATAAAGTTCTTAACAGAAAATTATATAATACAAATCCTGTAACTATGATTCATGGGCAGAAGGATGAGGTGGTTCCAGTAATGTATTCGAGAAAGGTTTTGAAAATTTTTCCTAAAGCAGAAAAAAAACTACTAGTGATAAAAAATGGAGATCATAGCCTTTCTTCAAAAAAAAATTTAAATATTATTTGCAAAGAGTTAAAATCTATAATCAAAAAAGTTAACTAGCTTTTCCAACTAAACTTTTATTTGTAATAGGGTTTTCTAATTTATTTAACATTTCTTTAGGGCAAACTTGTAAGAAATTTTTAATTTCATCATCAAAATTTTCAATAATCTGTGCTGATAAATTAGAATTAGTTTCCTCATTGTGTTTTAGAACTAAATCTTTTAGATAGTTTTTCCAGTATTCTGTCTCGGGAGTTTGCCAAACTATTGTTTCGGGATTAGCTTTTTTTGCAAACTGGCTTTTTGGGTCATATATAAATGCCATACCACCAGTCATACCAGCTCCAAAATTATCACCTACCTCTCCCAATATTACTATTGACCCACCTGTCATGTACTCACAACCATTTGAATCACAACCTTCTATGACTGCAGTAGCACCCGAGTTTCTAACAGCAAATCTTTCACCTGCCTGTCCAGCTGCAAAAAGATATCCTGATGTTGCTCCATATAAGACTGTATTTCCTATAATAGTATTTTCATTTGAAATTAAATTACTTTCATCTCGAAGTTTAATCACGATAGATGCACCTGATAGACCTTTTGCAACGTAATCATTTGCATCTCCCTTTAATATTAGTTTAAGTCCTTTAACACCGAAGGCACCAAAAGATTGACCAGCAGAACCTTTAAAGTTAATAGCAAAAGTATTTTCCCCTAATTTATTATTTCCAAATTTTTTATAGAGATTATATGAAATTCTTGTTCCAACAGCTCTATCTGTATTTTCAATTGAATAAACATCTTCTAACGGCAATTTTCTGTTAATTAAACTTTCTATCTCAGGCCAAATTTTTTGGTCTAAAGTATCTGGTACTTCATTTATTATAGGAGTTTCACAATATCTTTTGTTTGTACCTGGATCAGCTTGAACAAATAAAGGATTTAAATCTAGGTCATCTAAATTCGGTGATCCTTTACTGACTTGTCTTAGTAAATCTGTTCTTCCGATTACTTCATTTAAATTTTTAAATCCTAAACTTGATAAAATTTCTCTAACTTCTTGAGCTATAAAAGAAAATAGATTTACTATTTTATCTGGAGTGCCAGTAAATTTTTTTCTTAATTCATCATCTTGAGTACAAACTCCAACTGGACACGTATTAGAATGACATTGTCTCACCATAATACAACCCATTGCAACTAGCGCTGTTGTTGCTACGCCAAATTCTTCGGCTCCCATCATTGCAGCTATTACAACGTCTCTTCCTGTTTTAATTCCTCCATCTGTTCTTAATGTAACTAGGTGTCTTAATTTGTTTAAAGTTAATACTTGATTTGCCTCTGTTAGTCCCATTTCCCATGGAATACCAACATATTTAACACTTGTTTGTGGAGTGGCACCAGTCCCACCATTATGACCTGAAATTAAAATTATATCTGCTTTCGCTTTAGCAACACCTGCAGCAATTGTTCCTATACCTGAAGAGGCAACTAGTTTTACACCAACTCTTGCCTTTGGATTAATCTGCTTTAAGTCGTAAATAAGTTGAGCTAAGTCTTCAATTGAGTAAATATCGTGGTGTGGTGGTGGAGATATTAAGGTTACGCCAGGCGTAGAATGTCTTAATCTTGCAATTTCCTCTGTTACTTTAAATCCTGGTAATTGACCACCTTCTCCAGGTTTTGCTCCTTGAGCAATTTTGATTTCAATCTCATTACAATTATTTAAGTAGTTAATAGTTACTCCAAATCTTGCAGAAGCAATTTGTTTTACTCTAGAATTTGCGCTATCTCCATTATCTAATACTTTAAATCTCTCTTCATCTTCTCCACCTTCTCCACTGCATGAAGCACCTTTAATTCTATTCATTCCCATAGCAAGTGTTTCGTGTGCCTCTTTTGACAAGGCTCCATGAGACATACTTCCACTTCCAAATCTTTTCATTATCTCAGTAATTGGCTCCACTTGGTCAATATCAATTGCCTCCTGATTTTTAAAATCAATTAAATCTCTTAAACTAATTGGTTTTAAACCATAAATACCCTTAGTATATTTTTTATAAGTTTCATAAGAATTTGAGCCTACTGCTGCTTGTAAAAGATGAATTAATTTTCCTTGATATTGATGTGTTTCACCATTTTTTCTATACCTGTAAATTCCTCCAATTGGTAAAATGTTTGAGTGAATATCAAACGCATCTTTATGTATAGATCTTATTTTTTTTTCAATACCAGTTAATCCTATTCCAGAAATTTTAGATAACACTCCTGGAAAATAATCTTTTACAATTGTTCTACTCAATCCAACTGTTTCAAAATTGCATCCACCTCTATATGAACTTAAAACTGATATACCCATCTTTGACATTATTTTTAATAGTCCAAGATTTACTGATTTAATATATCTGGTTACACATTCATCAAATGAGAAATTACCAAAAAGTTTTTTTGAATATCTTTGATGCAAACTATCAAATGCTAGGTAAGGATTAACCGTTGTAGCTCCAACACCTATTAATGTTGCAAATGAATGGGTGTCTAAGGCATCCCCTGTTTGTACATTAATTGATGCATAACCTCTCAAGCCTAATTTTATTAAATGAGTATTTATTGCACCAATACATAAAAGCATTGGCATTGGTAATTTTGTTTCAGATATATTTTTGTCAGATAAAATAAGTTGAGTATTACCCTCTCTAACTGCTTTTTCAGCGTTATTTTTTAATAATTCTATAGCTTCTTCTAAACTTTGCTCAGTGTTGAATGTACAATCTAAAATTTTATAGTTATCTCCGAAATACTTTATAAATTTTTCAAACTGAGTGTTTGATAAAATCGGACTATCTAAAACATAAATATTTTCCTCGGTAAGATTAGAAAAATCTAGAATATTTCCTAAATTTCCAAATCTTGTTTTCAAGCTCATCACTTTATTTTCCCTAAGAGAGTCGATCGGGGGATTGGTCACCTGACTAAAATTCTGTCTAAAATAATGATAAAGAGGCCTGTATTTATCAGATAAAACTGCAAGGGGAGTGTCATCTCCCATTGACCCGGTTGCTTCTTTAGCATCCTCTGCCATTGGATGCAAAATTAACTCCAAGTCTTCAAGGCTATAACCAAAACAATGTTGTATCTTTTTTAAATCAGAGCCTAAAAACTCACTTTTTTCATTTTCTATGGTTAATGATTTATCTAATTCAATTATTTGATTATTGAAATGTTTGTATTCTTTAGACAAATAATTCTTTATTTGATTATTTGTATAAACTTTTCCTTTTTCAATTCTCACACCTAAAATTTCTCCTGGTCCTAGTCTTCCTTTTGAAACAATTTTCTTCTCATTTAGGTCAATCATTCCTGTCTCAGATCCTGCAAATAGAAGTTTATCTCTTGTAATTGTATATCTAAGAGGTCTAAGTCCATTTCTGTCACTACCTACAATAACCCACTCATTGTCAGTTGCAGCTATAGCAGCAGGTCCATCCCAAGGTTCCATTGTACTATTTAAAAAGTTAAAAAGTTGTTGATGATCTTTTGGAAGAACTTTACTTTTTTTAGACCAAGCATCTGGTATTAGCATAAGTTTTGCTAAAGGTGCTGAATGTCCAGAAATATTTAATAATTCAAACACATTATCTAATGATGCAGAATCAGAATTACCAGCAGGGATAACCGGTTTTAAATTTTCCATATCATCAAACAAAGGACTAAACATTTCCTCTTCGTGAATTCTCATCCAATTAATATTTCCTTTTAAAGTATTTATCTCCCCATTATGAGCAATTGATCTAAAAGGTTGGGCTAAATCCCAACTTGGAGCGGTGTTAGTAGAAAATCTTTGATGGAAAATTGCATAACGTGAAATGAAACGCTCATCTTTTAAATCTGGATAAAAGTCGGATAAAGACTCCGCTAAAAACATTCCTTTATAAATTATTGATTTTGAACTGAATGAACAAATATAAAAATTGTTTAATTGATTTCTTAAAGCTTCTTTTTCAATTTTTCTTCGAGTTTCATAAAGAGCTCTTTCTAGGCATTTGCCATGAATTGACTTATCATTATGAGTAAAAAGAACTTGTGTAATCTCAGGTCTAGTTTGTTCTGCCTTTTCTCCTAATACTGAAGGATCCACAGGTACTTGTCTCCATCCGTAAATATTAAAATTCTTTTTTGTTAATTCACTTTCTACAATTGATCTGCATTGCTCCTGTCCCCCAAAGTCATTTCTTGGCAAGAAAATCATTCCCACACATAAATCTGAGTTGTCGTGCTCATGACCTGTTATTTCAATTTTTTCTGCAAAGAAATCATTTGGTATTTCAATATGAATACCTGCTCCGTCTCCAGTTTTACCGTCTGCATCAATTGCACCTCTATGCCATACAGCTTTTAGAGCCTCGATACCGTATTCGACTACTTTTCTTGATTTTAGACCCTCAGTTGATGCAACAAGACCTACCCCACATGCATCATGTTCCATATTTTCATGATAAACATGATTTTTTTTTAAAAGTTTACGATTTTTGTTTTGAATATCCATTATGCAACCTTCATTTTTTGTTTTGATTGAAGATAGCTTTCGATTGAAGTCGCAGCATCTCTACCGTCTTTAATAGCCCATACAACTAATGAGGCTCCTCTTACTATGTCTCCAGCCGCAAATATACCTGGTATACTAGTCTCCAAGGTATCAAAGTCAGCTTTTATTGTTCCCCACTGTGAAACTTGTAATCTAGGTTCCTGAAATAGAACTGGTAAATCCTCTGGATCAAAACCTAAGGATTTAATTACCAAATCAGCATTAATTTCAAATTCTGAGTTTTCTTCTACAACAGGTCTTCTTCTACCACTTTCATCTGGATCTGTTAATTTCATTTTATCTACAATAATACTATTTACTTTATTAGTACCTCTAAACTCTTTTGGATTACTTAACCAAATAAATTCTACACCTTCCTCCTCAGCATTTCCTACTTCTCTTGCTGATCCAGGCATATTTTCTCTATCTCTTCTGTAAAGGCATTTTACAGATTTGGCTTTTTGTCTTACTGATGTTCTTACACAGTCCATTGCCGTGTCTCCACCACCAATTACTACTACATCTTTACCTTCAGCATTTAATGTTCCGTTATCAAACATTTCGACTTTATCACCTAAGCCTTTTTTGTTTGAAGCTGTTAAGAATTCCATTGCAGGAAAAATATTACTTAGATCATTTCCAGGTAAGTTAACCTCTCTTGCTTTGTAAACACCTGTTGAAATTAATAAGGCATCATGTTTTGATTGTAATTCTTTCAATGTAGAGTCTTTACCAACCTCAAAATTATGAACAAATTTTATTCCACCTTCTTTTAAAAGTTTAATTCTTCTCTCAACCACATGTTTTTCTAATTTAAAATTTGGTATTCCATATATTAACAATCCACCTGCTCTGTCATACCGATCATATATTGTTATTTGATATCCCTTTTTACGTAATTCTTCACCACAAGCTAATCCTGCGGGGCCTGCTCCAATAATTCCAACACTTTGTTGATTTTCAATTTTTACATTTATTGGTTTTACCCAGCCATTTTCCCACGCTTTATCTGTTAAATATTTTTCAACTGAACCAATTGTTACTGTTCCGTGTCCCGATTGCTCAATTACACAGTTTCCTTCACATAACCTATCTTGTGGGCATATTCTTCCACAAACTTCCGGCATATTATTGGTACTTTGGGATAGATGGTAAGCTTCTTCATACCTTCCCTCTGCAGTTAATTTTAACCAATCAGGTATATTGTTACTTAATGGACAGTGAACCTGACAAAAAGGAACACCACACTGTGAGCACCTGCTTGATTGTTCTCTAGCTTTTTCATGAATAAACTCTTGATAAATCTCTCCAAAATCCTCTTTTCTCTGGGATTTATCTCTTTTAGGTGGATTTTGTTGACCTATATCCACAAACTTAAGCATTTTATTTGTCATTTGAATCGGCTTATACAACAGAAGCATAAATCCTTAAAGTATTACTAGGTAATATATACTGACATATATTTTCGAAAAACATTGATTTTGCTGTATTTTCTGTTTTATGCATAGTTGATATGCATTTAAATGATTGCCTTATTTAGGGAATCTTTTAACTATCTATTGAGAGTCCTTAATGATTTCAAAATATATAGAAGCATCAATTTTAGCGTTTGTACAAGGTTTTTCGGAATTTATACCAGTAAGTTCCTCTGCCCACCTTATAATAATATCAAAAATATCGAACTTTAGTATTAGTTCGCTTCAACTTGATATCAGTCTTCACTTAGGTTCCCTTTTGGCAATTATTTTTTATTTTAGAAAGGATTTAGTAAATATTTTAAGAAATAAGTCTTTATTATTACTTATAATTTTAGGGTCTTTTCCATTAGTTGTTGTTGGTTATTTTATTTATACCTCAGGACTGATTGAAAATTTAAGAAGTTTAAAAGTTATCGCATGGACAACTTTAATATTTGGTATTTTATTGTTTATTGCAGACCGATTTAGTATTAAAAATAAAATTGATACTAATCTAAGTTTAAAAAATATTTTAATCATTGGTATTTTTCAAATTTTAGCTGTTATACCTGGTGTAAGCAGATCAGGTATAATAATTACAGCTTCAAGGTTTTTAAATTTCGATAGAGTAGATTCCTCAAAAATATCTTTTTATTTATCAATACCTGCGTTAGCGGGAGCAAGTATACTTAGTTTGAAAGATGTGATGAATGCAAATATAGATTTGAACATATTATTTTTATATTCAATAATATTTTCATTTATAGTTTCTTATTTAACAATCAAATATTTTTTAATTTATGTAAAAAATTTTAATTTAAATATTTTTGTTTATTACAGAACTTTTCTTGCTTTAATTCTTTTTGTAATTGCTTATAGCTAATTTTTAGAACTAGGTGAAATTTGAGAAGAAATTACTGCAATCAAAATTAATAAACATCCAATCATGTTATTGGTACTTAAAAATTGATTGAGAATAATCCATCCTGCTACTGCTGCAAATACTCCCTCGAGAGAATAAATAATTGCTGCTGGTGCCTCTTCTATGTTTTTTTGAGCATACATTTGTAATGTAAAGGCTATACCGCCTGATAATGCTCCTGCGTAAAGAATAGAACTACTTTCCATTAATATTTTTGAAATATTTATTTCTTCAAAAATAAAAGAAAAGATTAATGAAAGTGTTGCGACAAATAATGCTTGGAGTGCAGCATAAAACATTGGAATATCAAATTCTTCCATGAACTTACCTGCAAAAATTATATGCAAAGCCCAAAATACTGAGCACAATATAACTAGACCATCACCTAACATAATTTCTGAGTTAGAAAAATCACTTAGAAGGTATACACCAAGGATACAAAGACCAATTGCTGGCCATATACTCCAATGAACTTTTTTGGAGTAGATGAAAAATAACAAAATTGGAACTATCGGTACGTAAAATACTGTAAAAAAAGCTGCATTTGCAATATTTGTATATTGGAGAGCAGTTTGTTGTAAAAAAGTTCCCAAAAACAGGGATACTCCCATGAAAACTAAATATTTTATAAAAAGTTTTGATTTTGAAAGTATTTGTAGTTTAATTTTCTTCCTCTCAAATAATAAGGCAAGTGGTAATATTGTAAAAAAGCCAACAATAAATCTTGCTGAATTAAAAGTTAATGGACCAATATTATCCATACCAGTGTCTTGAGCGATGAAAGCTGTTCCCCAAATAAAAGTTGTGACTAGGGCGCAGACCATTGAAAGGGATTTTGTCATTATATTTAATTTGATAATTTTATTAATTAATTTATTCCGTTTAACTTACAAGAGCTGTCAAAATCCTCTTTGTTAATATAACATCCAGACATTTTTCTAACTCCATTAAACGATCCTCTACCATGAAGTATTCGCCAATTATTAAATATTAGAAGTTCTCCAGGTTTAAGGATATGTCGCCACTGATAATCTTTATTATTAGCAATAAGATCAAATTTTTTTATCGCTTCATAAAACTTTAATGTTAAATCTTTTTCAAATCTAAATGGTGCTCGATCATAATTATTAAAACTAACTTGAACTATTTCATTATTTTCATTTAACTTAAATATTGGTCTTTCGGCCTCAAGATAAACACCATCACCGATATAATTTCCCTTAACATTTATTTTTGTCATTAATTCATACATCGGCTGGTTTTCTTTTTTTATTGTTTCTGCTATTTTTAATCCATCAACCATAATCGATTCACCGCCTCTAGCATTATATTCACAACATAGTAATAATTGTAATCCTGGAGCGTCATTACTATACGTTGAATCTGTATGAGGTCTTAGTTCTTCTTGAGTGTATGCGCTATCTGCTTTATTTTCATCTGACTGAAAACTCCATAGCCCTCCAAATATAGAGTTTCTTACATAACCAATTTTATTTGCAATTGTTTCAACAGACTTTAAATTGGTTTCACAATTTTTAATTACTGAAAATCCATAGTCATGAATATTTTTCAAAAAATTTTTAAATCCTATATTTGATAAAATTGAATTATAATCTAAAAAAATTTCTTCTTTTATTTCATTAGCTTTCCAAATTTTTAAATTAGATTTTACTTCTTTTTTCTTTTTTATTTTATTATTAGTTAGAAATTCAGATGAATATTTAACTGGTTTTTCTAAATCAGGCCATGAGACACACAAATATTTTCCATTTTCAATTATTTCTGCCTTTTTAACTTTTAAATTTATATCTAAAGCTGCCGTAAATGTTTTCCTTTGGCTAGACCTTTTATCCCAATTTTGCTCATCTTTTGCATGATCTCTTAGCCATATATTAGGAAAAATTTCAGAATTTTCTCCATTAAAGTGAACGTGCACATCATCTGCTAGTATTTCAATTTTAGTAATCATTTACTCAAGTTATATGCAAAATTAGACCCAAGATTATCTTTTAATTCGTTATTAAACTTCGCAGCCTCAGCACCATCTATAATTCTGTGATCATATGAGAGAGATAGTGGAAGCATGGTTCTTGGAACAAATTTACCATCAATAAATACCTGTTTTTTATAACTTCTACCAACACCAAGTATAGCGACTTCTGGAAAATTAATTATTGGTGTAAAAAACGAACCACCTATGCCACCTAAGCTTGTGATAGTCATTGATCCTCCAAAGAACTCTTTTTTATCAATTTTTAAATTTCTACAATCATCACTTACTTTTTTTAATTCCTCACTTAACTGATTGATATCTTTTTGATTAGCATCTCTAATTTTAGGAACCATAAGTCCATGTTGAGTATCAACTGCGATACCAACATGAAAATACTTTTTAAAAGTAATCTTTCCATTTTCAATATCATCAATTGATGAATTAAATGATGGAAATTTTTTTAGTGAAAGTACCAATGCTTTTATAATAAATGCAAGAGGAGTAATTTTTATTCTTTCTCCTGTATAATTATCTTTTATTGAGCTTCTAAATTCTTCCATTTCTGTAATATCAGCCTCATCATGGTTAGTTACATGTGGAATGTTTGTCCACGAATTTACAAGATGTGGAGCTGCTATTTTTTTTACTCTAGGAATATCTTTAATTTCAACTTCCCCAAAATCTGAATGTTGATATTCGCTTTTATTAATTTTGTCTTTTTGTCTTTGACTATTATTCTGAGGATGATTGATTCTTGATGAGACAAAGTCTTTTAAATCTTTTTCAACAACCCTACCTGATCTCTCTGTTCCCTTAACATTATTTATATCTACTCCAAGTTCTCTTGCAAATTTTCTAACTTTTGGACTTGCGGATATTTTATTTGATTGATCAGACATTTACATTTTTGTTGGCATAGGTTTGTTTTTATCAATTTTATACTTTTTGAATGCATCTTCAGCATACTTAGATGCAACAAGCTGTTCGTTTGCCAAAACACTAAGGCTATAAGCAACTATGTGTTCTTTATCTACTTCAAAAAAATTTCTTAAATTTTTTCTTGTATCACTTCTTCCATATCCATCAGTTCCTAATGAATAAAAGCTCTTTTTTGTAAAAGGTCTTATTTGATCAGCATTTATTCTCATATAGTCAGTGGCTGTAAGGATAGGACCTTGTTGTTTGCCTAAACATTCCTCTACATATGATTTTTTATTTGTTTCTGCGGGATTTAGAAGGTTAAATCTTTCAACTTCTATTCCATTTTTTCTTAACTCATTAAAACTAGTAACACTCCAAACTTCACTATCAACCTGATATTCTTTTTTGAGAATTTCTGATGCTGCCATCATTTCTCTTAGTATTGTTCCAGAGCCTAATAATTGAATTTTTGTATCTTTAGAACCTGATGTTTCTTTAATTTTGTACATTCCCTTGAGAATTCCATCCTCACAATCCTTTGGCATTTCAGGGTGAGAGTAATTTTCATTCATTGTAGTAATATAATAAAAAATATTTTCATTTTTTTCGTGCATCCTTCTTAAACCTTCTCTAAAAATCACAGCTAATTCGTAATGGAATGTTGGATCATAAGAAATGCAGTTTGGAATTGTTGATGCTAACAAATGACTATGACCATCTTGGTGTTGAAGACCTTCTCCTGCAAGTGTTGTTCTTCCCGCAGTCGCACCAATTAAAAAACCCCTCGCTTGACTATCTCCTGCAGCCCAAGCAAAATCTCCAATTCTTTGAAAACCAAACATAGAATAGAAAAGATAAATTGGAATCATTTCAATATCATGATTTGTATATGCTGTTCCTGCTGCTATCCAAGATGACATAGAACCAGCTTCAGTAATACCTTCTTCTAATACCTGACCACTTTTCTCTTCTCTATAAGATGAAAGTTGTGCTGAGTCCTCTGGTTCATATTTTTGACCTTCATGAGCATAAATACCTATTTTTTGAAAGAAACCCTCCATACCAAATGTTCTAGCTTCATCGGGAATAATTGGAACCAATTTTGGTGCAACATTTTTATCTCTCAAAAGATTAGTTAACATTCTTACTAATGCCATTGTTGTAGACATTTCTTTTTCACCAGTAGACTTTTTCATAAAATCAAAAATATCTTTAACTGGGGCTTTAATCGGTTTTGAATATGATGTTCTCTCTGGTATAAATCCACCAAGTTCTAATCTTCTTTTTTTTAAGTATTTAATTTCTTCAGAGTTTTCGTCTGGTTTGAAATATTCAATATTTTTGACTTGAGAATCTGTTAAAGGAACATCAAACCTATCCCTGTAATACATTAAATCATCAACATCCAATTTCTTTTGTTGGTGAGTAGTATTTACACTTTCACCACTTTTACCCATTCCATAACCTTTTATAGTTTTGGCTATTATGACTGTAGGGCTTCCTTTGTGATTAACCGCTTTATCATATGCAGCATAAACTTTGTGTGGATCATGGCCTCCTCTATTAAGTCTCCAAATATCAGTATCTGACATTGATGAAACTAATTCTGTAGTTTCAGGGTATTTGCCAAAAAACTTTTCTCTTACATAAAGCCCATTTCTTGCTTTAAATGCTTGATATTCACCATCTACGGTCTCATTCATAATTTTTACTAAATGTCCTGTCTTATCATTTGCTAAAAGTGAGTCCCAATAAGATCCCCAAATAACTTTTAGAACGTTCCAGCCACCTCCTCTAAAAATACCCTCTAATTCTTGAATTATTTTTCCATTTCCTCTTACTGGACCGTCTAATCTTTGTAAGTTGCAGTTAACAACAAATATTAAATTATCTAAATTTTCACGCGCCGCTAAACCAATTGCGCCAAGTGACTCAGGTTCATCCATTTCTCCATCTCCAAGAAAAGCCCAAACTTTTCTTCCCTCATCTTTAATTAATCCTCTATTGATTAGGTATTTCATAAATCTTGCTTGATATATTGCTAACATTGGACCAATACCCATTGAAACTGTTGGAAACTGCCAAAAGTTTGGCATCAGCCAAGGATGTGGATAAGATGAAAGTCCACCAGTTTGTACTTCTTGTCTAAATCTATCTAACTGCTTTTCATTTAGTCTTCCCTCAAGAAAAGCTCTTGCATACATTCCTGGTGCACTATGACCTTGAAAATATACTAGATCACCTCCGAATTTATTATTTTTTGCTCGCCAAAAATGATTCATACCAACATCATACAAAGTTGCAGCTGATGCAAATGTTCCTATGTGACCGCCTAGTTCAGGATGTTTTTTATTTGCTCTTACTACCATCGCAGCAGCATTCCATCTAATTAATGATCTTAACTTACGTTCTATATTTTGGTCTCCAGGTGATCTTTTTTCCTCTTCAGGGGGTATCGTATTCACGTAAGGAGTAGTTTGAGTATGAGGAATTTTAGATCCAGCTTTATAAGATTGATCAATTAATTGTTTAATTAAAAAGTGAGCCCTTTCAGAACCATCATTTTGCAGGACTGCACTTAAGGAATCTAACCACTCTTTAGTTTCAACAGGATCAATATCGTCGTTACTACTAACCATTTTAACTTCATTAATCAATTTTGTTTGCTTGATTTGTTTTGGCTCTGTAACTTTTGTTTCAACTTTTGTGTCAGATTTAGTTGCAGTTTCTGCTTCCTCTATCAATTTTTCTGTTGAAGGCGGAATTTTTTCGTCTAAAGTTTTATTAATTTTTTCATGTTCATCTTTATTTTCTGAAGAGATAGTTAATATCAAATCACCTTTTGAAACTTTATCACCAATTTTTACATTTATATTTTCAATTGTCCCTTCATAATCAGATGGTACTTCAACACTTGATTTATCACTTTCTAAAGTAACAACAGGGTCGTTTTTATTGATTTTGTCGCCTTTTTTTACAAGTACTTCGATTATTTCAACGTTTTCAAAGTCTCCTATATCAGGAACTAATAAATCTAGATTCATTTTCGTAATATATATATATCAATATTTGCTAAAAAAATAATTTACATTATTAATTATGTATAAAAACTGTACAAATTGCGCCTGTAGCTCAATTGGATAGAGCGCTTGGCTACGGACCAGGAGGTTCTGGGTTCAACTCCTAGCAGGCGCACCAAAATGAAAGGATAAATGAAAATATCACTTGAAAAATCTGTAATATATTTCTTTTGTTTAGTTCTATTATTCATATTAATTATGGCTATAGTTTTGTAACTCTATCTTGGAGACAATGAAAAAAATATTTTTACATTTATTACTTATATTTGCTTGTTCAGCTGCAACTGCTGAAATTAAATGTATGAATAAAAGTGGTTTCATAAATGAAAAATTTAAGTATCTAAAAAAAAATTATAAAATAGATGATCCTTCAAATACTCTTATTTTTTTATTTAACCACGGAGGCAAAGGAGATAGAGCAGCTAAAAAAGGTGACTGTCCTTTTTGGAAACAGTATATTAAAAATGTAGTTGAGTTGTCGAATGAAGATTTTGGTGCAAAAAAAAATTTAGTATATTTGGTAAATACAAAGCCTTTGTGGGGTGATGCATATAAAGATAAAAAAAGTAAGACGAAATGGTTACCTTTTCCTGGTGGTAAATATCCAGGGAAAACAAAAACTGAAAAGAAAATAGATCTTACAAATGAAATTATTGACAAATTTTTAGCCTTAGGTATCAAACCATATAATATTATTATATCAGGTCATTCATGTGGTGGATGGTTAACACTTCTCTACACTGCAAGACATCCTGAAAAAGTTAGAGGGGGAATTGCTTATCACCCTGCCTGTTATGGGGAATTATCTGCTTATAAAATTTGGACTGAAGAAGGGATGGATGATTATCTTTGGGATTATAACGATCATGAAGAGAGTTCAAATACTTCAAAAACTTGTGATACTAAAGATAGATATAAATGGGAGTACGCTTGCTCAAGAAATTATTTAAAGAAAAGAGATATAGAAATAAGTGAAATTCAGGGAACAAAAAATTTACGTATTGTAGTAATTCATAATGATGAAGATCCGTATGGTGGTAAAACAAGTGGTTGGTTAAAAAATATTAAATCAATAAATTTTATTGAAACACCAACAAGTAAAGAAAATTGGAAAATAAATGGTAAATCTTGTAAAGCAAAAACTAGTAAACAATGGTATGGATATGGGTATGGTCACCATGTTATGAAAGCGAAATGTATGCCAGAATATTTTCCACAAATAGTAAAATATTTTCAAAATTAATGACAAAAAAATTTGAACAATTAAGTAATAAGCCAAGCTACATGAAACATAATGGTGGTTTATTGTTTAGATCTATTACTAAAAAAAAATTTGAGTTTAAAACTAAGATTAAAAAAACACATTTAAATAAAGCTGGGATAACCCATGGTGGTTATATTTGTACAATCATTGATGCTGGTGCAGGTACTGCTTGTCATAGAGCAAGTGGAAATAAACCATGTGTGACTATTTCATTGGATATAAAATTTATAGCTCCCTCTAACATTGGAGAAGAATTATTGGGAACAGTAGAAATTCAAAAAGTTACAAAGTCAATGGTATTTATAAATTGCAAACTAAAGTATAAAAATAAATTAATTGCAAGCGCGGTTGGGATTTGGAAAATTTTAAGAAGACCTCTTCCAAATGCTGGACTAGGTGGATAAGTTTTATTTTCTTAATTGAAGAATAAATATTGGCAACACTAAAACTAAGCCAATAATTGATGAACTTAGACCAGGTGCAATAAATAATAATGAAGTAATTCCCAAATACCATCTTTGAAAGGTAGAAACTCTTTTAAATAGATAGCCTGTAAATCCAATTCCAATCAAACCAATTCCAATCATTGCAGATATTAAAGTTACAAAAAAATCATAAAAATTAAATCCTTGGGCAACCAGTAATAGAGATGGTGAATAAACAAATACAAAAGGCACAAGAGCTTTTGCAATTCCTAATCTAAATGCAGTATTACCCGTGGTAAATGGATTTGAACCTGCGATTCCAGCAGCAGCATATGCTGCAAGAGCAACAGGCGGTGTTATATCAGCTAAGACACCATAGTAAAATACAAAAAAGTGAGAAACAATGGGTTCAATTTGTAATTGGGTGAGAGCAGGCGCAGCAACAGCAACTAATATTATGTATGTTGCAGTAGTTGGTACTCCTGTACCCATAAATATGCATGATATTGCAATTAATATTAATGAGAAAAATAATGTTAGATCGGATAAAGAAAAATAATTAAAAGGTAAAAAGTTTAAAAAGAAACCTCCAATATCACCAGCCGTTTGGATTACTACATAACCTAATCTAAAACCAACACCTGTTAGAGTAACTACACCAACTATAATCCCTATTGATGTTGCAGCGGCTCCAACTGCTAAAGTATTCTTTGCACCTCTTGCAAGACACTCAAATAAGTCGTTAAAAGTAAGTCTATTTTTTTTTCTAATAAATCCAATAACGACACATGCAATTATTCCATTTACTGCAGCATAATCTGGCGTCCGACCAACTAAAATTAAATATACCAAGATAAACAATGGTACTATTGCAAGCCAATTGTCTTGTATAATTTTTATAAATTTAGGAACCTCACTTTCGTTTAAACCTCTAAGCCCTAATTTTTTTGCCTCTAAATGAACCATTACAAAAATTCCAAAATAGTGAAGCAGTGCTGGAATTAATGCAGCTGCTAAAATATCTCTTAGAGGTAATTCTAAATATTCGACCATAATAAAGGCAGCAGCCCCTAAAATAGGTGGAGTTATTTGTCCTCCAGTAGATGCTGTAGCTTCTACAGCACCAGAAAAATGTGGAGGATATCCAACCTTTTTCATCGCAGGTATTGTTAAAGATCCAGTTGTTACTGTATTTGCTATTGAAGACCCAGATATAGTCCCAAGAAATGCGGAAGAAAAAATCGCTACTTTTGCTGGACCTCCAGAGTATCTTCCAGCTATCACCATTGCTAAATCAATAAATAATTGTCCTAGTCCTATTCGTGTTGCAAGTACGCCAAACAAAATAAATAAAAAAACATATTGAGCCATAACACCAACAGCGATTCCATAAATTCCTTGGTTAGTAATATAAATATGATTCACAAACCCTGCCCAACTACTGCCACCGTGCTTTAAAGCTCCAGGAAATATAGGACCATAAAGTGCAAAAATCATAAATATTATACATATTAGTGGCAGTGTGTATCCAATAGATCTCCTTGCAGCTTCAAGGGTTAAAATTATAAGTATTGATCCCATGATAACTTCAGTACTTGAAGGATTTCCTACTCTACTAGCTAATATTTCAGGAGGTAATAAAGGTAGATAAAGTGCAGTTATTACAACAAGAATTGAAAAAATAATATCTATTATAGGAACTTTGCTTTTTGATTTGTCATCAGGAAAACTTTTCCAATTATAAAATAGAAACACTAGGCCAACTACAAAAGAGATATGTATACCTCTATGAAGTATATCCCTAATTGTTCCAAATCCTGAAGCATAAAAATGGTAAATTGACATTGTAACTAATGCAATAAACGTCAATAATTTCAGAAAATTTTTTAATTTTCTTTCGTTACTTTTTATTTCAAACTTTTCTTCAAGTTTTGAAACTTCCTCAGGAGAAATATTAAATTGAGACATAATGATGCCCTAGGTCTAATGACCTAAGGCACAATTTATTTTAGAATACTTATAAATTTAATTTATAAGTCCTGCTTCTTTATAAAACTTTTCTGCACCAGGGTGTAATGGCACTCCTACTCCAGAAAGAGCTGTATCAGGCGTTATTGTTTTACCTTTAGCATGACCAACATCCATAAGCTTTCTAGATTCTTTGTTCCATAAAGCTTTAGTGATTTGATAGATTAACTCATTATCTTCTTTTGCAGAAGTAAACCATTGAGCCCCTACTGCTACAGTATTTACTTCATCAACTCCCTCGTAAGTTCCTGAAGGAATTGGGCTTTGTGAGAAAAATCCATATTTTGAAGTTAAAGCTTTTGCCCCTGCACCATCTATAGGAACTAATTTCACATCAACTGCAGATGCTAACTCAACAATTGCTCCTGTTGGGAAACCTGCAACAACAAAAATTGCATCAACTTTACCATTTCTTAATGCATCTGTTGCTGCTTTACCTTTTAAAGCTTCAGCTTTTACGTCACTAGTACTTAAACCATTTGACTCTAAAATTAATTTAGCATCAACATACGTACCAGATCCAGGTTCATCAAGTGAAACTCTTTTGCCTTTTAAATCTTTAACAGAATTAATATTACTTTTTTTAAGAGCAACTAAATGAATGTGCTCTTGAAATAGTGCTGCGATAGTTCTTAAATCTTTTGCTGGTTCTTTTCCTTCCATAGTTCCAGTACCAGTGTAAGCCCAATAAGCAACATCAGACTGTGCAAATCCTGAATTTCTCAAACCCGAAATAATAGCATTTACATTATCTACTGATCCTCGTGATGAAACAGCAGATGCAATTAAGTTAGGAACTCCACAACTTCCACCTTTACCACATTCTCTTGATCCTGGTGGTTTAGAAATTGCATTAGCAATCATTCCACCAACTGGATAATAAGTATAAGCTGTTCCTCCTGTACCAATTGTGAAAAATTTTAGTTCTTGAGCAAACGATTTACCTGACAAACCAAGTGTCAGAAGTAATATCATCAGAGAACTTTTAAATAAGTTTTTGATCATTTTCTCTCCAATTTATTAATTATTCTTACTATTTAATATTAATCAATTATTGTTGTCTATATAAATTTAGAAGTATTTAAGGCTTCTTAAGTTCATCAAGATTTTTAAATTCATTTAAAATATTTGGATTTATTAGAGCTTGAATATTTTTTATTTTAGTTCCTTCAACAGTATTTCTAACAGCTATCTCAACTATTTTTCCATTTTTTGTTCTTGGTATATCTGAGACCTCAATTATTTTTTTGGGTACATGCCGTGGAGATGCATCTGAACGTATTGCCTTCTTTAAGTTAAAAGATAAATCTTCATTCAACGACTTAGGTTTTTTGAGAACAACAAATAATATAATTCTCACATCATTATCCCATTTCTGACCTATAACTATTGACTCTTTCACTTCTTTAAATTTATCAACTACAGAGTATATCTCTGCAGTACCTAACCTTGCTCCACCAGGATTTAGTGTAGCATCTGATCTTCCATAAATTATATAACCTCCGTTAGATTTTCTTTCAGCAAAATCTCCATGATGCCAAACATTTTTAAATTTTTTGAAATACGCACTCTTATACTTTTCGTTATTTTTATCATTCCAAAATAGTTTTGGCATTGATGGAAAAGGCGATTTACAGACCAATTCTCCTTTTTGATTAATTAAAGATTTTCCTTTTTCAGAAAAGACGTCAGTATTCATTCCCAATCCATTATTTTGAATCTGACCCTTATAAACTGGTGAATAAATATTTCCTAATACAAAACAAGATACTAAATCTGTTCCACCTGCAATAGATGCTAAATGAACATTTTTTTTTATATTTTTATAAACATAATCAAAACCTTGAGAGGACAAAGGTGATCCAGTAGAACAAATAGTTTTGAGATATTTTAGTTTAAATTTTTTCTTAATTTTTACATTAAGCTTTTTTAATTGGTCAACATACTTTGCGCTTATACCAAACAAAGAGATTTTTTCTTTCTCAGCAATTTTAAATAGTAAATCACTTCTTTTATGCATTGGAAAACCATCAAATAGAACAATAGAAGCTTTTGATGCCAAAAAAGTTATTAACCAATTCCACATCATCCATCCACAGGTAGTAAAATAAAATACGTTGTCTCCTGGCTTAACATTGCAGTGAAGTTTATGTTCTTTTAAATGTTGTATCAAAACACCACCAGCTCTATGACATATACACTTTGGTTTTCCTGTAGTTCCACTTGAATATAAAATTGCTAACTCTTTATCAAAATCAAATTTTTTAAATAGATTTTTATTTGTGTGTTGTTCTTTTAGTTTGTTGTAATAAAAGATTTTTACTCCTTTAATTTTTTTTTGCTTAAAAGCTTTTTTACCTGGATAATTAGTAATTAGTACACTTTTAATAGATTTAATTTTTTTTAGAATTGCTGGTAATCTTTCGATAACATTTATTTCTTTACCATTATAATAATACCTATCGGTAATAATTAATAATTTTGGTTTGATTTGAGAAAATCTTTCTATAACTCCTTGCGTACCAAAGTCTGGTGAGCAAGAAGACCATATCGCAC
>CACICY010000006.1 GCA_902585265.1 uncultured Pelagibacteraceae bacterium
ATGGAGTATTTTCTTCCAATCGCACAAGTCGAAATTAATTTACTTTTTATATTTGGTCTAAGTTTAGTTGTCGGAATTTTATCTGGTTTGTTTGGAGTAGGCGGTGGATTTTTGATGACACCTTTTTTAATTTTTTTAGGTGTACCTCCTATTTATGCAGTTCCGAATGAAGCTAGTAATATTTTAGGAACTTCTGTCTCTGGGTCTACAACTCATTATCTTAAAGGAACACTTGATTATAAAATGGGTTTCATGATTGTAATTGGAGGAACTGTTGGAACAATACTTGGAATTATAACTTTTTCATATTTCAAAGATATTGGAAAAATCAATGTAGTTATCTCCCTAGCTTATATGTACATCCTTGCAATTTTAGGAACCTTTATGCTTATTCAAGGAGTGTCAGAAATTGATAAAGCAAGAAAAAAAATAACTGAAAGAAAAAAGTTGCATAAACATTATTGGATACATGGTCTCCCTTTAAGAATGCGTTTTAAAAAGTCACAACTTTATGAAAGTGCATTTACACCAATAATAATAGGTCTGATAGTTGGTTTCATTGCTGCCATTATGGGTATAGGTGGTGCTTTTATTTTAGTACCAGCAATGATTTATATTATCGGAATGCCTACAAGATTAATCCCAGGAACTTCACTTTTTGTTACAATATTTATAAGTGCCATTGTAACAATTTTGCATGCTTTAAATTATGGAACTATAGATTTAATTTTGGTTACTGTTTTAATTTTAGGTTCGATAATCGGTGTTCAGTTTGGTCAAAAAATTGGAGAAAAAATTGATAGCTCAGAATTTAAAACTATTTTAGCAATATTATTATTATTAGTTGGTATAGCAATTGCTTATGATACTTTTATTAAAGATGAAATAACAGTAATCACTATTGTTAATGGTACTAATAATTTAGGACCACTAAGTGAATTTATATTAAACTTTTCTAGAGATTTGCCAGTATTTTATGGTCTAACATCTGTACTTCTTGCTGTTGTTCTGGGTGTTGGAGCAGCAATGATTAGAAGAGTTTATTCTAATTGGGATGATAAAAGATTAGCAAAATTAAAAAAATAATTAGGCGCTTCTATATAATTTAGTCATAACAAACTCTTTATGACCAAGAGCTTCAGCACAAGTTAATCTTCCATTAGCAACCCTTAAAGTTGATTTAATTAACTCATCTCCTGCTTGGCTTAAATTCATTTCTCTAGATAAAATTTTTGAAACGTCCACATCAATATGTTCACTCATAGTTTTTGCTGTAAGAGGATTTGCTGTTAATTTAATAACTGGTTCAATAGGATTTCCTATAATATTCCCTTGTCCAGTTGGGAATAAATGTATATTAAACCCACCTGCGGCTTGCAAAGTAACACATTCTGCAGCAGCTGAAGATGTATCCATAAAATACAATCCTGCACCTTTTGTTGGTTCCTCAGCTGGCTCTAAAACGTCAATAAATTGACATCCTCCAATTTTCTGGAAATTACCAAATGCTTTTTCTTCAATAGTAGTTAATCCACCAGCAATATTACCTGCAGTTGGTTGACTTTCTGATAAATCATCTGTTGCTTCTTTAAGAATGAAATCATTGTAATCATTCCATGTCTTTTTAAACTTTGCTTGAGCTTCATGTGTCTTACCTCTTTTTTCACAAACTGTTTCAGCACCTGTAAGTTCAGAAGTTTCACCAAAGCATAAGTGAACACCCAAAGGTTCCAATTTATCCATTAGATTTCCAACTGTTGGATTAGATGCTAATCCTGATGTTGTATCAGACTCACCACATTTTACTGAAATCCATAAATCACTCATCGGACACTCTTCTCTTTGTTTTTCAGAAGCCCACATTGAAAACTCTTGTGCTTTTTTTGAAACTTTAGCAATAGTATCTATATCTCCAACTCCTTCTATACTAAATCCTTCAACTGGTTTGCCAGTTGTTGCAATTGCATCAACAATCCTTTTTGTCCATTTAGGTTCAATACCTACAACTATAACAGCTGCAACATTAGGATTTTTCCCTGTACCAATCATTGTTCTAAAATGAAGTTCTAAATCTGCACCAAACTGCAGTCGCCCATAAGAGTGAGGTAGAGCTATTGTACCTTTAATGTTATTTGCTACTGCTTCTGCACATGCATTTGATATATCATCTACAGGAAGAATAATTACGTGATTACGTGTTCCTGCACGATCATTTTCTCTTTTATATCCTAAAAAACTCTTTGGTATTTCCATTTATTACCACTTTTTTGTTTTTACGTTATGAACATGAACATGTTCACCTTTTTTAATTTTTTTAACCACTTTCCCAATATCATGTCCATATTTCAAAATAGTATCACCTTCATTTAGATCTGCCATTGCAATCTTATGACCTAATGGTATTTCGTCTTTTGATTGTATTGAAACAGACTTATCGTTTTCCATTATCCAACAATTACAATCTTGTTCTGGGGTTATTTTCTCTATAACAACTACGCCAACGTTGTCTTTTTCATCATGTATTATTATATCAGTATTTGACATTGTGACGATTTCTTTATTTGAAATTCGCTCAATCTTATATATTAATCGGGCACTTTGACAATTAAAAAAAAGAATTAGAAAGGCTGAACCATGACAAAAATGACAACTGAAGAAGCATTTATAAAAGTTCTTCAAATGCACGGAATTGAACACTCGTTTGGAATAATAGGATCAGCTTTTATGGCAATATCTGATTTGTTTCCTAAGGCAGGAATTACTTTTTGGGACGTTGCTCATGAGACCAATGGTGGTTTAATTGCAGACGGATACACAAGAGCAACTGGAAAAATGTCAATGGTGATTGCTCAAAATGGGCCAGGAATTACTGGATTAGTTACACCAATTAAAACAGCTTACTGGAACCACACACCTTTATTATTAGTTACTCCTCAAGCAGCAAATAAAACTATGGGTCAAGGTGGTTTTCAAGAAGTAGAACAGATGAATTTATTTAAAGATATGGTTTGCTATCAAGAAGAAGTGAGAGACCCTTCAAGAATGGCAGAGGTATTAAATAGAGTTATAGAAAAAGCATTTAGAGGTTCTGCACCAGCCCAAATAAATGTACCAAGGGATTACTGGACACAAGTAATAGATATTGAATTACCACCAATTGTAAGATTTGAAAGACAAGGTGGAGGAAAAGTAGCAATTGAAAAAGCTGCTAAGCTTTTATCTGATGCAAAATTCCCAGTTATATTATCTGGTGCGGGTGTAGTAATTGGTAATGCAATTGATGAATGTAAAAAGTTAGCTGAGAAGTTAGATGCTCCAGTATGCAATGGATATCAACATAATGATAGTTTTCCAGGAAGTCATCCTTTAGCAGTAGGACCATTGGGATACAATGGATCTAAAGCTGGAATGGAATTAATTTCAAAAGCAGATGTTGTTTTAGCCTTAGGAACAAGATTAAATCCATTTTCAACTTTACCTGGATACGGTATTGATTATTGGCCAAAAGACGCAACTATTATTCAAGTAGACATGAATCCAGATAGAATTGGTCTCACAAAAAAGGTTACGGTAGGCATTTGTGGGGATGCAAAGATGGTTTCACAGCAAATTTTAGAAAAGCTATCATCAACAGCTGGAGATCATGGTAGAGATGAAAGAAAAAATATAATTCATCAAACAAAATCTGCATGGTTACAAACTCTTACAGGTTTAGATCATGAAGATGATGATCCAGGAACTGTATGGAATAAAGAAGCTAGAGAAAGAGATTCAGATAGAATGTCACCTAGACAAGCTTGGAGAGCAATACAGGCTGGTATGCCCGATGATGTAATTATTTCAAGTGATATTGGAAACAATTGTGCAATTGGTAATGCATATCCAACATTTGAGAAACCTAGAAAATATTTAGCGCCAGGACTGTTTGGACCATGTGGGTATGGCTTTCCATCAATTTTAGGAGCTAAAATTGGTTGCCCAAATACTCCTGTAATAGGTTTTGCTGGTGATGGTGCGTTTGGCATAAGTATGAACGAAATGAGTTCTTGTGCCAGAGAAGAATGGCCAGCGATAACTATGGTAATATTTAGAAATTATCAATGGGGTGCAGAAAAAAGAAATTCTATTTTATGGTTTGATGACAATTTTATTGGAACAGAATTAGACCCAGAATTAAGTTATGCCAAAGTTGCAAATGCATGTGGTTTAAAAGGTGTTGCGGTTAAAACAATGGAAGAAACCACTAAAGCAATTAAACAATCATGCGAAGATCAAAAAAAAGGAATAACAACATTTATAGAGGTTATTTTAAATCAAGAATTAGGAGAGCCATTTAGAAGGGATGCTATGAAAAAGCCTGTAGAAGTAGCCGGTATAAATAAAGCAGACATGAAACCTCAAAAAGGTTTAAATTAGATAAATAAATTTAACTTCTTAAAATCATTATAAATCTATATATTTAATTCATGGATCAAAATGATATAAAAATTGGATCAAATCGAAGTTTTGGAATTGTATTTTTTATTGTTTTTTTAATTATTTCAATCTATCCAATGCTTAATAGTGAGAATATTAGAATTTGGTCTTTAATAATTTCCTTTATTTTTTTTGTATTAGGATTATTAAACTCAAAACTATTAAATCCATTAAATAAAATTTGGTTTAAATTTGGTTTATTTTTAGGAAAAATTATTTCACCGGTTATAATGGGAGTTATATTTTTCTTTGTTGTGACACCTATTGCATTATTAATGAAATTATTACAAAAAGATTTGCTTAATTTAAAATTTAACAAAAACAAAACCTATTGGATTGAAAAATCAGGCCCTAAAAGTAAAATGAAAAATCAATTTTAATTTATGAGTTTTATAAAAGAATTCTGGGAATTTTTAAAAGTAAGAAAAAAATATTGGTTGCTACCAATTATATTGGTACTTGTTTTATTTGGTGGTTTAATTGTACTTAGCCAAGGTTCAGCGGTCGCACCATTTATATATACAATTTTTTAAGTGAGTTCAATTTTAGGAATTTCAGCATTTTATCATGATAGTGCTGCTTGCGTATTAATAAATGGCAAAATTATTGCTGCTGCACAAGAAGAAAGATTTACTAGAATAAAACATGATTCAAACTATCCACATAATGCAATAGAATTTGTTTTAAATCATGCAAATTTAAAATTGAACGAAGTTGATCAAATAATATTTTTTGAAAAACCTTTTTTAAAATTTGAAAGATTGCTAGAGACTTATGTTGCATTTGCACCAAAAGGTTTTGTTTCTTTTTCAAAAGCAATGCCAATATGGATTAAGGAAAAATTATTTCAAAAAAATCTGATTCAAAATAAATTAAAAAATCATGATGAGAGTTATAATAAAAAAAAAGAAAATATCTATTTTTCAGATCATCATTTAAGTCACGCTGCAAGTGCTTTTTTTCCATCTCCATTTAATGAAGCTGTTGTGATAACCGCAGATGGTGTAGGAGAATGGGCTACAACAACTGTTGCAGTTGGTAAAAATAATAATCTTGTGATAAAAAAAGAAATTCATTTTCCACATTCTCTTGGACTACTGTATTCAGCATTCACATATTACACAGGTTTCAAAGTAAATAGTGGTGAATATAAATTAATGGGTTTAGCTCCATACGGTAAACCAAATTATGTAAAAGAAATTTTAAAAATTATTGATATTAAAGATGATGGAACTTTCAGACTTGATCAAAGTTATTTTAACTATGCTACAGGTTTAACCATGACTAATAAAAAATTTGATGATTTATTTGGACAAATACCGAGAGATCCTAAAACTGATAAATTAACTCAATTCCATATGGATATTGCATCCTCCATACAAAAAGTGACCGAAGATATAATGCTTAAATTATCTAAATCAGTACAAAAAGAGTATGGTTTAAAAAATTTATGTCTCGCGGGCGGAGTTGCTTTAAACTGTGTAGCAAATGGAAAGATACTTAAAGAAAAAATTTTTGAAAATATTTGGGTACAGCCAGCGGCTGGAGATGCGGGCGGTGCATTGGGTGCCGCTTTAGCTTTATGGCATATAGATCAAAATAATCCAAGAGTGATCAATGAAAATGATGATATGTCTGGATCTTATTTAGGACCAGAATATTCTGAGGACCAAATAAAAAAAGAGTTACAACGTATGGGCGCTAAATTTGAAACATTAAATGAAGAAGAAATTATTAATAGAACATCTAGAGATTTATCCGAAGGTCATGCTGTTGGATGGTTCCAAGGTAGAATGGAATTTGGACCTCGTGCTTTAGGAGGTAGATCAATATTAGGTGATCCAAGATCTCCGAGTATGCAAAAAAATTTAAATTTAAAGGTAAAATACAGAGAAAGTTTTAGACCATTTGCACCATCTATTTTATCTGATGATTTAAATGATTGGTTTGAGATGGAGTCGGTCTCACCCTATATGTTAATGGTTGCCAATCTAAGAAAAGAGAAATGTATTCTAATGTCTGAAGAAGATGAAAAATTATTTGGTATTGAAAAACTAAACGTGAAAAGATCATCTGTCCCTGCAATTACACATGTAGATTATTCAGCAAGAATTCAAACAGTTCATAAAAATACAAATCCAAAATATTATAAATTAATTTCTAAATTTAAAGAAATCACAGGATGTCCAATTTTAGTAAACACATCGTTTAATGTTAGGGGAGAACCAATAGTTAATACTCCAGAGGATGCATTTAATTGTTTTATGGGAACAGATTTAGACAAATTGATCATTGGTAATTGCTACTTAGATAAAAAGAAACAAAATAAAAGTTTAAAAAAAGATTATATCGATAAATTTGAATTAGACTAAAATTTTAAAGTTTCTAATACTTTATCTTTAACAAGAGAAGTGCCATTTGAGTTCCAATGAATGTCTCCATAAATAAAGTTATTAAAAATAAAATCTCTTTTATTTTCTTTTTGAAATTTATCGTAAACACTTAAAAAATTTATCTCATATTTTTTTGAAAAATTTTTCCAATAAATCTCATGATATTCATCACCATAAAATATTTGAGTTGGCCAAGGATATACAATTAATGTAGATTCTATATTATTTTCTTTGAGTAATTCAAAAAGCTTTTTTAAGTATTTTTCGGATTGTAAAAGTCCTATTTTTACTTCATTAAATTTGTCCTCATCAAAGGTCCAAAATCCTCTGTCTATATGTGTCATTCTATGAAACATAACATCGTCTCTTTTAGTTTCAAAAAAACCTGTATTTAGATCCTTAGAAGTTTTAATTTTCAACTTTATATAATTTTTTGTTAATTCAGTACGGTCAGATAAAATATTTAAAAATCTGAATATTGTGGAATTATCTCTTAAAAATCTTCCAACAGAGTAAAAAATTTTTTTTGGTAATGGTCTATTTTTTGTTTCTTCATATGTCAAAATATTACCTTCATCATCAAATTTTATGAACATTTCATCATAAATATCAGATACATCCAAAAAAACTAAAGCCTGATCAAATTTGAAACCTTCATCAATATAATATTTTGTCTTCTTATAATATATACTTGGTGAATAGGACCCTACTGCAGAATTTAAAATTTCAAATTTAATTCCTAGTTGACTTTCTAATTGTCCAGCTAGAGTATCTTTATAATTAAGACCAGATCCTTCAATGAAAGAATCACCAATTAATAATATTCTTTTTTTTTCTGGATTTACTTTGTTTATAATTCTTTTTTCTTTATCTCTAAAACCTATTGAATTGGTGATTAATCTTTGTTTTATTTTTCCACCCCATATTTCAAACTGATCAGTATTAGGAAGTAAATCGTGGTGATATATTTTTGATGGAACTCTCCACCATTTTTTCTCCCAAGCGACGTTTTCCCAATATCTTGTTTTTTTTAAAACAAGATTACTTAATATAATATCTATAGATAGGGCTATGATTAAAATTAATAAAATTTTTTTCATAAAAATATGTTTATTAAATCTTGATTACTATATAATTTATATACAATAGTTAAATTACTTTAATTATGGATGTTAAATTAGAAAAATGGTTCAGGCCACAGATTGATAAAGAACTACTAAAAGAGCTCACTAAGAGATCGGATCTTAAAGGATTTGTTCATGTAAGTATTTATTTTAGCTTTTTAATTTTTGCAGGATTATTGGCTTATAAAACATGGGGAACTTTGTGGTCAGTTTTTTGGTTTTATGTTTATGGAAATATTTTTTGTTTTTGTAATCCAATTTGGCATGAAACTGGGCATAAGACAGCTTTTAAAACTAAATTTTTAAATGAATTTTTTTACTATATTTCATGTTTTATGGCTTATTTTGAACCAACAAGATGGAGATACACACACTTTGTCCATCATGGAAATACATATTCAACAAAAAATCCTTATGATCACGAAATTGAATACGATAATAATTTAAAAGATACTCCAAAAAAATTAATAATGAATTTAATTCCTTTTGGTGAACTATTATTTTTTAAAAGAAGTATTGCTTATGAGGTTATTAAACATGCATTAGGAATTAAAACCAGAGTAATGATTGATAGCATACCAGAGAACGCAAGACCAAGAGCAATTTTGATTTCACAAATTTATGTTATAATTTGGATATCTATAATTGTCTGCTCTCTATTAATTTCATCTTGGTTACCAGTTTTATATCTTTTATTGCCTCACTATTATGGAAAAGGTTTACATAAATTTGTTGCATTTACCCAACATGCAGGACTAGCTAGGGATGTGAAGGATCATAGATTGTCAGCTAGAGATATGAAATTAAATCCAATTTTAAGTTTTCTTTATTGGAAAATGGAATATCATTGTGTACATCATATGTTTCCAACAGTGCCAGCATATAATTTACAAAAGTTACATAACCATTTAAAGGATCAATTACCTGATATTAAAAATGGACTATTTGAAACTTATAAAGAAATAATACCTGCACTTATCAAACAAAAAGATGAACCTAGCTATCATCTAAATATTGATTTACCAAACAAACAAGTTTCTTAATGTATAAGAATTATAAATTAATTTTGTTTTTGGGAGCAGCTATAATATTTCTTTACATGAGTGTAGGAAAGTATGAGGAATTTAGTATTAAAAAATCTATCTCAGCCTGTGTAATTGCAAAAAGTAAATTAAAAAAAGAACTACAACCCGAAGAGGCTAGAATAATTTGTGAAAAAGAAATTAAAAAATGATTAATATTTGATATTTATAAAAAATTAATTAAATCTTTTTCTAAATTTAAAAGAACGTTATCCCAATTATTAAATTGTTTTTGTTTGTATATTTTAAGATTTTGGTAAGGATGAATTTTATAATATTCATACCATCTCCAATCTGCATCAAATGGTATTAATCCCCAAGTTTTCTTTTCAAGTACACTTGATAAATGTAAAATTGAAGTGTCTGAGGAAATTATTAAGTCCAGGTTTTTAATTATACAGACAATATCATCTAAATTATTATCACCATATTTAATGATTTTTGAATTTTCAAAAAATTCAATATCCCTATCCCAAATTTCTTTCTGTAAACTATAAAAGTTGCAATCGAGATTTAAAAGTTTTTTAAAACTTTTTAGTTTAATTGATCTATATGGTTCCTTGGGCCCAAAAAAATAACCAGACCAAACTAATCCAATATTTTTTTTATTGATATTTATCTTGTCTTTCCATTTTTTAAGTTTTTCGTCGTCTATGTAGAAAAGATTAAAATAATCATTATTATTTTTTTTGTAAAAAAATTTATTAAGTGATCCTAATGAGATTTTGAATGAATATTTATCAACCTTTACTTCTTTGTCCTTTATAATATTAATGTTTTTATAATTTTTTTTAAATATAGGGCTTACTTTATCTTTAACTACGAAGTCTACTGTTTCCACAATTTTAGATAATTCAATTAAATTAAACGAAAATTGTATAGTATCCCCAATACCTTGCTCGCTGTATACCAGTATTTTTTTGTCTTTTAAATCTTCTCCTTTCCATGTTTCCAAGTCATTGTATTTTTCATCACTTATTGATTTTCTAAACTCATAATAATTCCATCCATCTTCAAATTTTCCATCTTTAAGCAACATTAATCCATGTAAAGATTTTAATTGTAAATCTTTTGGGAATTTTTTTAATCCTTCATTTAGTAATTTATTAGCTTTATCGTTATCATTTACTCGTAAATATAAAGTTGTAAGCCTGTGCAAAGTTTTATTATGTATATTTTCTTTTAATAAATCTTCAAGTAAATGAATTGCATCATATATATTGTTTTTTAAAAGCATTAACTCTGCTTCATTTAATTTAAATTCTATATATTTATCATCTATACTCTTTGCAATTTGATAGTAAGCTTCAGATTTATTCAAATTTCTAGAAAATAAATAACATTTCAATAGGTTGTTATTTATTATTTTGTCTCTCTTGTTAAAAGATAATGCCTTTAAAAAATATTGCTCTGACTTATCTATTTTATTTAATCTAAGATAACAATTTCCAAGATTGTTATACAAATTTGCTTTGTCTTGAAAATTTAATTCATCACTAATCAAGTAGTACTCAATTGCAATATTTAAATTATTATTTAACTCATATACGTATGCAAGATTAAAAAAAGAAATTGGATTTTTCTTTGTTTCAATTTCAATTACTTTTTTTGAACAATTTATTGCACTTTTTAAATCATTTGATTTTATATAAATTAAATATAAATTTTTATATGGATCTAAAAAATTTTTATTTATTTCAATTGATTTTAAAAAACTGGATTTTGCTTTAATTAATTCATTTTGTTTAACATGTATTGCTCCTTTAATATTATAAATAGTATGTAGGTTCTTATCTTCCCTAGTTTCATTGCAAAGTTTTAATGCTTCACTAAAATTACCTTTTTGATAATTTTCAACAATGTCTTTAAATATTTTATTTGTCATTTTTTAAAATTTTATTTTCTTTGTCTTAATCAAAGTAAATTAGGTAACCATGTTGAAAATATAGGAAATAAAATCATTAAAATTCCATAAATAATTCCAACAATTGTAAACAATGGAACCTCTTTAAAAGCATTAGCAGGATTTTCTTTAATTACACCTGCGGCTGTATAAATACCGACACATACAGGTGGAGTAATCATTCCTATACCTGCAAAAGCCACAAATACTACATATAAATGAAGTAAACTCTGATCAAAGGATAATGTTAAAGCAGCAAAAATTGGAACTGTTAAATAGAATACTGGAACAATTTCAACAAAAGTACCCAAAACCAAACATATCACACCTAACATAGCCCAGAATAAATTTACACTTACACCCATATCAGTAAAATAAGTAATAATTTTTTGAGGTGCTTGTGTATAAGTTAGCACAACACTTAAAAATGTTGCTGTTGCAATAATAGAAAATATAACAGCAGTAATTATAGCAGTGTCTTTCAAACAACTTAAAAGAGATTTAAAAGTTAATTCTCTATAAATTAAAAATCCTATAGCAACTGCATAAACTCCAGCAATTGCCGCTGACTCTGATGGAGTTAAAAAACCGGCATATATTCCACCTAATATTATAATTGGAGTTATTAAAGCTGGGAGTGCAGCAACAAAAGAAGCTAATCTCTCTTTAACGGTCGCTTTTCTATCTGCTCTTATATGTCTACATTTAAATAAAACTAATAGGACCATTAAAACTAAAAGTATTATTCCTGGTATGACACCAGCTGCAAATGTTTTTGAAACAGGAACATATGTTAGTGCACTAAATAAAATAGCAGCATTTGAAGGAGGAATTAAAGCCTCAAGTAATGCTGCTGATGCAGCTAAAACAACAACAAACGGAGTAGGGTAACCTTGCTCAATCATTTTGGGCATCATGATTGTTCCTACTGCAGTAATTGCAGCTAAAATAGATCCACAGAATGCTGCAAAAAATCCCATCGCAATAACCATTGCAACACCTAAACCCCCTGGCCAATGTCCAACTAAAGTTGTTGCAAATTTGACTAACCGTAATGCTGCCCCTCCTTTTAACATGGCCATCCCACTGAAAATA
Source organism: uncultured Pelagibacteraceae bacterium (assembly GCA_902585265.1). Taxonomy (GTDB): domain Bacteria; phylum Pseudomonadota; class Alphaproteobacteria; order Pelagibacterales; family Pelagibacteraceae; genus Pelagibacter. Next base: position 12,074 of record CACICY010000006.1, read on the forward strand.
AATAATGGTACAGCTATAAGGACATGTTTTGTTAGAGCTCCAAAAGATACTTGAATTAAAACTGACCAAGGAAGATTTAGTCCACCAATAGCAGCTATGGAGCTACCTAATCCAAATACTAAAAAAATTGGAACAGAAATTATTAAAGTTACTAGAGATAATATAGATGCTAATACAAACATTTATTTTCTTATTAAATTTATAATGTTATCAAATATCAACTCTAATGAGGTAAGAGCTAATATTAAAAAACCAATAGGGAATGCTAAAAACATCCACCATATTGGTATACTTATTTCAATTTCCATGACTTGACCTAAATTGAAATACATAATTGTTGCATCAAGTCCAGCTTTGAAGAATATACAAGCAGATATAAGTGCAACTATATTTACAATTAAAAACAAAATTTCCTTATTTTTTTTTGATAATAATGGAGTTAAAAAATCAACTTTTATATGTTGTCCTTTTTTTAATAAAGGACCTAAAAGCGGAAAAACTAACCAACTAACTAAAACGGGCGGTAACTCTATAAACCAAGCAAACCCAGTACCAGTTATGAATCTTGTAGCTGCACTTAAAAATAATGCAGCAACCATGATAAAAATAATAAGCATTGCGAGAGTTAAAGAAGCCGAAGCTAAATAATTATTAACTGCTCGCAAAGCTTTCATTTTAATAGATTAAGCAAATAACTTATTCTAATTATTTTTTGCGTACTCTTGTGCTGCTTTTAAAGCATCAGCATCAATCATTTTTGCCATAGCAGGCATAACTTTATCTTTCATAAGCTTATCAAATTTAGCTTTTTCAGCTCCTGAAAGAGTAGTTACAACTCCACCTCTGTCTTGGAATTCTTTAAGAACAGTTTCTCCATGATCCATAATTCTATCTGTTGAAAGAGTTCCTACTTCTTTTCCCACATCCATAATTATTTTTTGTAAGTCTGCAGGCAAACTATTAAACCAAGTAGAGTTAGCCATGATGTATGCATCAGCATAATACTGATACGGCTTTTGAGCGTATTTTAAAAATTCCCACCAGCTATATGCTTTTATACTTCCTGGAGGACTATTAATAGTATCAATCATTCCAGACTGTAAAGCATTGTATACTTCGCCAGTTTTTAAGGATACACGGTTTGCCCCAAGAGCATCCCACATAGGTTCTTCACTTTTAAGAAGTCTTCTAGCTTTAAGACCTTTCATAGCATCAATACCTGTTAATTCTCGCGCACTTGAAATTGACATTACAGGTCCAACAGGGTTGTACATGACTAAAGTTGAATTTGTTTTTTTTGTTAATTCACCCCAAATTTCTTTTCCTTTTGAAGAATTTTGAAAAAAACCTCTTTGTTGTTCCCAAGAATTAAATAGTCCTGGAAAAGAGGCAACATTAAAGTTCTTATTAATTGGTGGAAAACTTACAACACCAACAATTCCTCCTAATTCAACTGCTCCTGAAGTTACTGCACCCATTACTTCTCTAATTCCGAAAAGTTGTTTAGATGGATATACCTCGATTTTAAGTTTTCCATTTGCTCTTTTATTTACTTCATCTGCAAAAATTTGAGCATGCTTAGCACTATGATGTTTTGGACTCCAATGAACAGATAGACGTCCAACAATCTCAGCAAAAGCTGCAGTTGAAGAAATTACAAATGAAATAACTAAGAAAAAGCTAACTAAACTTTTTGATAATATTTTTATTTTATTCATATTTTCCCTCTCTTTTTTTAAATAATCTTATTATTTTGAATCAATTAAGACAATCAAAATAAAACTGCTTAAATTTGAATAATAAGGTCTAAATGTTATATTAATTAAAATCATGATTCACAAATTATCAAAAAGCCTTTTTGTGCTTTTTTTTCTGCTTTTATTTTCAAATTATTCTTTTGCAGAGAGTAAAATAGATAAAGCAGTGGATCAAACTACTGACTTTTTAAAGTCAGTATCAAAAAGAGGATTAAATAAAAATCAAACTGCTGAATTTCTTAATAACTACGCCATAACTTTAAAAGATGAAAGAACAGATGGAGAAGTTACTTATATATTTGATAGTGAAAACTACAAGAGATATAAAGATGGGAAAGTCATATCTGAAGATGGATGGAGATTTTCAAAATTAGGAGCTTTAAGATTATTTAATGGCGATGTAAAACTAACCTGGAAAATAAAAATTGGAAAAGAAAATTTAATAGTTATTAAAACCAAATTTCAACCTATTGGAAAAGAATATCCTTTTACATACAAGCAAAAAAAATTATTTTTTGATGAAATCCAATGAACCCAACTGACATTCTACTAAGTATTGCAATCGTTGGGATATACACAATTATTTATGTTTATTTAAAATCTAAATATGATGATAATAAAACAATCATAAAATTATTTGTGATTGGCTTCATTTACGCAACAATAATTACCGGTATTCTTTATTATTTAATAAAATTTGTAGCTTCTTAATAAAGTTCATATGAAACATAAATTGGAATTAATTTATTTCAAAATGAGAGCGCTAGCAGAAGCTCCGCGTTTATTATTTCATTACACAAATATTGAATATGAAGATCTTATGTCATGGGATTATTATGGAAAGGATTGGTCAGAGGTAAAACATAATATCCCATTTAAACAATTACCCATGTTAGTTATAGATAAGAAGCATGAGATTTGTCAAAGCATGGCAATCATGACATTTATTGAAAATTTAGCAGGTATTAATATTACTGATCCAATATTAAATGCAAAAGCAAATGCTATCATGCAGAGTGCACAGGAACTTTTTATGCCTCTTAACCCAACAGTAAATTTTGCAATAGGTGAGAAATTTATAAAGAAAAAAGATGACATGATACCGTTTTTATTATCAAGATTTGAAGATCTTGAAAAAGCCATGAAGAATAATGATAAAAAATTTTTTATCTATGATGAGCCTAGAGCATGTGATTTTGTTGCGTTTCATCATTTAGATTTATCTAAAATGCTTGATCCCTCAATAATAAAAAAATTTCCAAGATTAGAAAAATTTCTGGAGGACATAATGTCTATCGAAAGTGTTAAATCTTATTTGGATAAACGTCCTGAATTAATTGATGTAAGTGTTGAACCAAAATTAGTTATTGATGGGGTCCCACAGTCAACAGGAGTTAAAAAAACCTAATTATTAATAGTTGATTGCGTTATAGAAAATTTCTATTATAACTTTCAGGAATTTATGGCGGGGTAGCTCAGTTGGTTAGAGCGCGGGACTCATAAGCCCGAGGTCAGTGGTTCGATCCCACTTCCCGCTACCAAATTAATGGCCAGGAAAATCCATTAAATTTTCAACTTTGTAACCTTTTTTTTGAAGATTATCACAGCCACCTAAATCAAAAAGATTTATGACAAATATAAAGGCTGCAATATTTCCTTTAGAAATCTCTACGAGTTTTGCTGCAGCTTCTGCAGTTCCTCCAGTTGCTATCAAATCATCTATTATAAGAACAGAATCATTTTCTGAAATTGAGTCTTTGTGAACTTCTATTGTTGCTGTTCCATATTCAAGCTCAAAATCAACTGAATGCACATCAGCGGGTAGTTTATTTTTTTTTCTCAACATTATGAATGGTTTTTTTAAAATGTAAGAAACAGCAGATGCAAACACAAAACCACGTGATTCAATTGCTGCAATTTTATCTATTTTAAATTTTTTGGATCTCTCAACAATTTGATTTATTGACTCCTCAAAAGCAGTCTCATTCTTTATTAATGTGGTTATATCTCTAAATAAAATACCTTTTTTAGGATAATCTTTAATTGAGCGAATATAATCTTTTAAATCCATAATAGTTATTTATAATTCAGATATAATTACTTTTTACATGGCAAATAATAAATTAGCAATAATTGGTGGAAGTGGTCTTTATGATGTTGAGGAGTTTAAAGACAGAGAATTATTAGATTTAAACACTCCTTGGGGAAAACCATCAGATAAGATTTTAAAAGCAATTTATAAAAATAAAGAAGTTTATTTTTTACCAAGACACGGCAAAGGACACTTTATTTCACCATCAAACATTAATTTTAGAGCAAACATTGACTCATTAAAACAATTGGGTGTAACAGATGTTGTATCTGTCTCTGCTGTAGGTTCTTTGAAAGAAAATTTGCCTCCCGGTAAATTTGTTATTGTTGATCAATTTATAGACAGAACATTTGCTCGAAATAAAAGCTTTTTTGATGAGGAAATAGTTGCTCATGTATCAATGGCATACCCAACCTCTAAAGGCTTAATGAATGCATGTGAAGATGCTATAAAAAAAGAAGGAATAGATTATCAAATGGGAGGAACTTATGTGGTAATGGAAGGCCCACAATTTTCAACTTTAGCTGAGTCGAATCTTTACAGATCATGGAAAGCAGATGTGATCGGAATGACAAATATGCCTGAAGCAAAATTAGCAAGAGAAGCAGAAATTAGATATGCATCTGTTTCAATGGTGACTGATTATGATTGTTGGCATCCAGATCATGAAAATGTTGATGTCCAAAAAGTAATAAAAGTATTATTAGATAATGCTTCTAAAGCAAAAAGCATGATTAAAAACATTATTGATAATTTTGAAACTCATATTGATCCTGACGACCCAACAAATAATTGTTTAGATGTTGCTATAATTACTGCTCCAGAAAAAAGATCACAAAAGACGAAAAACAAACTAAAAACAGTAGCTGGTAGAGTTTTAAACAAGTGACTTTAAAATTAACTGATAAGCAAATTTTAGATTATAAAAAAGATGGCGTAATTTTAATCAAAAAAGCTTTTTTGCCTTGGATTGAAAAACTTCGTAAGGGATTTCAAAAAGTATTAAATAAACCAAGTTCACATGGAAGAGAAAATGTTTCAAAACAACATGGAGGAAGATTTTTTGAGGACTATTGTAATTGGCAAAGAATAGATGAATTTAAAGATTTTATTTTTAACTCACCAGCTGCAGAAATTGTTGCTCAATCAACTCAATCTAATAGAATTCAGGTATTCCATGAGCACATTTTCTTAAAGGAACCTGGCACAAAAAAAGAAACTCCATGGCATCAAGATCTTCCATATTATTGCGTAGACGGAAATGATACAGGAAGTTTCTGGATACCATTAGATAGTGTATCAAAAGATAACTCTCTAAAAGTTTTAAAAGGATCCCACAAGTTACCAATGTTAGTAAGACCTACTAAATGGTCAAATGACACGTTTTGGTATAAAAATAACAAGAGTTTTATGGACATTCCTAAAATAGATAAAAATAATATTTTTAGTACAGAGATGGATATGGGAGATGCAATATTATTTAATTTTAAAGCTTTACATTCATCTTCAGGAAATAGTGACAAAAAAAGTCGTAAAGCTTTTTCTGCAAGATTTATTGGAGACGATGTAAGATACATTGATAGAAAAGGAGAAACTTCCCCACCTTTTGCTGGAATAGATTTAAAACCTGGAGATAAAATGAGAAAAGACTGGTTTCCTGTGGTTTGGAGTAATTAAATGAGAATAAATGGAAAAAAATATAGAACAATTTGGTATGAAAATAATGTAGTAAAAATAATTGATCAAACCAAACTTCCACATCATTTTATTATTAAAGATTTAAAGACAATAAAAGATGCAGTAAAGGCAATAAAAACTATGGAGGTAAGAGGTGCACCTCTTATTGGTGGAGCTGCTGCTTATGGAATAGTATTGGCAATACAAGAAAATAAAAATTTAGATTTCATTAAAAAAAGTTCAGAAGAATTAGTTAATTCAAGACCTACAGCCATAAATTTGCAATGGGCAGTTCATAGAATGAATAATAAATTATCATTTGTGAAGACTGATGAATTATTGGATGTAGCATTAAAAGAAGCAAAATTAATATGTGATGAGGACGTAAAATTTTGTGAGAATATAGGATTTAATGGACTAAAAATAATTGAAGAAATTTACAATAAAAATAATAAAACTGTTAATATTTTAACTCACTGTAATGCAGGGTGGTTAGCAACTATAGATTGGGGGACAGCAACCTCACCAATTTATCAAGCACATAAAAAAGGAATACCAATTCATGTATGGGTCGATGAAACAAGACCAAGAAATCAAGGGGCAAATCTAACTTCGTTTGAATTAAACGAAGAGGGTATACCAAATACAATTATTACAGATAATACTGGTGGTATTTTAATGCAAAGAGGAGAGGTTGATATGTGCCTTGTTGGAACAGATAGAACTCTATCAACTGGAGATGTATGTAATAAAATTGGTACATATTTGAAAGCATTAGCAGCACATGATAATAATGTGCCCTTTTATGTGGCTTTACCAAGCTCCACAATTGATTGGGAAACTAAAGATTATAATAAGATACCTATTGAAGAAAGAAATTCTGACGAACTATCCTATATAGAAGGAAAAGACGAAAAAAATAATATCAAGAAAGTTTTAATTTATCCTGAAAACAGTAAAACGATGAATTTAGCGTTTGACATAACTCCAGCAAAATATGTAACAGGTTTAATTACAGAGAAAGGTATATGCCAGGCATCAGCTGTCGGTTTAAAACAAATGTTTAATAGATAATGAATAAAGTTAAAAATATTTTATTTATAATGGCTGATCAACTAAGATTTGATTATCTTTCTTGTTATGGTCATCCGCACCTTAAAACACCTCACATAGACGGTTTAGCAAAAAAAGGAGTTTTGTTTGAGTCTGCTTATGTCCAAGCCCCTGTTTGTGGCCCATCAAGAGCATCCTATTATACTGGAAGAACAGTATTTAGCCATGGATCAACTTGGAACCAAATACCTTTGCCAATCGGTGAACTAACAATTGGAGATTATTTGAGGCAATCTGGAATTAGGACTGGTGTTGTAGGCAAAACACATATGAGACCCGATATAGATGGAATGAATAGACTTGGAATTTCAAAAGATACAGAAATAGGTCTGACGGTTAGTGAACCAGGTTTTGAGCCTTATGAAAGAGATGATGGTCTTCACCCAAATAACCATATTAAAAACTCAAACAAAAAATTATCTTACAATGAGTGGCTAAATAAACTTGGATATGAGGGTGATAATCCTTGGGATAGTTGGGCAAATTCATCAGAGGATAAAAGTGGAAATATTTTGAGTGGATGGAGGTTAAGAAATTCAAATAAACCAGCAAGAGTTAAAGAAGAACATTCCGAGACTGCATTTATGACAAACAGATCAATGGAGTTTATTGAGGAAAGTGGAGAAAAGCCCTGGTTTTTACATTTATCATATATTAAGCCTCATTGGCCATACATTGCTCCTGCACCTTATCATAATATGTACTCCTCAAATCAATTTTATCCAGTTCATCGAAGTAATGCTGAACAAGAAATAGATCATCCAGTCTACAAAGCTTTCATGGAAAATAATATTTCAAAGACTTTTTCAAGAGAAGAAGTGAGAAACACTGTTCTTTCAGGATATATGGGATTGATAAAACAAATAGATGATAATCTTGGAAGACTATTTAATTTTCTTGAAGAAAAAAATTATATGAATAATACAATGATAGTTTTTACATCAGATCATGGTGATTATCAGGGAGATCATTGGCTAGGAGAAAAAGAGCTTTTTCATGAACAAATTGTTAAAGTTCCAATGATAATTTATGATCCAAGTAATTTGTCAGATAATAATAGGGGAGTAAGAGAAAAAAGATTTGTAGAGGCTATTGATCTGCTTCCAACTTTTTTAGAATTTGTAGATAGTAAAGTAAGTAAACATCGTCTTGAGGGTCAATCATTGCTACCAATTATAAGAGGAAATGAAGTCCCTAATTGGAAAAACAGTGTATTTAGTGAAATAGATTATTCATTTAATGAAGCAAGAAAAATTCTTAATATTGGAGCATCAGATGCAAGAGCATATATGATAAGAAATGATAGATGGAAGTATATTTATTACAAAGGTTTTCCACCTCAATTATTTGATTTAAAAAATGATCCAGATGAATTCAATGATTTAGGACAATCATCAGATCATAAAAAAATTATTGATGAAATGAAGGATATATTGCTTCAAAGAATTACAAATAGAAAAAATAGGGTTGCAGCAACAGATGAATTTGTTTTAAAAGAAAGAGATTATACAAAAGATGATGGAATTATGATAGGAGTTTGGTAATGAACCCTTTAATATTGTCGCTAATTTGTCTAGTTTCAGTAGGAGTATCTGCAAATTTAATAAAATTAATTCGTGGAAATAGAATTTTATTAATTATTTCTTTATTGCCCTGTATTTATATATTTATCTTTGGTTTATATGCAACTTTAGGTCCAATGGATTTATATAAAGATGGTACAGATAATTTTTATGCTCGGAATCCAGGTAAAGAATTACCAATAGTGTTTGTATTATTAAAATTTTATCAATATATTTTAATGATTGTGGGTGCAGTTTTTGGCTTTATTTATTTTAATTATATAAAAAAAATAAAAGATACTAGTGAGCCATCAGACTAGGCAAATATAAACAAATTGCAGGAAAAGCAATAATTAAAGCAAGCCTAATTACGTCAGTCATTAAGAATGGAAGAGTGCCAAACCATATAGTTTGCAAAGGTGTTTTTTGCATTACACCTTTAATAACGAATAAATTCATTCCAACCGGAGGTGAAATCAATCCAAATTCAACAACTATTACTGCAAATATACCAAACCAAACAGGATCAATTCCAGCATCAATAATCACTGGATAAAATACTGGAATAGTTAAAAATAACATTGCCAAAGAGTCCATTACAGTACCAAGAACTAAATAAATTACACAAATTACTAAAATTATTCCTAATGGAGTAAGCTCAAGATAATTTATAAAATCAACAACCGCAAAAGGTAACTGTGTGACAGTTATAAGATAATTAAATATACTTGCACCGATAACAATTAAATATAAAGAACCAACAGTTTTTATAGTGGCCCATAAAGCATCTTTCAATAAACTTAATTTTAATTGACCTCTAAAAAAAATAAAAATTAAAACTAAAATTACACCTACTGCAGCACTTTCTGTTGCTGTAAAAAAACCTAAATAAAGTCCACCCATCATGATTGCAAATATTAAAAAAATTGGAAAAACTTTTGATAATGCAGAAATTCTTTCCTTCAAAGGCATTTTTGTTCCATAACCACCTTGTGAGGGATAAATTAAAAGATAAATCCTAATAGCAATCATATAAAGTACCACTGCTATTATTCCTGGTATCAGTGCAGCAAAAAATAATTCTTGAACAGACTGTTCAGTTAAATAAGCATATATTACTAAAATTACACTCGGAGGAATTATGATTCCAAGCGTTCCACCAGATGCAATAGATCCGCTTATCAGGGCATCACTGTAACCATGTCTTCTCATTTCAGGGCCTGCCATTTGAGACATTGTTGCAGCTGTTGCAATCGATGATCCACAAATCATTCCAAATCCAGCGCATGCCCCTACAGTAGACATCGCTAAACCACCTTTGTAATGGCCCACTATCGCATAAGCTGCATCATATAAATTTCTTGATAAATTTGAACTGTTGGCAAGATTTCCCATTAGAACAAATAAAGGCAACACTGATAATGTATATTTTGAGACAGCATCAAAAGGAGCAGTTCCTAAAACAAATATTGCAGGGTCAAATCCTGAAATTATTGCAAAGCCAGTAAAACCAACAACCAACATTGCAATTCCTATTGGTACGTTTAATACCATCAAAATTAATACAGCAGCAAAAGACAATCCACCATTAATTACAGCCTCTAATCCCATTACAAATTCTCAGCTTTTGAATTAATTTTAAAAATAGTTTTGATAAACCATATGATTATAGCAAAAACACTTAACCACATCCCAATTGAGCATATGAAATAAAAAGGATAAAAATAAAGCTCTAGATCAATCGTTACTCTTTGATTGTTCATAAATTTGTATGATGTCAAAGTAGTAGAGTATGCCATTAAGGACATAATCGATATCATTAAAACAAATTTTAAAATTACCAAATAGGTTTTAAATGTACCCAAATTTAAATTATTTATAAAATCTGCTGAAACATTAGCATTTAAATAAAAAGCTCTTGGCATTGCAAGGAAAGCTACTAACGCCATTCCTATTTCAACTAACTCTATTGTGCCTGTAACCGGTGAATTTAAAAATCTTCTTCCAAATACATCACAAAAAGTTAATACAGCTAATAAAAACAAAACAATACCTGAAGCTATCGCCGAATAATCAAAAACTTTACTGACTTTAGAAATCATAAAAATGTTGCTTCAAATTATTTAAACATTAACATATAAGTAGTTTCAAAAATAGAAAGTATTAATCATGAAGTTTATTTCTTTTAAACATAATAAACAAAATAAGTTCGGTATTATAAATAATAATAAAATTATAGATCTAACTGGAAAAGTATCTAATTCTAATACACTTAAAGATTTAATTCAAAACCAAGGAATTGAAGAAGCAAAATCTTATGCAACAAATAATCCAGGCAATATTAATGTTTCAGATATTGAATATTTGCCATTAATTCCAAATCCTGGAAAAATTATTTGTGTTGGTTTAAATTATAGTGAACATGTTAAAGAAACCAACAGAACAGTTGAAGAGAACCCGGTAATTTTTCATCGATTTCCAGAAAGTCAAACTGCACACTTACAGCCAATTCAAAGACCTGTTGTTTCACAAAGTTTAGATTTTGAAGGTGAGATGGCAGTAATTATGGATGAAGGTGGCAAACACATAAAACCTGAGGATGCCTTAAAGCATATAATTGGTTATTCATGTTATAATGAAAGTACTGTAAGAGAGTGGCAGCGACATACTAGACAATTTGGGATGGGTAAAAACTTTGAAAAAACAGGGAGTTTTGGTCCACATATGGTTTTAGCTGAAGACATTAATGATTATAAAAATTTAACAATTGAAACTAGATTAAATGGCGAAGTAATGCAAAACGCAAAATTAAGTCAACTTATTTTCGATATTCCAATTTTAATTTCGTATGTTTCTAAAGCTATGGCTTGGAGAGCTGGTGATGTATTAGTTACTGGTACGCCTGGAGGTGTAGGGTTTAAAAGAAATCCTCCAATATTTATGAAGCCTGGAGATAATGTTGAAATAGAAATCACAGAAATCGGCACTTTATCTAATACAATTAAGGATGAAATAATCTAATTTTCAAGTTAAACTTTCTAATAATTATTTAATAATTAAGAGGGGATTAATATGAAAAAAAAAATAATTGGTTTTGTTATAGGAATTTTTTCCTTAAGCATTATTAGTACAGCATCAGCTACAGAATTAAAGTTAGCAACTTTTGAACCACCAAAAGCATTTATAGCAAGTAAGATTTTAGCCGCTTGGGCAGATAAAGTTAATAAATGTTCAAATGGTGCTTTAAACGTAAAAATGTATGCAGGAGGAGTGCTAGGAAGTCCTCCTAAACAATATGATATAGTAACTTCAGGAGTTGCAGATATATCTTGGACAGTTCTTGGATATATTGGTGGTCAATTTCCTTTAAGTTCAGTTGTAGAACTACCATTCTTGACCAAAACTTCAAAAGCTGGATCTAGAGCTTTAAATACTCTTTTTGAAGAAGGTTACCTTGATAAAGAAATGGCAGGAATTAAGCTAATAGGACTTCATTCAAATCCTGGATACCAAATCCATATGAAAGATACAAAAGTAGTTAAGCCTGCAGACTTTAAAGGAAAAAAAATGAGAGTTCCAAGCAAAATAGCTGGAACTATTCTTAAAACTTTAGGAGCAACTGGGGTTAAAGTACCAGCACCAGGAACTTCAGAAGCATTAAATAAAGGTGTTATTGATGGAACGCCTTTCCCATACACAGCAATTGGTTCATTTAGATTATTTGATGTTACTAAATACCATACAGAAGTTAACATCACTAATGCTACTTTTGGATTAATAATGAATGAAGGGAAATATAACGGTCTTTCTTCAGCAGCAAAAGGTTGTGTTGATAAACATTCAGGTCAATGGTTTGGCGATTGGGCATCTAATTTAATTGATACTCAGAATGCCAAGATGAGAGTTCAAGTAGAAAACACTCCAGGACACGAAATAACTGTTGCATCAGACTCAGTATTAGCTGAATACAAAAAAATATTAGCTCCAATCGAATCAGACTGGTTAGCAGAAATGAAAGGCAAAGGTCTTGATGGAGATGCTGTATTAAAAAGAGCAAGAGAAGTAATTTCTAAAATAGACGGTTAATAGTTAAATTCGAGCCCGCTAATTTCATAGCGGGCTCTTTCAAAATTAAGTATAATAATAAAATGGCAGTAAAAGCTTTAAGTTATATTGGAGTTAATTCAGATAAATTTGAGGATTGGTCAGAGTACTCTCAAAAATACCTCGGTATGCAACAGATGGACCGTGGAAAAAAAATTCTATCTTTTAGAATGGATGACCAAAAACAAAGGTTAACAATAACAGGTGAAAAAGGAGATGGATTAGGATTTTTAGGATGGGAAGTTGAGAACAAGGAAGATCTTCAAACTTTTGCAAATAAATTAGAGGAAAATAAAATAGTAGTAAATCATGGCAAGACTTCTTTTGCTGACAAACGTTTTGTTGAGGATTTAATATATTTTAATGACCCACAAGGAAATCGAATAGAACTTGTTTATAAGCCTATGTTAGACACAGATCCTTTTAAACCAGGTAGACCAATTTCAGGATTTAAGACTGGAGCACTAGGGATGGGGCATGCAGTTGTACATGTTAAAAATATTGATGATTTAATTCCCTTTTACAGAGACGTAATGGGATTTAAGATAAGTGATTATAGCCATACTCCAATATCTTTATGTTTTTTTCATGTTAATGGTAGACATCATAGTTTAGCTTTATTTGGCTCAGGTGGAACTGGTTTCCATCATTTTATGGTTGAATACAATAACTTAGACGATGTAGGTCAAGGTTATGATTTGTTACAATACAAAGATAATGCAATTGCTTATACGATTGGACGGCATACCAATGATTATATGACTTCATTTTATTCAATTACACCTTCAGGATTTTTTATTGAAAATGGATGGGGTGGAAGGATTATTAATCCAGACACATGGGAACCAATTGAAACATTTGAGGGGCCTAGTTTTTGGGGGCACGAGAGACTTTATTTACCTGATGATGAGAGAATGAAATTTAGAAATAAAAGACTGGAAACTGCTTCTCAAGGAAAACAGGCTCCATTGTTAATTGATTGTCCTTGGTTATATTCAAATATAATTAAAAAATAATTTTTAAAAATATCAATGAAAAAATTTGATGTCATAATAGTAGGATTAGGACCTGCAGGTGGGACTTTAGCAAACCTTCTTGCAATGCATGACTTTTCAATATTAATTCTAGATAGAGAAAAAAGTTTTTATCCACTACCCAGAGCAGTTCATTTTGATGACGAAATAATGAGAGTATTTCAAACAATAGGAATTTCAAAAGAATTTTTGAAACATACTATAATTAATAAAGGTACTAAATTTGTTAATTCTAAAGATAAAGTAATTTTAGATTGGCCAAGACCAAAAAAAATTACAGAAAATGGATGGTATCCAAGTTATAGATTTCATCAACCAGATCTAGAAAAAAAACTTAGAAAAAAATTAAAAAATTATAAAAAGGTCTCAATAGAACAAAATTCTGAAGTTAAAAAAATTAAAAATTTAAAAAATCATGTCGATATAACTTATTTAAATATAAATAATCACAAAAAGTATCTCGTAAGGTCAAAATACGTAATTGGTTGTGATGGTGCTAACTCTATAACCAGAAAACAAATGAAAACAAAAATGGATAATTTAGGTTTTACTCAAAAATGGGCAGTGGTTGATTTAATTTTGAAAAAGAAAAAAAATAATTTACCAGATAGAACAATTCAATATTCAAATCCAAAACAACCAGCAACATATTGTAGAAATGTCGGTAGACGCAGAAGATGGGAATTTGCAATTAAGAAAAATCATAGTGATAAAAAAGTTTTATCAGAAAATTATATTTGGAATTTTTTAAAGCCTTGGCTAAATAAAAGTGAAGCAATTATTGAGAGAAAAACAATTTATACATTTGAGTCTGCTATTGCTAGAAAATGGAGAAAAGGTAGAGTTTTTATAGCCGGGGATGCCGCTCATTTAATGCCACCATTTATGGGACAAGGAATGTGCGCTGGAATTAGAGATGCATCAAATTTAGCATGGAAAATTGCTAATTGTATAAGAAATAAATTTGATAAAACAATTTTAAATACATATCAATCAGAAAGATCTCTCAATGTTAAAGAATATATTGAAACCACTATGAGGATGGGAGAATTTGTAAATGCTGTAGAGTCCATTCAAATAACAGATAATATAAAATCTGATAATAAAGGTATTAAAAGCATGCAGTCAATTAAACCTAAACTAGGAAAAGGCTTAGGTAATCTAAAGGATAAAAATAGAGGAAAAACTTTTCCTCAATTCAAACTTAAAAATAATAAAACCCTAGATGAATATTTTTCAAAAAAAGGAATTATAATTTTATCTTCAAATATAAACACTAAAACCTTAAAAAATTACACCATATTGAAAGCAAAGAATTTAAGTCATGTATCAAAATATTTAAGAAATATTAATTCAAAAGCTATTTTAGTAAGACCAGATAGATTTATTTTAGCTTCAGCAAGATCAAATAAAGATGTTAGTTTACTATTTAAAAAATATTCCTCAATTTTAAGATAAGTTGAACATCTTATTTACAGCTAATATTTTTGAATGATTGTTCGGAGCAATTTCTCCATTTGGCATATACAAGGAATTTTCAAATCCTACTCTAATTTTACCACCTAGGTTAATTGCTTTTTGCAAACAATTCATTTCTTCTTTTGCAAAAGCGCATATTGACCAATCCAAATTGACATTATTATTTTTCATTACTTTTAAAAACTCTGGAATTTTTTCTGGATAACTAATTTTACCTGTGTAATGACCTATTACAAATAAGCACCAAGCTCCTTCAATTGGAATTTCTGCTTTATCTAAAAGGTTCACTAATAAGTCTACATCCTGTGGATTGTACAAAATATGCTGTATTTTAGTTCCAGCTTCTGTCAAATATTTATATAATTTTAAATCTTCCTCTGTTGGGTTTCTAGAAGGTATTAATTCAGCTGTACCAATTGATGTCCCTGGTGGAGTAACATCATATGCAAGTTTCCTCATTTCCTCAGGTGAATACTTTCCAACTGCTTCAGTAGTTACCTGAATATGCATTTTAGGAACCTGGTGTTCTAATTCATTTAATGCCTCTTTATAAAGTCCGGCATCTAAAACGTGCTCTCCTTTATCATTTCTTACATGAAGATGAATGGCTCCTGCTCCTGCTTCAAAACAGTTTTTAGCAACTTCAACCGTCTCTTTAATTGTCAAGGGAACTTCTGGATGATCTTTCTTCACTTTTCTTGCACCATTTGGAGCTACCATTAAGCTTGGTAATTTATCAGGTTGAAAAAAGGTCATAAATTAAATCTAATAAAAATAAAAAAATTAGTATACTTAAATAAAATGAATTCATCAAAAAAAGAAGTTATTAAATTTGCTAAAATGCTTAATGATACAAAACTATCAGCATTAAGATCTGGTAATATTTCAATAAGATACAAAAATGGTTTTTTAATAACGCCTTCAGGACAAAAGTATTCATCATTAAAGGAAAAGGATATTGTTTTTATAAATCTTAATGGTGATTATAATAAAAAACAAAGACCTTCATCTGAATGGAGATTTCATCAAGATATTTATATTTCAAAAAAAAATGCTAAAGCAATAGTTCATTCTCATTCTACAAATGCAACAGCTCTATCAACTCATAATAAGAAAATACCATCATTTCACTATATGGTCGCTTTAGCTGGTGGCACAGATATAAAGTGTGCAAAATATGCAACTTATGGAACTAGAGAACTATCAAAAAATATTCTTAAAGCTTTGATGAATAGATCAGCATGTTTAATAGCAAATCACGGGCAGATTGCATTTGGAAGTAGTCTAGAGGATGCATTTGAATTAGCTGAAGAAGTTGACAATCTAGCCAAACAATATATCAAAGCTCTCGTTTTAGGACGACCTAAACTTTTAACTTTAAATCAAATGAAAAAAGTTTTATCTAAAAGTAAAACTTATAAAAAAGATTAGCATGACAACGAAAGTTGGCGAACATATTACACTTGATATTATAGGCACTAAAAAAGAGTATGATCCTGTTTTTTTTGAAAAATTAGTTTACAAAATTGCTAAAATTGCAAAAGTAACTGTATTAGACATATCAAAATATAAGTTTGAACCACAAGGATTTACTCTAGTTGCACTTCTTGCAGAAAGTCACATAAGTTTTCATACATTCCCAGAAAAAGGTATTATTAGTTTCGATTTTTTTACATGTGCAAAAATTTCACCTTCTGTTGCTTTGGAAGTGATTAAAGATGAAATAGAGCATACAAATATAATTAAAAAAGAATTTGATAGAGATACAGTAGATCTTTATCATGATAACTATAGTTCACCTGGTTTAAAAAAATCATATGTAGTAAATAATGTTATTGAAAATTTTAAGTCAAGAGTAGGTCAACATATTGAGATACTAGAATTAGAACAATTTGGAAAAGCGTTGTTTATAGATAATGAAATTCAAGTAGCAGAAAAGGATGAGTATCTTTATAGCTCTACTTTTGTAAAATCAGGACTTGACTTAAATTCATTTAAAGAAAAAGTAGCTATTATAGGTGGTGGAGATGGTGGTGTAGCAAGAGAGTGTATATCAAAAAATTTTAGCTTTATTGATTGGTATGAATTAGACCCAGAGGTAGTAGAAGTTTGTGATAAGCATCTAGGCAAAATAGGAGAAAAGGCTACAGAGAAAAATTCAGTAAAATGTGTATGGGGAGATGCATTTGAAAGCATCAAATCTGTCAAAGATGATACATATGATCAGATATATGTTGATTTAAATGATGATCAATATTGTATTGATTTAGCTGCTAAAAATATGAATTCTCTTTTAAGAATTTTAAAGCCAAAAGGAGTCATTACAGCTCAAGTTGGCAGCCAAGACAAAAAACCAAAACAAGTTGAAAATTGGTTAAGTATTTTTAATGAGAACTTTGGCAATACTAAATTATCTAGAGTTTATATACCAAGTTTTGACTGCTCTTGGAATTTTTCTTCTTCAATAAACCATTAGAATTTTCTTTTTAAATCTAAAAAACTGTGAAATAATTATTATTTTAACGGAGGAAATAATGAATGTAATAAAAAATATATTTTTAACAGTTTTGTTATCTTTATTTTTAATTAGTACATCTAATGCTGATAAAATTAAGATTGGAACTGAAGGTGCTTATCCACCCTGGAATTCTAAAGATGCTTCAGGTAAACTTATTGGATTTGAGGTAGAGCTTGCATGGACACTTTGCAGATATATAGGTGAGCAGTGTGAAATCGTTGAGCAAGACTGGGATGGAATGATACCAGCTTTAACATCAAAAAAATTTGATGCTATAATGGCTGGGATGTCAATTACAGAGGAAAGAATGAAAACAATTAATTTTTCACAGGGATATGCGGATGAAGTAGCGTCTTTGGCTGTTATGAAAGGTTCAGACTTAGAGGGAATAGATACCCCAGAAGCAGTAAATTTAAATTTAGGTGGTTCATCTGTAAATAAAGCCATGAAAACTTTAACTTCAGCATTATCAGGAAAAACAGTTTGTACTCAAATTGGTACAATTCACCAAAACTTTCTTGAGTCTGGAGATGTAGGAAAAATAAATTTAAAAACTTACAAGACACAAGATGAGGTTAATCTTGATTTGACTAACGGTAGATGTGATGTAGCTTTAGCTGCTGCGGTAGCATTTACTGACTATGCCGAAAAATCTGGCGAAGCCGTTGTACTTGTGGGACCAACTTTTTCAGGCGGTGCATTTGGTAATGGTGTAGGGGTAGGTATTAGAAAAGACGATACTAAACTCTTAAAAGCTTTTAACAAAGCTATCGATAAAGCAAGAAAAGATGGCCATATTAGCAGAATTGCTATCAAATGGTTCGGCTTTGATGCATCTATGTAATTAATTTTAGATATGGCGACTATAATATATAGTCGCCAATCTATATGGAACTTCTTTCATTTGGAGATACTGGTTGGGGAGACGAACTCTTTTTAGCAACTTTAATGACCATTGCTGTTTCTATTGCAGCGATGGTAATAGGATTTTTATTCGCATTAATATTTACACCTTTAAAACTATCTAAAAAAAAATCACTTAATATCATTGGAAATTGTTACACTACTATTATTAGAGGGGTTCCAGAACTATTAGTAATATACCTATTGTTTTTTGGTGGCACAGGAGCTGCAATGTATGTAGCTTCAATTTTTGGGTATGATGGCTATATTGAAATAAATGCATTTATAACTGGTGCTCTTGCAATTGGGATTATCTCTGGAGCTTATTCTACTGAAGTTTTTAGAGGAGCCATATTATCAATTGATAAAGGTCAATTTGAAGCTTCAAAAGTTTTGGGAATTAAAAAAAATATTCAATTTTACAAAATTATTTTACCACAAATGTTGAGACTATCAATTCCTAACCTAAGTAATGTTTGGCAAATAACTTTAAAAGATACTTCTTTGATTTCTGTAACAGGATTAGTAGAAATAATGAGGCAATCTTATATTGCCGCCGGTTCAACTAGGGATCCTTTATTTTTTTATTCAGTAGCAGCTATCTTATACTTAATGCTTACTTTCTTAAGTATGAAATTAATTAATAAATTAGAAATAAAATATAGCAAAGGATACTGATGGATATAAAATTAATGATCAGTATTTTTCCAGACTTATTAAGTGGTGCAGTAATCACTCTTCAACTTTTAGTATCATCAATGTTTTTTGGATTAATAATAGGTTTAATTTTTGCAATTTTAAGAATTAATAAAAATCCAATAATTAATAAGTTTGCCTATGGTTACTCTTATTTTTTTAGAGGAACGCCTCTTCTTGTTCAATTATATTTAATATATTATGGGTTAGCTAATATAGAGTTTTTAAGAAATTCATTTTTTTGGGTAATAATAAAAGAACCATACTGGTGTGCAATTATTGCATTTTCTTTAAATACAGGAGCTTATACGTCCGAGATACTAAGATCAGCATTTCAGACAATTAAAAAAGGTTACATTGAAGCCGCTCAAAGTTTAGGTGTAACAAAAAAAATAACTTTTTACAGAATTCAATTGCCCATAGCGATAAAACAATCACTTCCAGCATATGGGAATGAAATAATATTAATGTTGAAAGGTACTTCACTTGCAAGTGTTATAACAATTATGGATTTAATGGGTGAAGCTAGAAAAGTAAATGTTTTAACTTTTAAACCATTTGAAGCATTTATAACTGCAGGAATTATTTACTTATTTATTACATTTATAATTCACAATATTATAAAGTATTTAGAAAAAAAATACGGATTTCAAACATGAAAGTAGCATGTATTCAGTTATCTAGTGGGGAAGATTATAATAAAAATTTTAAAGATATTGTAAAATATATTAATCAAGCAATTGTAAATAAAGCAGACTTAATAATTACTCCAGAAACTTCCTCATTGATGTCTGCTGACAAAAATAATTTATTTAAATATTCATATGAAATGAAACATGATCCAATAATAAAGAAAGTAAAAATTATAGCTAAAACAAAGAAGAAATGGATACTTCTTGGCTCAATGTGCATTAAAGAAAAAAGCAAATTAAGAAATAGATCTATTCTTATTGGACCTAAGGGTAAAATAAATACTTATTATGATAAAATAAATATGTTTGATGTTAAAGTTTCAAAAAAAGAACAACATAAAGAAAGTAAAGTATTTAAGGCAGGTAAAAAATTAGTATCATCTAAATTACCCTGGGGAAATATAGGTCTTTCAATTTGTTATGATTTAAGATTTCCAGAACTTTATAGAAACTTATCAAAAAGAAATCTAAGTTTTATCACAGTTCCATCCGCATTTACTAAAACAACTGGTCAAAGACATTGGTTAACTTTATTAAAAGCAAGAGCAATTGAAAACTTTTGTTATATTTTTGCACCTAATCAAACAGGAAAAAATACTATTAAAAGAGAAACTTTTGGGCATACAGTTATTATTTCACCCGATGGTAAAATAATGGCTCTTAAGAAAGTTGGTAAAGGAATTATATATTCAAATATAATTCCAAAAATAGCTATGGATTTAAGAAAAGTTATTCCAAGCCTTAAATAACTAATTTAAATTTTTAAGTAAATTCTATTAAAATAAATAACCAATGTGAGCGCTCGTAAAATAAAAAATATAGTGAGTGAAATCCATAACCCTTGATTACCAAACC